>JANPOM010000109.1:0-8769 GCA_031427995.1 Anaeromyxobacter sp. | reverse complement strand
GGCGGCGATGCGGCCGAGCTGGGCCAGTTCGTCACCTTCATCCGCGAGTTCGCCGACGCTCACCACCACGCCAAGGAGGAGGACCTGCTCTTCGTCGCCATGGTCGAGGCCGGCTTCTCCCGCGACAGCGGACCCATCGGCATGATGCTCCAGGACCATGCCGAGGGACGGCAGCACGTCGGCGTGCTGGCCGAGGTGGCGCTCACCCCGGCCCCCTGGTCCGCCACCGACCGGGAGCGGCTCCACGCCGCCGCGCTCGGCTACGCCGACCTGCTGCGCGCCCACATCCAGAAGGAGGACGGCATCCTCTACCCCATGGCCGAGGCCCGCCTCCCGGCGGCGCTGCGGGCCCGGGTCGACGCCGCGGCCGCCGCCCACGACGCCAGGCAGGTCGCGGCTGGGGTGCTGGCGCGGCTCGAGGCGCTCGGGGCCACGCTGGTGGCGCGACGGAGCGGGGCCCGGCTGGCGTGAGCCGCCTCGGGACTTGTCCCTCTCCAGCCCGGTTTCTGCCATCTGACGCGCCCATGCCGACCCCTCCCGCCGACCCGGCCGAATCCTCCAGGCCGGTCCCCCGCCAGCGCTCGCTCATGCCCCAGGAGCACGGCGCCTGGGGGCAGCTGGCCATGCCGCTGCTCTCGGCGCTGCTGGTGGCTGGCCTCACGCCGGCGGCGCTGCTGCTGACGGCTGCGACGGTGCTTGGCTTCCTGGCCCATGAGCCGGCGCTGGTGCTGATGGGCCACCGCGGCTTCCGGGCCAGTGAAGAGGCCGGCCCCCGGGCCCGCCGCTGGGCCGGGCTGCTCCTGGTGGGCGCCTCGTTGAGCGGTCTGGCCGGGCTCTGGCTGGCCCCGGCGCTGGTTCGCTGGGCCCTGATCCTGCCGCTGGCGCTCACCGCCTCGGTGGCCGGCTTGGTGCTGATGAAGCTGGAGCGGACCATCCCCGGCGAGCTGACCGTGGTCTCGGCCCTGGCCTCCTCCGGATTTGCCGTGGCGCTGGCGGCCGGAGCGCCGCTCGGGGTGGCGGCGGCGGCCACCGTCACCTGGGTGCTCGCCTTCGCCACCTCGGTCTTCGCCGTCCGGGTGGTGCTGGCACGGTCGCTCTCCAAGGGGACGGTCGAGCTGGGGCTGCGCAACGGCCTGGCGGTGGTGCTGATCGGCGCCGGCGGCCCAGCGCTGGCCTGGCTCCTCGGCCTCGGCCCGGTGGTCGGGATGGCCGTGGCGCCGACCGCGCTGCTCTCGCTGCTGGTCTGCCTACTCCCCTTCAGCGCCCGCCAGCTCCGCACCCTCGGCTGGGGGCTGGTGGCCTCAAGCACGCTCTCACTGCTGCTGCTGGTGGCCGGCCTGCGCTCCTGAAGCCGCGCGGCCTGCGCCGCGCTGGTGCAGCCCACACGACCCGTGTAGCCTTCCAGGAACCACCCGGGAGGACCCCCACATGGCCTCGAAGCGCACCCCCGACGCGGCCCCGCCCGCGGGCGCCGGCAACCTCTCCAACCTCGAGGCCTGCGTCCAGGACGTGGCCCGCGCCTTTGCCGACCCGGACCCGGGCCCCCGCGACCTGACCGCCTTCGCGCCGCTGCGCGCCGCGCTGGTCCGGGCCAAGCCCAACCTGCCGCACGCCTACCAGGAGGCGGTGGCCACCCCACTGCTCACCACCCTCGATCGGCTCGGCCCCAAGGGCTTGAAGAGGCTGCTCGGCGCCGACCCGGATCGGGTCGGCTCCGGCGCGCTGCTGCTCGACGCCGCCCAGGCGGTCCTGCAGGCCGGCGCCGACGACGCCACCGACGCCTTCCAGGAGGTGGTGAGCGACCTCTACGACGGCTTCCTCTCGGCCGAGGACCGGCGCGGCGTGAAGTTGCCGGAGCGGAGCGTGCTGGCGCCGCTCGTCAAGTATGGCTGCCCCGCCGACGGCCCCTACACCTGGCCGCCCGAGGCGACCGCCGCCCTCGGCGCCACCGCCGGGCTGGTCAGCCTCCCGCCCGGCAACGCCCGCCGCGGCCTCTGCGTCTGGGCTGCGTTGGGACACGAGACCGCCGGACACGACATCCTCGGCGCCGACCGCGGCCTCAAGTCGGAGCTGGCCGACGCGGTCCGGCGCTCGCTGCGCGAAGCCGGGCTGACCTCGTTGGCCGGCTACTGGGCCGACCGGATCGACGAGACCGCCTCCGACGTGCTCGGCATCCTCAACATGGGGCCGGCCGCCGGCTTCGGCCTGCTGGCCACGCTGCGCGGCTTCCGGCTCGCCACCGGCTCCGGGTCCCGGCTCCAGAGCGAGGGGGCGGCGGACGACGAGCATCCGGCCGACGTGGTGCGCGGCTTCCTGGCCGCCGCCACCATCCGCACCCTCCCCTTCGGCGGCTCCGTCGCCTGGGCCGCCGCCGTCGAGCGCGAGGCCCAGCTCGACGCCCAGGTGATCCGCCTCTCCCGGCGCGAGGTCTCGCTCGCCGAGGCCCGCGGCTCGGCCGCCACCGCGGCCCGGGCGGTCGCTTCCACTCCCATGCGGACGCTGGAGGGACATGCGCTCGGCGAGATCCAGACCTGGCGCGACCGCGACGACGCGGTGGTGGGGCGGCTCGGGGCGGTGCTGCGCGGCTCCGGCACGGTGAGCAAGGCCCTGCAGCAGGGCGACTACGCCGCCCACGCGGTGGCGGCGGCGGTGACGCTGGCGGTGGGTGGGGTCGATCCCTCGACGCTGCAGCCGCGGCTGGTGTCGATGCTGGCGGCCATGCACCGGCGCAACCCGGCCTGGGGTCCCTTGAAGGCGGTCCACGCCGGCGACGTGACGCGCCGTCCTTACTTCACGGCGCTGGGGTAGGCTGCGGCGCGGCGGCGCCGCTTTCCGGTGCGCCCCACGGGGGGGAGCGACGGCATGCGGGTGCTGCGGCTTGAAGGGAACGAACTCCGCTCGGGCGGGGCCGAGCTGGCCGGGCCCGGCGCCAGGCTCTGGATCGACTTGGCCCCCACGCCGGAGGGGCTGGCCTTCCTGGCCGAGCGCTTCCACTTCCACCCGCTGGCGCTGGAGGACTGCCTCCACGAGGACCAGCGGGCCAAGCTGGAGCTCTACCCCGGGGTCCTCTTCACGGTGGTCCACCGGCTCTCGCCGACCCCGGACGACTCCGGTCTGGAGGCCGCCGAGCTCTCTGCCTTCCTGGCCGCCGAGGTGCTGGTCACGGTCCACTCGGCGCTCATCGCCGAGGTCGACGCCGTCTTCACCCGCTGCGCCTCCGAGCCGGGGCTGCTGGCGCACGGGCCCGACTTCGTCCTCTACCTGATCCACGACGCCATCTCCGACCTTCACTTCGCCCTGGTCGACCACCTGAGCGACGACGCCGAGTCGCTGGCCGAGGAGGTCACCTCGGGTGGGCCCGGACCAAACGTGGCCGAGCGGATCATGCTGGCCCGCCGCCAGCACACCTTGATGCGCCGGCGGGTCGGTCCGCAGCGCGAGCTCTTCGCCGCCCTCTCCCGCCCCGGGCAGGGGCTGGTGAGCGAGCAGACCGCCGTCTACTTCCGCGACGTGGTCGACCACCTGGTGCGGCTCTCCGAGGAGATCGACACCGGCCGCGAGCTGCTGGCCTCGACCATGGAGACGTTGCTGTCACAGGCCAACAACCGGCTCACCATGGTGACGACCCGGCTCACCCTCATCGCCACCATCTTCCTGCCGCTCAACTTCGTGGCCGGCTTCTTCGGGATGAACCTGGAGATCCTGCCGGCCTCGGTGGCGGTACCGCTGGTGATGGCCGCCATGGTGGCGGTGCCGGCGACGATGTACCTGTTCTTCCGCCGCCGCGGCTGGCTGACCTGATCCCAGCCAGGGCACTAGGCCCCGAAGACCCGCGCGAAGATGGTGTCGACGTGCTTCAGGTGGTACTCGAGCGCGAAGCAGCCGTCGATCTCGGCCGCGCTGAGCAGCTTGGCGACCTCGGGGTCGGCCTTGAGCGCGGCGCGGAAGTCTACCTTCTCCTCCCAGACCCTCATGGCGTTGCGCTGCACCAGGAGGTAGCCTTGCTGGCGAGCCACCCCCTTCTCCACCAGCGCCAGCAGCACCCGCTGCGCCTCGTAGAGGCCGCCCGTCTGGTCGAGGTTCTCCTGCATGCGCGCCGGGTAGACGCGCAGGTTCTCGATCATCCCGGCGAAGCGCTGCAGCGAGAAGTCGAGGGCGATGGTGGCGTCGGGGGCGATGACCCGCTCCACCGAGGAGTGGCTGATGTCGCGCTCGTGCCAGAGCGCCACGTCCTCGAAGGCCGCCAGCGCCCAGCCGCGCAGCAGGCGCGCCATCCCGGTCAGGTTCTCCGAGAGGATGGGGTTGCGCTTGTGCGGCATGGCCGACGAGCCCTTCTGCCCGGCCGTGAACGGCTCCTCGGCCTCGCGCACCTCGGTGCGTTGCAGGTGGCGCACCTCGGTGGCGTGCTGCTCCAGGGTGGCGCCGCAGAGCGCCAGCGCGGCGAAGTACTCGGCGTGCCGGTCACGGTTGACCACCTGGCTGGCCGCAGCCTCGGCACCAGCCAGCCCGAGCTGCTTCATGACGTGGGCCTCGACGCGCGGGTCGACGTTGGCGAAGGTCCCGACCGCGCCGGAGATCTTCCCGACCGCCACGGTCTTCCCGGCCGCCACCAGCGCGGTCCGTCGCCGGCTCCAGGCGTCGTACCAGCCGGCCAGCTTGAGCCCGAAGGTGATGGGCTCGGCGTGGATGCCGTGGCTGCGTCCCACCATGGGGGTTCGCTTGTGCTCCAGGGCCCGCCTCTTCACGGCCGCCTGCACCCGGTCGATTCCTGACAGCAGTAGGGCGGTGGCCTCGGCGAGCTGCACCGCCAGCGTGGTGTCGAGCACGTCGGAGGAGGTCATCCCCTTGTGGAGGTGGCGGGCCTGCGGTCCGCCCTTCTCCTCGGCCCAGGTGAGGAAGGCGATGACGTCGTGCTTGACGGTCTTCTCGATCTCCTCGATCCGCTCCACGTCGGCGGCGCTCAGCTGGTAGCCGTCGAAGATGGCGCGAAGCGCGGCGTGGTCCGCGGCCGGCACCTCGCCAAGCTGGACCATCGCCTCGCAGGCCAGCATCTCGACGTCGAGCCAGATCCGGTAGCGCCGCTCGCTGGTCCAGATGCGCCCCATCTCGGCGCGGGTGTAGCGCGGGATCATGTCGTCTCCTCATGCGGCGAGGCTGGCCGCTGTAGTAGTCACCGCCCGGTCGAGCCGAAGCCGCCGGGCCCGCGCCCGGTCTCGCCGAGCGCCTCCGCCACCTGCAGGGTCACCCGGGTAACCGGCGCGATCACCAGCTGGGCGATCCGCTCGCCCCGCTCGAACCGCACCGGCTCCTGCCCCAGGTTCACCAGGATCACCTTCACCTCGCCACGATAGTCCGAGTCGATGGTCCCCGGGGTGTTCAGGATGGTCACCCCGTGGCGCGCCGCCAGCCCGGAGCGGGGGCGCACCTGCCCCTCGTGCCCTGGGGGGATCTCCAGCGCCAGCCCGGTCGGCACCAGCGCCCGCTGGCCGGGAGCGAGCGCCACCGGCTCGTCGGCCCTCAGGTCGAGCCCCGCCGCGAAGGCCGTCTCGTAACGCGGCAGCAGCAGCGCCGCCCCGCGCTCCCCCACCCTGGTCACCTTCAGCTCCAGCGTTCCCGCCATGGCGTCCTCACCGAGAAACGAAACGGGGCGGCGCCTGCTCGGCCGCCGCCCCCGTGAAGCCTCCGCGGCGCTCCGGGTGCCCTCTCAAGGGCCTCCCCGGGACCGTGGTCGCGGAACTAGGCCTTGGGGGTCTCGCCAGCCGGAGCTGGAGCCGGAGCCGGAACCGCCGGAGCCTTGCCGGCCAGCTCGGCCAGCGCCTCCTTGCGGGAGAGCCTGATCTTGCCGGCCCGGTCGACCGAGACCACCTTGACCATCACCTCGTCGCCCTCGGCCAGCACGTCGGAGACCGCCTTGACGCGCTTGTCGGAGAGCTCGGAGATGTGGACCAGTCCGTCGGTGCCCGGGAAGATCTCCACGAAGGCGCCGAACTCGACGATCTTGCGTACGGTGCCGGTGTAGATCTTGCCGACCTCGGCCTCGGCGGTGAGGCTCTTGATCATCTTGATGGCGGCCTCGACCTTCAACGGGTCGGAGCTGGCGATGGCGATGGTGCCGTCGTCCGACACGTTGATGGAGCAGCCGGTGCGGGCGGTGATGTCCTTGATGACCTTGCCGCCCGGTCCGATGACGTTCTTGATGAACTCCGGCCGGATCTTGATGTTGGTGATGCGCGGCGCGTACTTGCTGACGTCATCGCGCGGGACGGCGATGGTCTTCTTCATCTCGGCCAGGATGTGCTTTCGGCCCGCGGCGGCCTGGTTGAGCGCCTTCTCCAGGATCTCGCGGGTGACGCCGCCGATCTTGATGTCCATCTGGATCGAGGTGATGCCGGCGTCGGTGCCGCAGACCTTGAAGTCCATGTCGCCGAGGTGGTCCTCGTCACCGAGGATGTCGGAGAGGATGGCGATCTTCTCGCCCTCCTTGATCAGCCCCATGGCGATGCCGGCCACCGGGGCCTTGATGGGCACGCCGGCGTCCATCAGCGCGAGGCAGCCGCCGCAGACCGAGGCCATCGACGAGGAGCCGTTCGACTCCATGATGTCGGAGACCAGCCGGATCACGTAGGGCCAGCTGGCGTCCTCCGGCAGGACGGCCTTGAAGGCGCGCTCGGCCAGCACGCCGTGCCCGATCTCGCGGCGTCCCGGGCCGCGCAGGAACTTGGCCTCGCCCACCGAGAAGGGCGGGAAGTTGTAGTGGAGCATGAACCGCTTGTAGGTCATGCCGGTCAGCCCCTCGATGCGCTGATCGTCGGTGGCGGTGCCGAGGGTGGCGCCCACCAGGGCCTGGGTCTCGCCGCGGGTGAAGAGGGCCGAGCCATGGACGCGGGGCAGCAGCCCCACCTCGCAGGTGATCTGGCGGATGTCGGCCATGCCGCGGCCGCCGATCCGCTTGCCCTCGTCGGTGATCATCTTGCGCATGTACTCGTACTTCACGTCCTCGTAGTAGCCCTTGATCTCCTTCTCGCGGATGGCGATCGAGGCGAGCTTGGCGGCATCGCCGGAAGCCTCTTCCTTCAGGGCCGCCAGCAGCTCCTTCTTGATCTCGGAGAGCCGGCCATAGCGGTCGTGCTTCTCGTTGCGGCCGTAGGCCTGCTTCACCTTGTCCCAGGTGAGCGACTTGACCTTGCCCTTGAGCGCCTGGTCCGATTTGGGGGCCTCGAAGGACTTCTTCTGCTTGTTGCCAGACTTCTTGTGGAGCTCGAGCTGGGCGTCGAGCAGCGGCTGGACGGCGGCGTGCCCGAAGATGAGCGCGTCGATCATGACCGCCTCGGTGATCTCCCGGGCTCCGCCCTCCACCATGGTGATGGCGTCGCGCGAGGCGGCCATGATGACGTCGAGGTCGGCCTCGGCCCGCTGGGCCAGGGTCGGGTTGGCGACGAACTGCCCGTTGACGCGGCCGACGCGGACGCCGGCGAAGGGCCCGGCGAAGGGCACGTCGGAGCACTGCAGGGCCGCCGAGGCCCCGGTCAGCGCCAGCACGTCGGGATCGTTCTCCTGGTCGAAGGAGACCACCGTGGCGATGATCTGGGTCTCGTTGGCGTAGCCCTCGGGGAAGAGGGGCCGGCAGGAGCGGTCGATGATGCGGGAGGTGAGGGTCTCGCGCTCGGTTAGCCGGCCCTCGCGCTTGAAGTAGCTGCCCGGGATGCGGCCGGCGGCGTAGAGCTTCTCCTGGTAGTCGACGGTGAGGGGGAAGAAGTCGATCCCCTCCTTCTTCTCGGCCGCCGAGACCACCGTGATCAGCACGATCGACTCGCCCATGCGAGCCCAGATCGAGCCGTGCGCCTGCTTCGCGACCTTGCCGGTCTCGAGGATGATGTCCTTGTCGCCCACGCGGGCGGTGACCTGGAACGGAGTCATGTGCACCTTTCGTTCGTGGGGCCGGGGGCCTTTGAAGAGGTGCCTCTGTTCCTCACTTCACCGCCTCTCCGTGGAGAGGCGGCCCAGTCGGAAACGGAGGCGCCTGCAGGTTCCCCGCGGCCCGTGGATTGGGGCTGTCGGATGCGCCGCCGGCCCCATGGCCGGCCAGCGCGAGCGCCCCGTCCAGACCGGCCCGGGGCGCTGCACGGCTCGCTGCTACTTGCGGATACCGAGGCTCTCGATCAGGACCTTGTAGCGGTTCTGATCGATCTTGCGGAGGTAGTCGAGGAGCCGCCGCCGCTGGCCGACGAGCTTGAGGAGCCCGCGCCGGCTGTGGTGGTCCTTCTTGTGGGTCTTGAAGTGCTCGGTCAGGTAGTTGATGCGCTCGCTCAGCAGCGCCACCTGCACCTCCGGAGAACCGGTGTCCTTCTCGTGGGTCCGGTACTTCTGCACCAGTTCGGTCTTCTTCTCCTGCACCATCGCCATAGGTGTTTCCTTTCGAGTGGACCGGTCACCGCCGCGGGGGCGAAGGCGTGCGCCGCGGGCGGCCGTGAACGGCCGTGAAGGCGCGTGTTTATGTCATCGACAGGGGGGTGTCAACGTCCGGGCCGGCCGTGGGTTCCGGGTGTGGGAGGCAGCACCGGCGCGGTGATGACCCGGACCGGCCGCAGCCGCCCCGCCAGCACCTCGCCGACCGCCACCAGGGCGCCGTCCGGGCCGACCACCCGCCAGAGTCCGTTGGCCTCCCCGGGGCGGGGGAGCTGGCGGCCCCGCGACAGGGCGATGGCCCCGTTGGCGTCCACCAGCAGCAGCGGGAAGAAGGCGACCGCCTCGGCCGGGTGGATGATGCGG
>JANPOM010000108.1:0-9828 GCA_031427995.1 Anaeromyxobacter sp. | reverse complement strand
GGGGGACCGGGCCACGACGCTGACCGGCGCCTTGAGCGCGACCATCTCCTACGACCACGCCGGGAGGGCGTCGAGCCGGGCGGCTGGCGGGCCGGAGGTGGAAGGGTTCGTGCACGACCCGCTCGACCGGCTGACGCAGGTCCGGCGCAACGGGGTGGTCTCGGAGATCCTGGAGTACGCGCCGACGGGAGAGCCGGTCTTCCGGAAGCTGGGGACGCAGGGGACCTGGTACGTGGGGGCGGTGGGTACGGTGACGGCGACGGTGGCGGCCGGCTGCACCGGGATCGACACGGTCCTCATCCCGCTGGCGTCCCGCTGCACTCCCTTCCCCGGGACGGTCAAGGTGGCGGCCCACGTGCATGTGGCCGGGGGGAGGGTGGCGAGCATCCGGGCGGCGGCGGGTGCGGGGACCGACGCGGTGAGCGAGGTGCTCTACTACCACCGGGACATGCAGGGGAGCGTGGTGGCGACCACCTACCGCACCCGCCCAAGGGTGAGGCTTCGTGCCTGCCTTGACCATCGTACACTATTACGTGTACGGTGGCCGCTATCAAGCGCCGCGAAGTGGAAGGCCGCCTGCGGGCGCTTGGCTGGTCCCTCCCGCGGCACGGAGGCAGCCACGACGTCTGGACGGACGGCGAGCGGCTCGAGTGCGTGCCGCGGCACGCCGAGTTCAACGAGAACCTGGCGCGGAAGATCCTGAAGAAGGCCGAGTCGAAGACGGGGAGCGAGTCATGAGGCTGGCAGGGCGAATCTGGAAGGAAGGAAGGCGCTGGCTCGTCGAGGTGCCCATGCTCGACGCCATGACCCAGGGGCGCACCCGTCCGGAGGCCTTCCACATGGTCGCGGACCTCGTCGCGACCATGTCCGACAAGAAGGGCTTCGAGGTACGTGTGTATCCCGGCTCGAAGGGCGAGTTCGAGATTGGAACCCCGGACGCGGCCGCGCTGGTGGCCGCCATGCTCCGGCGCCAGCGGGACAAGCATGGCCTCTCGCTCTCCGAGGTGGCTCGGCGCCTGGGCGCTCGCTCGAAGACGGCCTATGCCCGCTACGAACAGGGGCGGAGCGTGCCAACCGTCGAGAAGCTGTTCGAGCTCCTCGCCGCCGTCGCGCCCAGCGAGGACTTCGTGCTGAAGGAGAGCCCACACCGCCCTCACCGGGCAGCGTAGGGTCCTGCGCCGCCGCTGGGTGGATCTCAGGCTGGCCGCCGCCTCCTACCCCCCCGTCCCCACCATCGGCAGCAGCGTGGTCCCGGCGGCGCCCATCTCGTGGCGCTCGTGCTTCAGCGCCAGTGCCTGCACGATGGCGGCGCCGATCGCCTGGTCCGCTGAGCCGTCCCGCAGCAGCGCCTTCAACGAAACCTGCGCCCGCCCGCCCAGGCAGGCGCGCAGCGATCCATCGGCGGCGACGCGCACCCGGTTGCACCCCTCGCAGAAGTTCTCGGTCATGGCGCCGATGAAGCCGAGCAGTCCGCCCTGTGGCGGCGCTCCGTCGCCGAAGCCACGCATGTGCGAGGCCGGCCCCCAGCCGCGGGAGGCGTCCGGCTCCAGCCGCACCCCCTGGTCGGTGAGGAGCCGCCGCACCTCGGCCAGCGGGACCGGCACGCCCTGCCCGAACGGCATCAGCTCGATGAAGCGCACGATGGCGCCGTGGCTCCAGCCGAACCGGGCCAGTTGGCCCAGCTCCCCGTCGTTCACGCCCCGCATCACCACCACGTTGAGCTTCACCGAGGCGAAGCCGGCTGCGCCGGCGGCGGCGATTCCGGCGATGATGCGGGGGAGCGAGGCGGCCCGGCCGGAGAGGGCGACCAGCCGCTCCTGGTCGAGGGTGTCGAGGGAGATGTTGATGCGCGAGGCCCCGGCGGCGCGCAGCGGCCCGGCCAGCTCGGCCAGCGCCTGGCCGTTGCTGGTGAGCGCCACCTCCTCGATCCCGGCGCAGCCGGCCACGTCGCGCACGATCTCGACGAGATCGCGGCGCAGCGTCGGCTCGCCGCCGGTGAGCCGGACCCGCCGGACCCCGAGCCGGGCGAAGATCCCGGTCAGACGCCCCACCTCGGGGCGGGTCAGCGGGTCCTCGTGCTGCTCCAGGGCCAGCGGCGAGCAGTAGCTGCAGCGGAAGTTGCAGCGATCGGTGAGCGAGAGCCGCAGGTAGCTGATGGTCCGCCCCTGGGCGTCCTGGAGGATGGGGATGGGCATCACTATAACGGCTGCTCGGTGGTGGGCCGGGCCAGCTCCTCCAGCTCGGGGATGGTGACGGTGAGGAAGGCCCCGACGCAGCGCGGGTCGAACTGGGTCCCGGAGCAGCGCTGGATCTCCTCGCGAGCCGCCTCGGGCGCCTGCTTCTTCCGGTAGGGCCGGTCGGAGGTTATGGAGTCGTAGGTGTCGGCGATGGCGAAGATGCGCGCCCCCAGCGGCACCGCCTCGCCGGCCAGGCCGCCCGGGTAGCCGGTGCCGTCGAACCGCTCCTGGTGGGCCAGCACGATGTCGGCCGGAGAGCCGAGGAAGGGGATGGCCTTCAAGATGTCGTAGCCCATCTGCGGATGCGTCCTCATCACCACCCACTCCTCGTCGGTCAGCTGGCCCGGCTTGAGGAGGATGGCGTCGGTGATGCCGATCTTGCCGAGGTCATGGAGCAGGGCGCCGCGGCCGATGTCAGGCAGCGCCTGGTCCGGCAGGCCGAGCCGGCGTGCGACGGCGAGCGTGTAGCGGACCACCCGCTGCGAGTGGTTGCTCAGCTCGCGCTCCCGGGCGTCGAGCGCCGCCACCAGCGCCCAGAGCGTTGTCGAGTAAGTGGTCTCGAGGTCGCGGAGCGCCTGCTGCAGCTCGGCGGTCCGGTCCCGGACTCGCCGCTCCAGGCTGGTATGGTAGCGCTGCCGAGCTTGCTCCAGGCGCCGCGTAGAGAGGGCCCGCTCGATGGCGCGGACCAGGTCGGTCACCTTGGGCGGCTTGAGCAGGTAGTCGGTGGCGCCCTTGTGGAGTGACTCGACGGCGTCCTCGGCGTCGCCGTTAGCGGTCAGCATGATGATGGCCGTCTCGGGGCGGGCCTGGTGGAGCTGGTCGCGCAGCCAGGCGCCGTCCTTGTCCGGCAACTTCATGTCGGTGATGACCAGCGGGTACTCCCCGGCCCGCGCCAGCTCGAGCGCCGCCTCGGCGCTGTCGACCAGGGTCGGCAGGTAGCCCTCGTCGCGCAGGAGGAGGCCGATGACGTTGCGCGCGGAGCTGTCGTCGTCGACGACCAGGATGCGGACCGGCTCGTGACTTGGGTTGACCGGTAGTTCGGGCATGCGGCTCCGCGCCATGACGCGCCCCGGCAGGGACGCTCGCTCGATTTCCATCATAACATCGCACCTCGAGAGCTTGACCCGGGCGTCGGTCGCGGATAAGTCGCGGCCAAGGAATGTCTGCTTCCAGCCCTCCACGCTCGCCCTTCCTGGGGTCCAAACAGGAGCCGACCCCCCGCGGGGAGCTGGCCGCCGCCATGCGTGCGCAAGGACTGCCGATCCGGGCCCAGAAGCCCGGCTGGCTCAAGGTCCCGGTCCCGGGCGGAGAGCGCTACCAGAAGGTCAAGGCGACCCTTTCGAGCCTCAAGCTGCACACCGTTTGCGCCGAGGCGCACTGCCCCAACGTCGGTGAGTGCTGGGGCGGTGGGACCGCCACGGTGATGCTGATGGGCGATCTCTGCACCCGCGGCTGCCGCTTCTGTCAGGTCAAGACGGCCGCCGCGCCGCCGCCGCTCGACGCCGACGAGCCGCGCCACCTCGCCGAGGCGATCGCCGAGCTCGGGCTCGACTACATCGTGGTCACCAGCGTCAACCGCGACGACCTGCCGGACGGCGGCGCCGCCCACTTCGCCGAGGCGATCCGGCGCTTGAAGGCGATCCCCGGGCTGCTGGTCGAGGTGCTCACCCCCGACTTCCAGGGCGACCTCGAGGCGATCCGGGTGGTGGGACGGGCCGCGCCGGACGTCTTCGCCAACAACATCGAGACGGTGCGCCGGCTCACGCCGGTGGTCCGCGACGCCAGGGCCAGCTACCAGCAGACGCTCGACGTGCTGGCGCGGATGAAGGCCGAGTTCCCCGGCGTGGTGACCAAGTCGTCGATCATGCTTGGCCTCGGCGAGACCGAGGACGAGCTGCTGGAGACTATGCGGGACCTGCGCGCGCACGGCGCCGAGATCCTGACGCTTGGACAGTACCTGCGACCCAGTCAGTGGCACCTGCCGGTGGCCGAGTTCGTCACTCCGGAGCGGTTCGAGGCGCTGCGGCAGCGTGGGCTGGCGCTCGGGTTCCGCTACGTGGCCAGCGGCCCGCTGGTCCGCTCATCCTACCGGGCGGCCGAACTCTTCCTGCGCGGCGAGCTGGCGGCGCACCCCGAGCCGGCCCGGGCGGAGGCGACGTGAAGCGCGGGAAGGCGGGCAAGACCCCCGTCCGCGCCGACGCCGGTACGGCGCGTGAGTGGGCGCCGGGCCGCTTCCTCGAGGAGTTCCCGGTCTACCGGGTGGTGGACGAGGAGGGACGACTCCTCGACGGAGCCGAGCTGGAGATGTCCGAGGCCGAGCTGCTGGTCCTCTACCGCTGGATGGTGCTGGGGCGCTCGCTCGACGAGCGGATGGTGACGCTGCAGCGGCAGGGGCGGATCGGCTTCTACATCGGCGCCATCGGCGAGGAGGCGACCGTCTTCGGCACCGTCGCCGCGCTCCACCCGCAGGACTGGATCTTCCCCTCCTACCGCGAGCACGGCGCCGCCTTCATGCGCGGCCTGCCGCTGGTCACCTTCATGGCCAACCTCTTCGGCAACGCCGGGGACATCGTCAAGGGGCGGCAGATGCCCTGCCATGAGACCTGGGCGCCGGGCCACTTCGTCTCGATCAGCTCCCCCATCGCCACCCAGGTGACGCAGGCTGTCGGGGCGGCCTGGGCGGCGCGCATCCAGGGCGACGACATGGTGCCGATCGCCTTCTTCGGGGACGGCTCGACCAGCGCCCACGACTTCCACACCGGCCTCAACTTCGCCGCGGTCATGAAGGTCCCGGTCATCTTCGTCTGCCGCAACAACGGCTGGGCCATCAGCACGCCGTCGGCCAGCCAGACCATCTCCGAGACCATGGCCCAGAAGGCGATCGGCTACGGCATGCGCGGCGAGCGGGTCGACGGCAACGACCTGCTCGCGGTCTGGAGCGCCACCCGCCGGGCCCGGCAGCGGGCCGCCGCCGGGGAGGGGCCGACCCTGCTGGAACTGGTCACCTACCGGATGGAGGGCCACTCCACCTCCGACGACCCGCGTGCCTACCGGCCGGCCGAGGTGGTCGAACCCTGGAAGCGCAAGGACCCCATCATGCGGGTGCGGAAGCTGCTGGCGGCGCGCGGCCTGCTCGACGAGGCCGGCGAGGCCGCCCTGCGCGAGCAGGTCCGGATCGAGATCCAGGTGGCGCTCAAGGAGGCAGAGGCCTTCCCACCCAAGGCACCGGTGGAGTCGATGTTCGAGGACGTCTACGCCGAGCCGGGCTGGGCCCAGCGCGAGCAGCTGGCCGAGCTCAAGGCGGCCATGGACGCCGACCCGCGCGTCGCCAACCCCCGCCATGTGGAAGGCTGAGCCGGTGCCGCCATGCCCGTGATGAACGTCATCCAGGCGGTCAACGACGCCCTCCGCGTCGAGATGCGCCGCGATCCCAGGGTGGTGGTGCTGGGCGAGGACGTCGGCGCCTTCGGCGGTGTCTTCCGGGCCACCGCCGGGCTGCAGCAGGAGTTCGGGGCCATGCGGGTGGTCGACACGCCGCTCGCCGAGGGCGGCATCATCGGCACCGCCGCCGGCATGGCGCTCTACGGGCTTCGGCCTGTCGCCGAGATCCAGTTCGCCGACTTCATCTTCCCGGCCTTCGACCAGATCGTGAACGAGGTGGCCAAGTTCCGGCACCGCAGCGGCGGGCAGTACCCGTGCCCCATCACCATCCGCACCCCGTACGGCGGCGGCATCAAGGGCGGCCACTACCACTCGCAGTCTCCGGAGGCGCTCTTCCTCCACACCCCTGGGCTGAAGGTGGTGGTGCCTTCTGGCCCCTACGACGCCAAGGGGCTGCTGCTCAGCGCCATCCGCGACCCCGACCCGGTGATCTTCTTCGAGCCGAAGCGGGTCTACCGGGCCGCCAAGGGCGAAGTGCCCGAGGGCGAGTACCTGGTGCCCATCGGCAAGGCGGCGGTGACCCGAGCCGGCTCGCAGCTGACCCTGATCGCATGGGGCGCCATGTGGCACGAGGCCGATCAGGCGGCGCGCGAGGCCGAGGCCGAGGGGATCGACGTCGAGGTGCTCGACCTGCGCTCGCTCCAGCCGCTCGACATCGAGGCCATCACCGGGTCGGTGAAGAAGACCGGCCGCGCCGTGGTGGTCCACGAGGCGCCGCGCACCTGCGGCTTCGGAGCCGAGCTATCGGCGCTGATCCAGGAGCGATGCTTCCTCTCGCTGGAGGCCCCGGTGGCCCGCGTCACCGGCTTCGACACGCCCTTCCCGTACACGCTCGAGGCCGAGTACTTGCCGCGAGCGCCGCGCATCCTGCAGGCGATTCGCGCCACCCTGACCTACTAGCCGCCGCGAGGCCCGCCATGTCCTACACACTGGAGCTGCCCGACATAGGCGAGGGCGTCGTAGAGGCCGAGGTGATGAAGTGGTTCGTCGCCGAGGGCGACGAGGTGGCCGAGGACCAGCCACTTGTCGAGGTGATGACCGACAAGGCGACAGTGACCATCCCGTCGCCGAAGCGGGGCAGGGTGGTGAAGCTCTTCTGGAAGGAGGGGCAGGTCGCCAAGGTCCACTCGGCGCTGATCGAGATCGAGCTGTCGACGGCGACGTCGAGCCCCCCCGCCACCCCGGCCGCGAAGGCGCAGCCGGCCCCGAGACCCGCGCAGGGCGCGACCCTGCCACCGGCCCCAGCCGCTGCGCCGACTCCTTTCCCGGCCCCGACGGCGATCCCGGCGGTGCCCCGGATCCCGACCGCGACCTCGACCCCAGCAGCGATCCCGGCGGCGAACCCGCCTCGCCCCGCCGGCACCCGCGCGCTGGCCACGCCGGCGGTGCGGGCGCTGGCCCGTGAGTTGGGGCTCGACCTGCAGCAGGTCTCCGGGAGCGGAGACGGCGGCCGGATCACCAAGCAGGACCTGCAGGCCTTCCAGGAGGGTGGCGGCCCAGCGCAGGAACGCCGTGCGCTGCCGCGGATCTCTCGCGGCACCGACGAGCGCATCCCGCTGCGGGGCATCCGCAAGAAGATCGCCGAGAAGATGGCGCTCTCCAAGCGGACCGCCGCCCACTTCACCTTCGTCGAGCAGTGCGACGTGACCGAGCTGGTACGCCTGAAGGACAGGCTGGCGGCCGGGGCCAAGGCCGAGGGAGTCAAGCTCACCTTCCTGCCCTTCGTGGTCAAGGCGGTGGTGGCGGCGCTGCAGACACACCCGAAGCTCAACGCCGAGCTCGACGAGGCGGCCGGCGAGATCGTCATCAAGAGGCACTGGGACATCGGCATCGCCGCCGCCACCGAGCAGGGGCTGCTGGTGCCGGTGATCCGGGGTGCCGACGCTCGCTCGCTGGTCGACCTGGCCCGCGAGATCGACCGGCTCTCGGCCGACGCCAAGGCTGGGAAGGCCCGCGCCGAGGACCACGGCCGCTCGACCTTCACGGTCACCACCTGGGGGCACTGGGCGGGATGTTCGCCACGCCGGTGCTCAACCACCCCGAGGTCGGCATCCTCGGAATCCACCGGATGCGGCCGACGCCGGTGGTGCGCGACGGCCAGATCGTGATCCGCGACGTCATGCACATCTCGGTCACCAGCGACCACCGGGTGGTGGACGGGCACGAGGCGGCCGCCTTCTGCTACGAGGTGATCAAGTATCTCGAGGAGCCGGGGCTGCTCTTCATGCGGCTGGTCTGAGCGGAGCCGCACCGTCCATCCCGGGTGTATCGTCCCGGGCACCAGGAGAAGGAACAGATGGCAACCAGGACGTTCGACGCGGTGGTGATCGGGGCGGGGCCCGGAGGGTACGTGGCCGCCATCCGCTGGCCCAGCTCGGCAAGAAGGTGGCGCTGGTGGAGAAGGAATCGCTCGGCGGCGTCTGCCTCAACTGGGGCTGCATCCCGTCGAAGGCGCTCATCGCCGCCGCCAATCTCGTCGAGGACATCCGCGGGGCTTCCGAGCGCGGCATCCTGGCCGACTCGCCGCGCGTCGACCTGGTCAAGCTGCGCGAGTTCAAGAACGGGGTGGTCAAGAAGCTGGTGGGCGGGGTCGGGCAGCTCGAGAAGGGGAACGGCGTCGAGGTGATCAAGGGGACGGCCAGGTTCGTCTCCCCCACCGCCATCGAGGTGACCGGCGCCGAGGCTGCTCCCGCCGAGAAGCTGCGCCTCGAGGCCCCGGCCTTCATCCTCGCCACCGGCGCCCGCTCCATCGAGATCCCCGGCTTCAGCTTCGACGGCAAGGAGGTCTGGAGCGCCCGTGAGGCGGTCGACCTGCCCGAGCTGCCGAAGCGGCTGGTGGTGGTCGGGGGCGGCGTCATCGGCCTCGAGCTCGGCACCGTCTACGCCAAGCTCGGCAGCGAGGTGACCTTCCTCGAGGCGCTCCCGACCATCCTCTCGGGCATCGACGCCGAGGCGGTCCGGCTGGTGCAGAAGGGGCTGCGCCAGCGAAAGGCCACGGTCCACGTCAACGCCATGGCCAGGGGGTTCGAGAAGAAGGGAAAGGAGCTGGTGGTCAGGTTCGAGGTCGGCGGCGCCGTCCAGACCGTCGCCTGCGACAGGATCCTGGTGGCGGTCGGCATGAAACCGGTCACCGACGGGCTCGGGCTCGAGGCGGCCGGCGTCAAGGTGGGTCCCAAGGGCTTCGTCGAGGTCGACGCGCAGTACCGGACCAGCGCCCCCAGCGTCTTCGCCATCGGCGACCTCTCCGGCCCGCCGCTGCTGGCCCACAAGGCCTCCAAGGAGGGCGAGATCGCCGCCGAGGCGATCGCCGGCAAGAAGAGCGCGCGGGACTGGGTGGCGATGCCGGCGGCCATCTTCAGCGACCCGGAGGTGGCGGCGGTCGGCCTCTCCGAGGAGCAGGCCCGCGCCGCCGGGCACGAGCCCATGATCGGCAAGTTCGCCTTCGCGGCGCTGGGGCGCGCCATCGCCATGGATCACACCGAGGGGTTCGTGAAGGTGGTGGGAGACAAGAAGACCGGGCTGCTGCTCGGCGTCACCATCTGCGGCCCGGAGGCCTCGGATCTGATTGCCGAGGCGGCGCTGGCGCTGGAGATGGGGGCCTACGTCGAGGACGTGGCCCTGACCGTCCACGCCCACCCGACGCTGCCCGAGGCCTTCATGGAGGCCTGCAAGGCGGCCCTGGGCGAGGCCATCCACGCTCTCAACCGGCCGGAGCGGCCTGCCAGGGCAGACATGGCGGACAAGAAGGCGTGAGGTCGCTGCAACTCCACCGGCTCGGTCGCGTCGAGTACCAGGACGGCCTGTCGCTGATGCGCCTAGCTGGCGAGGCGGTGCGCGCCAGCCTGCCGCCCGAGACCGACCACCTCTTCCTGCTGGAGCACCCGCCGGTGCTCACCTTCGGCCGCAGCGCCGACCGGGCCAACCTGGTCGCCGCGCCGGCCTGGCTCGAGGCGCGGGGGTTCGAACTGCACCAGACCGACCGGGGCGGCGACGTCACCTACCACGGCCCCGGGCAGGTGGTCGGCTACCCGGTGCTCGACCTGAGCGCCCGCCCCGACGTGCGCCGGTACGTGGCGGCGCTGGAGGAGGCGATGATCCTCACCTGCGCCGATCACGGCGTCGCCGCCGAGCGCCACCGGGAGCACCGCGG
>JANPOM010000107.1:0-1391 GCA_031427995.1 Anaeromyxobacter sp. | reverse complement strand
AGGCTCCCCACGAGCAGCCCGTCCGCCAGGAGCTGTTCTTCCCGGAAGGCCCGCCCGACGGCCGGATCGAGGAGCCGCAGCCCGAGCAAGGTCAGGTGGAAGGCCGCCACGATGGCCACGCCGCCCAGCCGCGGGGTCGGGGTCAGGTGGACGCCCCGCGAGGTGACGCCGTCGTGCCGCAGGCTCCAGCGGGTGGCGGCGTACCTGACCAGCGGCGTCAGGGCCGCGCTGACGACGGCGGCTGCCAGGAAGGCGAGGGCGACGGTCACCATCCCCGACGCGCCTCCTCTATGCGTTCCAAACGAGGACTCACGGTCGTGCTGATACACCGTCCGTTCCCGCGATGCCAGGGCCGGGCGCCAGGTTCGCCTCTCCGACCCAACCCCGTGGCTCGACAGCGCTTTCCCGCCAGGGTACAAACGACCGGCCGACCCGCCGACCCTCCGAACCGCCGGAGAGCCCACGGGGCACCGTGCTCCGGGGATCGCTTCGTCGCGCTGCGCGGACACCAGACCATGAAGGCCCGCCGCATGAGCTTGAAGCGCATTCGATCCGCCGCCCTCCTGTCGTCGCTCCTGGTCGTGCTCCTCCTCGTCCCGCCGGGCGCGAGGGCCCAGGAGGTGACCCTGGACCGGAGCGTGCTGGGCGGTGCCCTGGCGCGCCCACCGACCTCGAACACCGGGACGCCTGCCCTGCCCGCGGGGTTCCCGCCCCAGCGCGGCGTGGAGGTCCTGCGCTCCGCCGATCCTCCGCTGAAGAGCGCCGAGCCCTCCCTGCCGGCGCAGCCCGAGAAGCCGCCCGGACCGCCCACCGACTTCCAGCAGTTCGCCGCCACCTCCGTCGGCACGCTGCTCCCGCTCTTCGGCCGGGACCTCTTCGCGGCCCCGCCCAGCACCTTCGCACCGGTGGACGACCTGCCGGTCCCGTCGGACTACGTCCTCGGCGCGGGCGACGAGATCGTCATCCGCGGCTGGGGCCAGGTGGAGCTCGACGTGCGCGCCACCGTCTCGCGGGATGGGAGCGTCAACATCCCGCGCGTCGGACCCGTGAGCCTGGCTGGCGTCCGGTACCAGGACCTGGAGGCGCGCCTCCGCTCCGCGGTGGGTCGAAACTACAAGAACTTCGAGCTGGTGGCTTCCCTGGGGCGGCTGCGCTCCATCCAGGTCTTCGTGGTGGGGCAGGCGCAGCGCCCCGGCCTCTACACGGTGAGCGCGCTGAGCACGCTCATGAACGCCCTCTTCGCCTCGGGCGGCCCGTCCCCCACCGGCTCCATGCGCCGCATCGAGCTTCGGCGCGGCGACCAGCTGGTCGGCGAGTTCGACCTCTACGACCTCCTGCTCAAGGGGGACAAGTCGAAGGACCTGCGTCTGCTGTCCGCCGACGTCGTCTTC
>JANPOM010000106.1:0-28960 GCA_031427995.1 Anaeromyxobacter sp. | reverse complement strand
TTCCGGTCCAGGTCGAGCTGCTCCATCCGGAAGCGGATGGCCGCCACCGGATCGGGCGGGTAGATCGGCAGGTGCTTCTCCTCATAATCCTCGACCAGCGTGGCGAGGACCTCGAGCCGGTCATGCTGGGCCGTGCCGGGCCTGGCGGCCCAGAGCCGCTCGATCTCCTTCAGCGCGGCATCATGCTGCTTCTCGTTGTGGATGGGCTTGATGTCCATGACCTAGACCTCCCCGGCGTCGATGTCGTCGTAGTCCTCGTGCGTGCCGACGAAGCGGATGAAGACGAGCTGCGCCGAGTACTTCACTGCGACCACCAGCCGGTACTTGTTCCCGCCGATGTTGAACACCACTCGATCGCTCCCGACGAAGCTGGCGTTGCGGTGTGCCAGCTTGATGTCCGCCGGCGTCCGCCACGCCGCCCGTCGCACCTCGGCGAACCAGGCCCGGAGCGGCTGCTCTGCGTCCCGATGGGTCCGCTGGTCCCAGAAGTCTCGCAAGGTCCGGCGAGAGATGATCCTCACGCCAGCAGTATAGTCTGCTCCCGCCTTGGGAGCAAGGAGGCCTGGGCTGACGCGAGCCCGACGTCGAGCGAAGGTCGGCAAGTCAGACTGTCGACCCTGAGTGTAAGGCACTCAACCCATTCTTCGGATCCGACAGTGAGACTTACGGTGACTCGGGTCTACTGGTTCAGCTCGGGAGTCGTCGTCTACAGCTTCGGCCCGCGCCCCTTGGGCGCTCCCCAGATCGCGTGGACGATGACCAGGTCCCGCGCCTCATCGACCTCGAAGTAAACGTGGTTCTTGGTCTTGGGCATGAGCACGCGCCGGTACAGCTTGCCGCCCCTGGTCGAGTACGTGGAGCCAGCGGCGGGGGCGCCGGTGATCAGGGCCTGAGCCTCGGCCAGTTCTCGCGCGAAGAGGTCCCGAGCTCCAGGGCGGTGCTCGCGCCACCAGAGGTCCATCTCCGCCGCCTGGCGTTCAGCCTGGGGCGTGAAGAAGAGCTTCATCCCCGGGAGAGCAGCTTCTGGATGACGGCATCGCCGTCGACGAGCTGCCCTGCGGCGGCCTGCGCCGCGCTCAGCTCCAACGACGCGTCCAGGCGAGCGCGCTCCCCGGGCTCGAAGTCGTCGTCCTCGATGACCGTGAGCTCGACCTCGGTCCCATCGGGTAGCTCGGTGGGCTCGTCGAGCACCACCCGTCCACCCCTGACGTGTGCCTTGTGTGCCTTCATTGGTAGGTCCTGCCTCCGGCAGTTCGATGCGAGTTGAACATCTTGCCACCTGAGGCAGGACCCCCGTTCAAACCGTACGTGCGGATTTCCCGCATACGGCTTGCCGACAGTCCTCCTGGCGGGGCTTGCGTCGAAGACTTGGCCCCTACCCGTAGCGGCGACTGCGATGGTTCTCGTGCTTTGACTTCGGCTTTAGGGCCGAAGGGGTGGTTGGCCCGAGCGGTCTCGGGCATGCCCTCGCGCTTACCCATCCGCACCGCGTGACTGAAGCAGGAGCCCTTCGCTCCCCCGGCGTTGTTCTGCGCCGGGCTCATCACTACTACGGCCCCCTCGGACTCCCGCTGCGCGACTCCCTGTTTCGCCATCGGCTTATCAGGGCAGCTTCGCGGCTCTACCCGCGTCGCAGACGGGCCTCTCGTGTTCCGCATCGTTCCTTCTTCGCGTGCTGCTCCCCATACCCCGCCGGTCGGTTCCGACCATCCGGTCTCACGGTCGGAACCCATGGCCTTCACCGCGACATGCTCGGCTCGGCGCCCGGATTGTTTATCTGACGAGGCGGCAGGCTTCACTTGATGTTGCGGCCCGCGAAGTTGCTTCCTGTGGGCGGCTTGCGCCGCTTGAGGCTTTCGACACCACGCTTCACCGGGTGGCCTCTCGGCCATCGGTGGTGGTCTGCTACCGGGCTCTCCGGCGATTACCCGGACGGGATTCTCACCCGCTGGAACGATGCAGCATGACCCGGTCCCTTCGGACGGTCGCCCTACCGATGGCTTTGGGTCGTCACGACGCACCATGCGGGCTCAATCATACCCGGACCCCTGACCTTGCGCTGCCCTGCCGACCACCCTCTGGCCTGGCTTCACGTCAGCGCCCCTGGATCGCCTGGCCTCCACGAACGCCTCCAGGTCGCCCGGCGCGACCCGGATCGCGTTGAGCACCCGGACGTGCGGCAGCGCGCCCCTGGCGCAGAGCGCGTAGACCGTGGCGGTGCAGACCCCGAGCTGGCCCGCCACCTGCCGCACCGACAGGAGCGGCGGGCCCGTTCGGGTTGGTTCACCATCCGTCACGTTCGTGTGTAACAAAGGTGTAACAAGGAAATTGCATTCACCTGCATCTGGCGGCACAAACCAGCCTTGCCGGCGCGCGTCATCTGCCGTGATTGCAGGGGTTGTAGAGAGAAGCCCACGTCAGAGCCGGCGGGGGCTTCGTGTTTCCGGCGATATATGCCGCATGGCCCGCAGCCGGAACGGCTCCAGGTCAGGGTGCTCGGCCGCCATGGGGCAGCGCGGCCCGCAGCCGGCGCAGCGCCTCGTCGAGGAGGGCGCGCGAGCAGCCGAAGTTGAGCCGGACGAAGCCGTCGTAGAGGTGGAGCGGTCCGAAGTCGCGGCCGTCGGTGAGCCCCACGCCGGCCGCCTCGAAGGTGGCCCGGGGGTTGGTGAAGCCGGTCCCCCGCGCGTCGATCCAGGCGAGGCAGGTGGCCTCGACCGGGGTGCTCCGGAGCACCGGCTCGGCCGCCACCGCCGCCAGCACCCGCTCGCGGTTGCCGCGCAGGTAGTCGAGGAGCGCGCGGTGCCATTCGGCGCCGTGCCGGAAGGCCGCCTCGCAGGCCACCAGGCCGAGCAGGTTGACGTGCGGGACGATGCCGCGCATGGCCCGGCGGAAGCGCCGCCGCAGCCCGTCGTCGGGGATGACCGCGAAGGCGCAGCCGAGGCCAGGGAGGTTGAAGCTCTTGGAGGCCGCCATGAGCGTGATGCTGCGCCTGGCCGCCTCCGGCGAGAGCGAGGCGTAGGGCCGGTGGCGACGCCCGGCGTCGAGGACCAGCCCGCAGTGGATCTCGTCGGAGCAGACGGTGAGGCCGCGGCGCGCAGCCAGCTCGTCGATGGCCTGGAGCTCCGCCTCGCTCCAGGCGCGCCCCACCGGGTTGTGCGGATGGCAGAGCATGAAGAGCCGGGTCTCCGCGTCGAGCGCCGCCTCCACCGCGGGGAGGTCCCACTCCCACCGCTCGTCCCCGCGCCGCAGGGGGGCGGTGGCGAGCCGCTCCGGGGCCGAGAGGAAGGGCGGGTAGATGGGCGTGGCGGTGAAGGCGCCGCCGCCCACGGCGCGGCAGGCGACGCTGAGGCCGGAGACGAGCCCCGGGAGCCAGACCAGCCAGGCCGGGTCGATGGCCCATGCGTACTCGGCCCGGAGGTGCTCGACCACCGACTCCACCAGCGACGGCCAGGGCTCGGCGTAGCCGAAGACCCCGTGCGCCACGCGCCGCCGCAGCGCCTCCTCGATGGCCGGCGCCACCGCGAAGTCCATGTCGGCCACCCAGAGCGGCAGCACGTCGCGGCCGGCGTAGCGGCTCCACTTGACCGAGTCGGTGCCGCGCCGCTCGGGGGGATGGTCGAAGTCGAAGGACATGTCTCGCCACCGTCCGTGGTGTCCGCGGGTGCTGCCAATGGCCCAATCCGGCCACGGACGGGTTATGCCATGGTGCCACGAGCGCGGCGCGAATGGCGCTCGAGGACCGGACCGTGTCACTCACGTCGCTACAGCCCGTCAGCCCTGACCGTTCGTCGGCTGCTAGAGTCGCCACGTCGGGGGGCGGGCCAGGGAGGGTGGCATGTTCGATTTCCTGCTGACCAAGGAGCAACTGGCCCTGCGCGAAGAGGTGCGCGACCTGGTGCGCTGGGTCCCCCGCCAGATGATCCTGGACATGGACCAGGACAAGCTCCGCTTTCCCAGTGAGTTCCTGCGGGAGGCGGGCCGGCGTGGCCTGATGGGCGTGCGCTACCCGCGCCGCTGGGGCGGGCGGGACATGGACTGGGTCGCCACCTCCATGGTGATGGAGGAGGTGGGGACGCTCGGCTACATGTTCGCCTGCGTCTTCGGTGTCGGGGCGGAGCTGGTCTGCGACGCCATCGTCCTTCACGGCACCGACGCCCAGCGCGAGCGGTACGTCAAGCCGCTCCTGCGCGGCGAGCTCTTCGCCGCCGAGTGCCTCACCGAGCCCCGGGGCGGCTCGGACTTCTTCGGCACGACCACCGTGGCCGAGGACCGGGGCGATCACTTCCTCCTCAACGGCCAGAAGCGCTTCATCGTGGGCGCCGATGCGGCCGACTACTTCCTGGTCTACGCCCGGACCGACCCGGCGGCCAAGCCGCAGGAGGGGATCAGCGCCCTCGTCGTGGACCGCGGCCCGGGCCTGGAGACCAAGTACCTCTACGGCCTGATGGGCTGCCGGGGCGGGGGCGCCGGCCGGATCGTCTTCCGCGACGTGGTGGTGCCAAAGGAGAACCTGCTCGGCCAGTTGCACGGCGGCGCCGCGATCTTCGACACCATGATGATCCCGGAGCGGCTGGGCACGGCGGCCATGACCATCGGGGCGGCGCGCCCGGCCCTGGAGATCGCCACCGGCTACACGCTGAAGCGCAAGGCCTTCGGCCAGCCCATCCACCAGTTCCAGGGCGTCTCCTTCCAGGTGGCGGAGGCGGCCACGCTCCTCGACGCGGCGCGCGCCATGGTTGACGTCACCAGCCGCGCTGTCGACCACGGCGCCGACCGGGCCACCATCCGGCGCCTGGTTTCGGAGACCAAGAAGTTCGTGACCGAGTCCTGCCAGCAGGCGGCCCACCACGCCCTGCAGGTCATGGGTGGCATCGGCTACACCGACGTCTTCCCGCTGGAGCGGATCGTCCGCGACCTGCGGCTGGCCTCGATCTGGACCGGCACCAACGAGGTGATGTCGATGATCACCGCCAGCGAGTGGTACCGGGCGTACCGGAAGACCAAGGCCGAGGCGCGCACGCGCGACCACGAGCTGGACGCCATCTCGGCCGAACAGCTGGAGGAGAAGGACTACGGCTAGGCTCACGGCCTGACAGGAGGCACGGCATTGAGCGGGCGCTATTCGGCGAGGAACATGGCCTCTTCCGCGACTCGGTGCGGGAGTTCGTGAAGCGCGAGGTCGTCCCCATTCACGCGAAGTGGGAGGCGGACGGCCTGGTCCCCCGGGAGCTGTGGAAGAAGGCCGGGCAGGCCGGCCTCCTCTGCATGGCGGTGCCGGAGGAGTTCGGCGGCTCCGGGGTCACCGACTTCCGCTACAACTTCATAGCCGACGAGGAACTGGCCCGCGTGGGCGCGAGCGGCCCCGGTGCCCGGGGCCGGGTGTACCCGGTTATGGTTGCCGGGATGCCAGACCGCCCCTACTTCGCCCTCCCCGGCCCCTGGCTCATCGCCCACCGCGGCGGGAGCGGGCTAGCCCCGGAGAACACGCTGGCGGCCTTCGACCTGGCTGCGCGCCTCGGCGCCGAAGCGCTGGAGATCGACGTGCGGCGCACCCGCGACGGCGCGGTGGTGGTGTTCCACGACGAGGAGACCACTCGCCTCACCGGGCAGGCCGGCACCATCGAGGCGCGCACCCTCGAGGAGGTCGGCGCCCTCGACGCCGGCTTCTCCTTCTCCACCGATGGCGGCGCCTCCTCTCCTTTTCGCGGGGTTGGGCTCGAGGTGCCCACGCTGGCCGAGCTGCTGGCGCGCCACCCGCGGCTGCGCCTCAACATCGACGCCAAGACCGACGACGAGCCGCTGGCCCGGGCGCTCGCGGAGGTGCTCTCCGCCGCCAGCGCTCTTCACCGCGCCTGCGTCGGCTCCTTCCACGACGCGCAGGCCGAGCGGCTCGGGGCCCTGCTGCCCGCCTGCGCCCGCTACCTCCCCGAGCAGGCCGCCACTTGCCACGTCATGGCGGCGAAGTCGGGCTCGAACGGGGAGGGCTGCCCCGGGGGCTATGACCTCGCCAGCCTCCCGCACCGGATGGGCGACCTGGTGGTGGTGGACGAGTCGCTGGTGGCGTGGTTCCACGCCCGCGGCCTGCCCGTGCACGTCTGGACCGTCGATGACCCGGCCGACATGCGGGAGCTCCTCCGCATCGGGGTCGACGGGATCGTCACCGACCGGCCCGACCTGCTGAAGGAGGTCATGGGACGGTGACGCCACCGCCCGGACGCCGCGGCACCTCGGCGCAACTGGAGCGAGAGCAGGGATTCACTGGCTTCGGCCCCGCTCCTGGAGGGTTGCGATGGACCTCAGGTCTTCAGCGAGAACGGGGTGAAGTCGGTGTCGCGGTCGTAGAAGTCCTCGTTCTCCTTCCGCTTCAGGAAGGCGACCACCCGGTAGGTGACGGGCGTGGCCAGCACCTCCCAGAGCACCTTGATGAGGTAGTTGCCCGCCATCACCGTCAGCAGCAGCTGCGTGCTCCAGATGCCGATGAAGGCGAGCGGGTAGAAGATCAGCGTGTCGGCCGCCTCGCCCACGACAGTGGAGCCGATGGTCCGGACCCAGAGGTAGCGCCCTTCGGTCTTCACCTTCAGCTTGGCCAGGGTCACCGAGTTGGCGAACTCCCCGCAGGCGTAGCCGATCAGCGAGGCGAGCGCGGTGCGCCAGGTGGAGCCGAAGACCGCCTCGAGGTGCTCCTGCCCCTGCCACTCCGGCGACGGTGGCAAGCTCAGCACCACCGCGCTCATGATCGAGGCGTAGGCCAGCGCGCCGAAACCGGCCCAGACCACCTTTCGAGAGCGGGCGTAGCCGTAGACCTCGGTCAGCACGTCCCCGAAGAGGTAGGTCAAGGGGAAGAAGACGTTTCCGGCTCCGAAGGTGAACCCCCCGATGGTCACCGCCTTGCTGACCCCCACCAGGTTGGCGCAGAGGAGCACGCAGACGAACGCCGCCATGAGAAGGTCGTAGTAGCGGTAGGTCCGGACCGCCGCGGCAGGGGACATGATCACCAACGGAAAAGGGTGTGCGGCGTGAAGAGGACTCTGGGCTGGCCGGCGGGCTCCGACGAGCTTCCCATGGTGGATGTCTACATACCGATGATGAAGGCGGCGGCCATCATATCCGCCGGCCAGCTCCGGCTCTTCGAGACCCTGGCCGATGGCCCTCTTCCGGTTCCCCGCCTGGCCCAGGCGATAGGGGCGAGCGAGCTCGGCATCCGTCACCTGGCCGACTTCCTGGTGGCGGTCGGCTACTTGACCGAGAGTGCCGAAGGGCTCGCCAACGCGCCGCGCGCCACCCGCTGGTTCACCGGCCGGGGCGACGTCGACTACACGGCGGGATTGCTCTGGACCGCCGAGTCCTGGGGGCTGATGGGCCACCTGACGGCGGCGATCCAGAAGGGCGCTCCCGTCAAGACCCTGTGGGAGTCGATGCAAGAGCGTCCCCACTGGGGCCCGATCTTCTCCAGCTACATGCAGGCCTTCGCCAGGCACCTCGGGCCGGACCTGCTGAAGCGGGTCACGCTGCCGGACGGTGCCCTACGGCTGCTCGATCTCGGCGGCTCCCACGGGCTCCACTCGGTCGGCTTCTGCCGCAAGTACCCGAAGCTGGAGGCGGTCATAGTCGACTTCCCCAGCGCGCTCACCGAAACCGAGGCGATGCTGGCCCGCGAGGGGCTCTCCACGCGCATCAGCGTCAAGCCGGGGGACCTGCTCCATGGCGACTGGGGACACGGCTACGATCTGGTGCTCTACCTCTCGGTGGCTCACAACCAGACGGCCGAGGACAACCGGCGGATGGTCGCCCACATCGGTTCGGTGCTGAATCCGGGCGGCCTGCTGGTGATCCACGAGTACCTGGCCGGCGCCCCGCTCGACGTCTACGACGCCGCCTTCCGGCTCACCTTGCTGGTCGAGACCGCGACGCGCACCTACAGCTTCGACGAGTTCTCGGCATGGCTTTCGGCCGGCGGCTTCGCGCCACCAGCGCGGATCGACCTCGAGCCCCGCGAGAAAGGCTCGCTGCTCCTAGCGCGCAAGCGCTGACGGCCCGCTCCGCCATTCCGCTTGGCTGGACGCGGGCTTTCGTGGAGACTCTGCCCCTCCCGAACGGCGGCGGCGTCCGCGGCCAGGAACCCAAGTGAACGTCCTCCTCACCGGCGGCTGCGGCTTCATCGGCTCCAACCTGGTCCGGCTGCTGCTGGCCGAGCGCCCCGGCTGGCGCATCGTCAACCTCGACAAGCTAACCTACGCCGGCAACGCTGAGAACCTCGCCGACCTGGCCGGGAACCCGCGCTACCGGTTCGTCCGCGGCGACATCTGCAACGGCGAACTGATCGCCGACCTCTTCCGCAACGAGAGGTTCGACACGGTCATGCACCTCGCGGCGGAGAGCCACGTCGATCGCTCGATCCTGGCGCCGTCGATCTTCATCGAGACCAACGTCCGCGGCACCCAGGTGCTGCTCGAGGCGGCCAGGGAGTTCGGCGTGCAGCGCTTCCTCCACGTCTCCACCGACGAGGTCTACGGCTCGCTCGGCCCGACCGGGTTCTTCACCGAGAAGACGCCGCTCGACCCCTCCTCTCCCTACTCGGCCTCCAAGGCCGCCTCCGACCTGCTGGCGCTGGCCTACGCCACCACCTTCAAGCTGCCGGTGGTGGTGACCCGCTGCTCCAACAACTACGGCCCGTGGCAGTTCCCCGAGAAGCTCATCCCCCTGATGATCGCCAACGCCATGCGCGACCTGCCGCTGCCGGTCTACGGCGACGGCATGAACGTGCGCGACTGGATCCACGTCGAGGACCACGCCCGCGGCCTGCTGGCGGCGCTGGAGAAGGGCGTGCCCGGGCAGGTCTACAACTTCGGCGCCAACAGCGAGCGGCACAACATCGACATCGTCAAGCTGGTGCTGCGCCTGACCGGCAAGCCCGAGTCGCTCATCACCTACGTCACCGACCGGCCAGGCCACGACCGCCGCTACGCCATCGACGCCGCCAAGGCCCATGCCGACCTCGGCTGGGCGCCGCGCCACGTCTTCGAGAGCGCGCTGGCCGGCACGGTCCGCTGGTACCAGGCCCAGCGACCCTGGTGGGAGCGGATCATCTCCGGCGAGTACCTGAAGTACTACGCGCAGCAGTACGGGAAGGGCTAGGGCCCGCCGCATGCGCGTCGCCATCACCGGCGCCAACGGCCTACTGGGCGGCGAGGCGGCGGCGCAGGCGTCCGCCGCGCACGAGGTGCTGGCGCTAGGGCGCGGCCCCTGCCGGCTCCCCCCCGGCCGGTACACCTGGGCCTCGGCCGATCTCGCCGACGGCAGCTCGCTCGAGGCGGCCTTGCTGGCCTTCCGGCCCGAGGCGGTGCTCCACGCCGGCGCCGCCACCGACGTCGACGCCTGCGAGGCCGACCCGGCGCTGGCCTGGCGGACCAACCTGGGCGGCACCGAGCAGGTGGCCCGCGCCTGCGCGGCGCTCGGGGCCCGCCTGGTGGCGGTCTCGACCGACTACGTCTTCGACGGCGAGGCCGGCCCGTACGCCGAGGAGGATCTCCCCAACCCGCGCGGCGTCTACGCCCGCACCAAGCGCTGCGGCGAGGAGGCGGCGCTGCTGCTCTGCCCCGGCAGCGCGGTGGCCAGGGTGGCGGTGGTCTACAGCGGCAGGCCCGGGGCCCGGCCCACCTTCGCCACCCAGGTGGTGGAGAAGCTGACCCGCGGCGAACCGGTCAAGGCCTTCTCCGACCAGTTCGTCACCACCACGCTGGCCTCGAGCGGCGCCGCCAGGTGCCTCGAGCTGCTGCTGGAGACCAGCTACCGCGGAGTGCTCCACCTCTCCGACGCCACCGTGGTCCACCGCGTCGAGTTCGCCCGGCGGGTGGCCGCCCGCTTCGGCCTCTCCGGTGAGATCATCCCGGTCAAGACCGCCGAGGTGAAGCTGCCGGCGCCGCGGCCGCTGCGAGGTGGCCTCAAGGTGGAGCGGGCCGCCGCGCTGCTCCGCAACCGGCCGCTCACGCTCGACGAGGCGCTCGACCACTTCCACGCGGAGTGGCAAGAGCGCATCCCGTGACCCCCGGCGGTCGCTGAGCGGACCGTGGCGTTCAGCCGCGCCTGGGAAGAAGGCGCCCGGCGGCCGGGAACCGTGCTTCAATCCCGGCTCCTCCTGCCGGAGCCCGGCCCCATGTTCCTACTCGATCCGCGGCACCTCGCCGCCCGCCCCGCCGACGACGCCACCACCGCCCTGCTCCAGAAGACGGTCCAGTTCTTCGAGCAGAAGGGGAAGGCCAGGCTCCGCGAGGACGACCTCAACCGGACCTGGTACGCCGACTTCCTCGAGTTCTCGCGGCGCGAGGGGCTCTTCGCCACCTTCCTGACGCCGGCGGCCCACGGCGGCCCGGCGGCGCGCTGGGACACCAGCCGCAACTGCGCCCTCAACGAGCTGCTCGGCTTCTACGGCCTCCCCTACTGGTACACCTGGCAGGTCTCGATCCTCGGCCTCGGGCCCATCTGGATGAGCGGCAACCACGAGGCGAAGGGCCGGACCGCGGCGCTGCTGGCCGGCGGGGGCATCTTCGGCTTCGGCCTCTCCGAGAAGGAGCACGGCGCCGACATCTACTCGACCGACATGGAACTCCACCCGGCCGGCGAGGGGCGCTGGCTGGCCCGCGGCGACAAGTACTACATCGGCAACGGCAACGAGGCGGCGCTGCTCTCGGTCTTCGGCAAGCTGGCCGGCACCAACCAGTACGTCTTCTTCACCGTCGACCCGAAGAAGCCCGGCTTCAAGCTCCTGAAGAACGTGGTGGCCAGCCAGTCCTACGTGGCCGAGTTCCTGCTCGAGGACTACCCCATTGAAGAGGCCGACATCCTGCTGCGCGGCCAGGCCGCCTGGGACGCCGCGCTCAACACCGTCAACGTAGGCAAGTACAACCTCGGCTGGGCCTCGATCGGCATCTGCACCCACGCGCTCTACGAGGCGGTCCGCCACGCCGCCAACCGCCGGCTCTACGGGATGGCGGTCACCGACTTCCCCCACGTGCAGCGGCTCTTCACCGACGGCTGGGCGCGGCTCACCGCCATGCGGCTCTTCGGCCTGCGCGCCGCCGACTACTTCCGCTCGGCCTCGCGCACCGACCGGCGCTACCTGCTCTTCAACCCGGTCATGAAGATGAAGGTCACCACCGAGGGCGAGAAGGTGATCGACCACCTCTGGGACGTGATCGCCGCCAAGGGGTTCGAGAAGGACACCTACTTCGAGATGGCGGCGCGCGACATCCGGGCCCTGCCCAAGCTGGAAGGGACGGTCCACGTCAACATCGCGCTGATCGTGAAGTTCATGAAGAACTACCTCTTCGCGCCGGCCGAGCTCCCCGCCGTGCCGCGGCGCGACGAGCCGGCCGACGACGCCTTCCTCTGGGACCAGGGGCCGGCCAGCGGCCTCTCCGCCATCCGCTTCTCCGATCCGGGGCCGGTCTTCGCGGCCTGGCCGCTGCCCAACGTGGCCCTCTTCCGCGAGCAGCTCGGGCTCTTCAAGGAACTGCTGGCCCGCGCCACTCCGACCGAGGCGCAGTCGAAGGACATCGACTTCCTGCTCACGGTGGGCGAGCTCTTCACCCTGGTGGTCTACGCCCAGCTCATCCTCGAGAACGCTTCGCTGCGCGCCGCCGAGGGGATCGACGCCGACACCGTCGACCAGATCTTCGACGTGCTGGTCCGCGACTTTTCCCGCCACGCCGTCGACCTGCACGGCAAGGCCGCCTCGACGCCGCCGCAGATGGAGCTGGCGCTCAAGATGATCCGGAAGCCGGCTCAGGACGCGGCCCGCCGGGAGCGGATCTGGAGACGGGTCCACGCCCTCAAGGACGGGTACCAGATGTCCCCGTAGCCGGCCACCTTCGGCAACACCGCGGCGGCCAGCCGGGATAGAAGGCCCCATGCCTCGAGCCACGCGCCGCACCTCCCGCCGCCCGGCGGCCCCGGATCGGCATCTCCTCTACGAGCGGGCGGTCCAGTCCCCCGACTCCGAGCTCGGACTGTTGACGCGCCTCCTGCGCCGCGCCGGGCAGCCGGCCCTCCGGCTGCGCGAGGACTTCAGCGGCACCGCCCTGCTCTCGGCCAGCTGGGTGGCCGGGGGTCCGCGACGGACGGCCGTGGCCGTCGACCTCGACACCTCGGTCCACCGCTGGGCCGCGCGCCACCGGCTCCCGGCCCTGGGCGCGGCCGCCCGAAGGCTCCGGCTGGTCGAGGCCGACGTCCGCCACGCCCCGCGCGGCCCGTTCGACGCCATCCTGGCGCTCAACTTCAGCTATCAAGTCTTTCACCGGCGGGCCGACCAGCTCGCCTACTTCCGCGCCGTGCGCCGCTCGCTGGCTCCCGGCGGACTCTTCGTGCTCGACCTCTTCGGTGGATGGCTCGCCCAGCGGGAGGCGACCGAGCGCCGGCGCATCGGCGGCGGGGTCACCTACGTCTGGGAGCACGAGGCCTTCGACCCGATCACCCACCGGGTGCGCTGCGCCATCCACTTCGAGCTGCCGGACGGTCGCCGGCTGCGGCGCGCCTTCACCTACGACTGGCGGCTCTGGACCCTGCCCGAGCTCTCCGACCTGCTAGAGGAGGCCGGCTTCGACCGGCTCGAGGTGCAGTGGGACGTGGAGCCGCCCGGCGTCGAGCCGCGCTACCGGCCCCGGCGCCACGCCGAGAATCAGGGCGGCTGGCTCGCCTACCTGGTGGGGCGCAGACCGGGGCGGACCGCCCGGTAGCGGACCGCTGGCGGGGCGTTATACTCAGCGGCGGGGGGATCGAGGAGCCGCCATGAACCACCGCGTCCATCACCTGCTTCGCCTCGCCTCGGTGCTGGCAGCCGCGCCGCTCTGGCTGGCCGGCTGCACCTCCACCTCGGAGTCGCCCCCGCCGGGCTGGTACACCGAGGCGGTGGCGGTGGCCGACCTCGACGGCGACGGCCACCTCGACGTGCTCAGCGCCACCACCGTCTTCACCGAGAGCTGGCTCCCCGGCTACCTGACCACCCGGCTCCAGTCGCGCGTGGATCCCGGCACCTTCCAGGGACCGCTCCGGACCGACACCTGCCTCGACCCCGAGGCGCTGGCCGTTGGCGACCTCGACCTCGACGGCCGGCTGGACGTGGCGGTGGCCTGCGGGGCCACGGCCGGGGCCAGTTTCGAGGTCGACCTGCACTTCCAGTCGGCGTCGAGGCCCGGTCTCTTCGGCGCGCCGATCGCCCTAGGCACCGGCACCGCCCGGCCCACCTCGGTCCGGCTCGCCGACCTCGACGGCGACGGGCGGCTCGATCTGCTGGTCGCCACCGCTACCGGGAGCAGACTGCTCCTCTACTTCCAGGCCCCTGGTCCAGCCCCCGCCGGCACCTTCGACCCGGCCCGGGCCGTCTCCCTCGACGCCGGCGCCGCCCCGGTGGCCGTGGCCGCCGCCGACCTGACCGGCGCCGGGAGGCTCGACCTCGTCGCCACCACCTCCGCCGGCTCGGCTCTGGTCTTCATGCACGGCACCGCCCCCGGGACCTTCCTGGCGGGAGTCCACTACCCGGCCGGCCTCTACCCGGTGGCTCTGGAGGTGGCGGACCTCGATGGCGACGGCTTCCCCGACCTGCTGATGGCCGACCAGCACGGCGCGATGCTGGTGATGACCCAGCGCGCCGGAGGCGGCCTCTTCGACCCGGTCGTAGCCCGCGACGTCCACGATTGGAACACCCGGGCGTTGACGGTGGCCGACCTCGACGGCGACGGGAGGCTCGACGTGGCGGTGGCCAGCGCCGGGCCGCCCGGCCTGCCCGGCTCGGTGGCGGTCTTCTTCCAGGCGCCGGCGCCGGCCGCGCCCGGCGCGCTGCTGCCGCCCCGGCTCTACACCGGCTACTCCGGCCCGCTCTCGATCGTGGCCGCCGAGATCGACGGCGACGGCCTTACCGACCTGGTCATCGCCGACGGGCTGGCCTCGATCCGCTACCAGGACCCGGCCGGCCACTTCCAGCCGCCGATCTGGCTGCGCCAGTAGGCCACCTCGCGGCCAGCCGGGCGATCGGCGTAGACTTCCCCGGTGAGCTCGAGCCCCGCGGACGCACCGACCCGTCGCCCGCCCCCGGCCGGCTACGCCCGCCCGCTCGAGGTGGCGATGGCGGCGGCCCGCGCAGCGGCGCGCCTGCTGGCGGCCGAGTTCCACCGCCCGGGCGGACCGCGCGGCGACGGCGAAAAGTGCCCGGCCGACGCCGAGGCGGAGGAGTTGGTTCGCCAGGCCCTCCTCGGCGCCTTCCCCGACTTCGGTTTCATCGCCGAGGAGGCGCCGGGGCGCGACGTGGCCCCGCGCGACGCGGGGCGCCACGCCTGGGTGGTCGACCCGAACGACGGCACCCGCTACTTCCTGCGCGGACGCCGGGGCGCCTCGGTCTCGATCGGCCTGCTGCGCGATGGGCAGCCGGTGCTTGGCGTGGTGCTGGCCCACACCGCGCCGCTCGGCGGCGAGGACCTGGTCTGCTGGGCCGAGGGGCTGGGACCGCCGACCCGCAACGGCGAGCCCCCGCACCGCCGCCCCTCCAGCGCGGCCCTCCACCCCGGGACGGTGGTGCTGGTCTCGCCCTCGGCCGAGGAGCACCCGCTGCGGAGCGGACTGGCGCTGGCCCCAGGACGGTTCCGCCCGGTCGCCTCGATCGCCTACCGGCTGGCGCTGGTGGCCGTGGGCGAGGCCGACGCCGCCATCTCGCTCCAGCCGCTGGTCGGCCACGACGTGGCGGCAGGCCACGCCCTGCTGATCGGCGCCGGGCTCCGCCTCGTCAACGCAACCGGCGAAGAGGTCCGCTACCTGCCGGCCGTCAAGACCACCATCGGCGCGGTGGCGGCCGGCGGAGAGGCGCTGGTGGCCGAGTTGGCCGGCCGGCTCTCGCGGCGGCAGGAGCCGGCGCCGCCCCCACCGGGGCCGACCGGGCTGGTGGACACCCTCCCCGGCCATGCCTGCGCCGACATCGCCCGGCTGCGCCGGGCCCAGGGTGCTCTGCTCGGCCAGCTCTGCGGCGACGCGCTCGGCAGCCTGGTGGAATTCCAGAGCGAGGAGGAGATCGCCGAGGACCACCCGGACGGCGTGCGCGAACTGGTGGACGGCGGCACCTGGAACCTGCTGGCCGGCCAGCCGACCGACGACTCCGAGCTGGCGCTGGCCCTGGCCCGCTCGCTGATCCGGCGCGGGCGGTTCGACGCCACCGACGCGGCCCTCGCCTACGTCGCCTGGTACCGGTCGCACCCGTTCGACATGGGCCACACCACCCGCGCCGCGCTCGGGCCGGCCTCCAGCGCGCTGGACGCCGGGAAGGACCCGGCCGCCGCCGCCCGGGCAGCGGCCCGGCCGGAGAGCAAGGCCAACGGCTCGTTGATGCGCATCTCCCCGCTCGGCATCTTTGGCCACCGGCTGGCACCGGCCGAGCTGGTGGCGCTGGCGCGGGAGGACGCCCGGCTCACCCACCCCCACCAGGTCTGTGGCGACGCCGGCGCCGTCTTCACCGCCGCGCTGGCCCGGGCCGTGGCCGGCAGCTGGAGCCCGGCCGAGCTGGCCGACTGGGCCCTCGACTTCGCCAGGGCGCAGCGGCTCCACGAAGAGGTGGTGGAGGCCCTCTCCGCCGCCAGGCTCAGCCGGCCCGACTACGCCACCGCGCAGGGGCTGGTGACGGTGGCGCTGCAGAACGCCTTCTACCAGCTGCGCCACGCCGCCCCCGAGCCGGCGCTGGTCGACACGGTGCGCCGCGGCGGCGACACCGACACCAACGCCGCCATCGCCGGGGCGCTGCTGGGAGCGGTCCACGGCGTCGAGTCCCTGCCGCAGCGCTGGCGCAACGCGGTCCTCACCTGCTTCCCGGTGGCTGGCCTGCCCGGCTGCCAACACCCCCGCCCGCCAAGCTGCTGGGCGGTCGATGCCCTGGTGGTGGCGGAGCGGCTGCTGGCGGGCTGATGGCGCCACTCGCCTGGCCCGATCCCCGCTGCGGCCGTGAATCAGACTCGCCGTCCCTGTGCCGGGACCGGTAGACTGCCAGACCTGATGGCACCCTCAGCTCGGAAGCGGAAGAGCGCCACCTCCCAGGCGAAGGGGGCCGATCTGGCCGAGCGGCGCATCATCCGCATCATCACCTGGATGAAGGAGCGGACCGAGCCCTTCAGCCGCGACGACCTGGTGGAGGCCTTCCCGCGCGAGTACACCGGCAGCCCGGCGGCCATCGAGAAGAAGTTCCTGCGCGACAAGGCGGTCATCGAGCGGCTCGGCATCGCGCTGCGGCTCGACGAGGGCGAGGCCACCAGCTACCTGGTCGACCGGACCGCGCTCCACCTCGCTCGCATCGACTTCGAGCGGGGCGAGGCGGCGGTGGTCTGGATGGCTGGGCGCGCCGCCGCCCGGGCCGCCGGCCACCCGCTGGCGGCCGAGCTCACCTCGGCGCTGCGCAAGCTGGTGGTCGGCACGGGCGGGCTCCCGGCCACCGTGCCCGGCCCCGGCGCGCTGGCGCCGCCGCCCGAGTCGAAGGCGCTGGGCGAATGGCTCGAGTTGCTGGCCGACGCGGTCCAGCGCCGGCGGCGCCTCCACCTCGACTACCAGGGCGGCAGCGGCGCCGCCACGGTGCGCGACGTCGACGTCTTCGGCTACGGCCTGCGCGACGGCGACTGGTTTTTCGTGGGCCACTGCCACCTGAGGGGAGCGCCGCGCATCTTCTTCCTGCGGCGCGTGGTCTCGATGCAGGCCGGCCGCGACCCCGGCCACGACTGCGCCGTGCCCAAGGACGCCAAGGGCGGCGACTTCACGGTGCCGCGCGACTTCGACTTCGACGGCTGGAAGACCCAGCGGCCATGGGATTACCTGGCCCACCCGCCCATCGAGGCGGTGGTCCGGCTCGGCGGCACGCTGGCGCACATGGCCCGCAAGCTGCTTCCCCGCGCCGCCGTCACGGTACTGCCCGACGGCCGGCGCGAGGCCCGCCTCCCGGTCCGCAACCTCGACGGGCTGGTGCGCCAGGTGCTCGCCTGGGGCCCCTCCGCCGAGCTGGCGGCACCGCCCGAGGGCCGGGCGCGAGCCCGCGCCATCCTCGGCCTGGCCGCGGCGGCCCACGGCGCCGGGGAGGGCCCATGAGCGGCCGGTTCGAGGCGCGGCTGCGGCGACTCCTGCTGCTCATCCCGGCCTGCACCCGGGCCCCGGAGAGCGGCCTCACCATCGAGCGCGCGGTGGCCATCACCGGCGCTGCCAGCGCCGACGAGCTGCGCGCCGACGTGCTGGCCGTGCAGGGCGTGGCGATGGACGACCAGCCCGACGCCGCTCACCTGCTGGTCGAGTTCGAAGGCGACCGGATCAGGGTCGACCTCGACATGGGCTTCAGCCGGCCGCCGCCGCTGGCGGTGCGCGAAGGCGCGGCGCTGCTCTCGGCGCTCCGGCCCTTCGTCGGGACCGGCGTGCGCGCGGTCGAGAGCGCGGCCCGGAAGATCCGCGCCGCCATCCCCGACCACGTCCGCAAGGAGGTGCTCTCGCTCGCCGCCACCACCGACCTGGCCCTGCCGCCGTCCAGCGAGTGGACCGTGGCGCTGGAGGAGGCGATCACCGGCCGGTTCGAGGTGATGGCCGAGTACCATGTCGCCTCGCGCGGCACCTTCGAACGCAAGGTGCTGGAGCCACGCGTGGTGCTGCCGAGCGACGGCCGCTGGTACCTGATCGCCTTCGACGTGGCCCTCGGCGACGAGCGGGTCTACCGGCTCGACCGGATCGCGTCGCTGGCGATCGGCACCCGCTGCTTTGGGGCCCACCGCGGCCCAGCCCTGGAGCGCCACGCCCGGCGCACCTACCGCCCCTCTGGGCTGGAGCGGCCGGTGGTGCTCCGCTTCGCCCCCGCCGCGGCGCGGGCGGCGCGCGAGCGCTGGGGCGGGGCCAACGGGCAGGTGGGACCGGACGGGAGCCTGACCTTGACCGCCATGCTGTCGGCCAACGAGCACTTTCTCGGCGAGGTGCTCGGCTGGGGCGGCGCCTGCGAGGTGGTCTCTCCGGCCGACGTCCGCCAGGCGATGGGGAGACGGATCGATCAGCTCCGGTCTCTCTACGCCTGACCTTGTACGCCCCGGACGGGTCGTCAACGTCCCGTGGGGTCGCGGTGCCGGCTGGCCGCCACTAGGTCATGCGCGGAGGTTCGCGCTTGAAGGTGGTCACCTGGAACGTCAACGGTATCCGGGCTCGCGAGGCGCAAGTCCTCGAGCTGCTCGACCGTGAGTCGCCCGACCTGGTCTGCCTCCAGGAGATCAAGGCTCCCTCCTCCAAGGTCCCGGCCTCGCTGCGGGCGCTGCCCGGGTATTTCGGCGCCTGGCACGGCGAGTCTGCCTACTCCGGCGTGGCCCTGCTGGTGCGCCGTGAGCGGGTGCCGGCCCCGCCCACCCTCATCCACCCGCCCTTCGACTTCGAGACCCGTGCCGTGGCGGCCGAGGTCGGCGGCGTGACCGTGGCCTGCCTCTACGTGCCGAACGGTGGAAAGGACTTCGACGCCAAGCTCCGCTTCCTCACCGCGCTCGACGCCTGGGCGGCCCAGGCCGAGGCGGCGGGACGGCAGCTGCTCCTCTGCGGCGACCTCAACGTCACCGCCACCGAGGCCGACGTCCACGTCAAGGAGCGGCGGGCCGACGCCATCGGCCAGCGCGACGGTGAGCGGGCGCTCCTCTCGTCGGTCGTCGGCCGCGGCCTCGTCGACGTGGGGCGGGCGCTCGATCCGGCCAACAACGCCCTCTTCACCTGGTGGCCGCCCTGGCGCGGTCTGCGCCAGAAGAACGTCGGCTGGCGCATCGACTACGTGATGGCCGCCCGGTCGCTGGCCGCCAAGGCCAGCCGCTGCCGCGTGCTGGCCGAGTTCGGCACCAGCGACCACGCGCCGGTGGTGAGCGAGTTCGAGGGCTGGGGTTAGAGCGCATCTCGTACCCCCCGGCCGTCGCGAGGCGAGCGAGGCCGAGCACCGAGCGGGGCACCCGACGACCGAGGAGAACTGGCCCGAGGCGGCCGAGCAGCTCGCCGACTGGAAGCCGCTGGCGACCGGCGGCGCCGGATAGACCGGCGCTGCCCGCGCCCTTCACACGCCGGCGACGCTGACCCCCTCCAGCACCAGCGTCGGGGTCCGCAGCGACGAGTAGGGGTAGGGGTCGTTCCCGACCGCCACCAGCCGCTTCCAGAGCTCGAGGTGGTTGCCGGAGACGTTCATCTCCGAGACCGGCTCGCCCACCTTGCCGCCGGAGATCCGGTTGCCGTTGAGGCCGAGCGAGAGGTCGCCGGTGGTCGAGTTGGAGTTGCCGCCGATGAAGCCGGTCACCAGCAGACCCTCCCCGGCCGCTGTGATGAGAGCGTCGCGGTCCTTCGACCCGAGCCCCCAGGCCAGGTTCGAGGTGCCGCGGGTGGTCGGCGTCACCTTGAGCTTCTTGCCGTAGTAGCTGTCGATGTAGAAGGCCCGCAGCGCCCCCTTCTCGAAGACCGGGAAGCGGCGCGCCGCCAGCCCCTCGCCGTCGAAGAGGCGGGAGCCGAGCGCCCGCGGCAACAGCGGGTCGTCGGCGAGGTCGAGCAGCGGGCTGCCGATGACCAGGCCGAGCTTGCCGTCGAAGCAGGACTGCCGCTGCTGCAGCGCCGCCCCGGAGAGCGGCCGGAGCAGGTGGGAGACCAGCGTGCCGGCGGCGCGCGGGTCGATCACCAGGGTCATGGTGGCTGAGCTCCCCTTCTTCGCGCCGAGCCGGGAGAGGGCCCTCTCGGCGGCTCGCCGCCCCACCGCCTCGGCGGCCGGCAGCGCGGCCAGGTGGCGGGTGGTGGCCGCGTCCCAGTCCTCGGGGCGACGGCCGTCGGAGTCCTTGACCGAGACCTCGCCGGAGACCGAGAAGGAGGTGGCGCGCCGCGTCCCCTCGAAGCCGTTGCTCTGGACCCGCCAGGACTCGGAGAGGGTGTCACCGAAGCCGGTGGTGACCGAGACGATGGACCCGGCCCCCTCGACCCGGCGCGCCGCCGCCTCGGCGGCCTGCGCCAGCTCGCGCCGCCGCACCGCGGTGAGTCCCAGCAGCGCCGGATCGTCTAGCTGCAGGTCGACGGTGGCCTGGCCGGCCTGGAGCGCCGGGTCTGGCAGGGATCTGAAGGGGTCCTGCTCCAGGGTCCGGGTCAGCGCCACCGAGTCCTCGATGAAGCGCTGCAGCGCCTCGGGGCGCAGATCCTTGGTGCTGACCGCAGCGTAGCGGCCATCGACGTAGAGCTCCAGCGAGAGGCCGCGGGTGGTGGTGTCGGAGAGCTTCTCCACCTTGCCATCGCGCCAGTCGACCGAGACCTCGCGGGCGCGACTGGCCACCGCCGCCGCCTCCTGTGCCCCGGCCTGCTTCGCCAGCGCCGCCGCGCGGCGCGCCACTTCCAGCATTCCGTTCTCCTGGCTCATGGCGTCTCCCTAGGCCTTGCCGCGGCCGCCGACGGTGATCGACGAGACCCGGATGGTGGGCAGCCCCTGCGAGACCGGCACGCCCTGACCGTTCTTGCCGCAGGTCCAGCCCCCCTCGTCGATGGCGAGGTCATCGGCCACCATGTCCACCTTCTCCAGGACCTTGGGGCCGTTGCCGATGACGTTGACGTCCTTGACCGGCCGGGTCAGCTTGCCGTCCTCGATGAGGTAGCCGTTCTTCACGTAGAAGGTGAAGTCGCCGCCGCCGATGTTGACCTGGCCGTTGGTGAAGTTGGTGCAGTAGATCCCCCTCTTCACCGAGGCGATGATCTCGTCTTTCTTGTGCGGGCCGTTGAGCATGTAGGTGGAGCGCATGCGCGGCTGCGGCGCGAACTGGTAGCCTTGGCGGCGACCGCTCCCGGTGGAGGGCAGCCCGTAGTGCCTGGCGCTGATGGCGTCGTGCAGGTAGGTGCGGAGCACGCCCCCCTCCACCAGCATGGTCCGGCCGGCCGGGTTCCCCTCGTCGTCCACGTTGATCGAGCCGCGGGCCCCGTCGAGGGTGGCGTCGTCGACGATGTTCACGAAGGGCTGGGCGACGGGCTTGCCGATCTTGTCGGAGTAGATGGAGGTGTTCTTGCGGTTGAAGTCGGCCTCCATGCCGTGGCCGATGGCCTCGTGGAGCAGGATGCCGGAGGAGCCGGCCGCCAGCACCACCGGGATCTCGCCGGCCGGCGCCGGCACCGCCTCGAAGAGCACGGTGGTCCGGGTCACCGCCTCGCGCACCACCCGCGCCAGGCGGTCGGGCGTGTAGTACTCGAGGCCGGCGCGGCCGGCCACGTTGTAGTAGCCCGACTCGCGCTTGCCGCCCTGCTCGGCCACGCAGTTGAGGAAGAGCCGGGTCATGGGCTGCAGATCCTCGACTATGCGCCCCTGCGAGTCGGCGATGAGCACGGCCCCGAACTCGTCGCCGAAGGAGACGGTGGCCTTCTTGATGCGCGGGTCGGCGGCGAAGGCCCGGGCGTTGAGATCGGTCAGCAGCGGGATCTTTTGGCCAGGGCGGACCTCCTCCCAACGCAGCTTGACCGGGTAGCGGGCCGGGAGTGCGGCGCCGGCCCGGAAGCGCTGCGGGCCGACCTGCGCCGGGCCGTCGGCGATGGCGGCGGCGGTGAGGGCGCACTCGCGCACCGCGCGCGGGTCGAGGTCCTCGGTGAAGCCGTAGCCCTGCTGGTCGCCCTTGACGGCGCGCACCCCGATGCCGAGCTCGACGTTGACGAAGGCGCGGTTCACGGCGCCGTCCTCCAGCGTCAGGCTGGAGGAGACCCGGTGCTGGACGAAGACGTCGGCGCTGTCGGCGCCGCGCGAGAGGGCCGACGAGAGCGCCTCGGCCAGCAGCGCTTCGGTGATGCCGAAGCGGGCGAAGTAGGAGATCCCCTCGGTGGCGCCGGGCGGCCTGACCGCAGCGCAGGCCAGCAGGTCGCCAGCGCCGGCCATCGCCAGCCCGGCGCTGGTGAGCTCGAGGAACCTCCGCCGTCCCATCCGTTCGCCGATCGCCATGCGTCCTCCTCCGTGGGTACGCCGGGTTGCCCCGGGGCCGCCCCGTGACCGTAGCGCCGCGCCGCGGGCCGGTCAGCAAGAAAGGGACGGTCACCGGCACGCCACGACGCGGGCTGTCGTCTTGGGAGGCGGCGGGAGGCGGGGTGTGACACCGGCGCCGCCCCGCGAACCCGGGGCCGCCTCAGGGCGGCGGCAAGGCCCGCGCCCGCCGCAGCCAGCGGCCGTGGAGGACGCTCGGGTCGACCTCGCCGCCCTCGGAAACGGGGGCCAGCCGGGCAGCCGCCACCGGGGCCATGACCGCGGCCGGGAGGCCGAGCCAACCGCGGAGGGTGGCGGCGGCGGCGGCGTACTCGGCATTCGGCAGCATGGAGATCGACGCGCCATGGTTGGCCGTCGCCACCACGTGCTTCACACCGCCGGCCGACGGCGTGAACTGGCCGCCACTCCACGGGTCGCGGCCGCCGTAGATGAACATGATCCGGTCGCCGCGAACCCGCACCCAGGCCTCCACCGCCGGAATGGCCTGGCCGTCCCAGGGCCTGGTCACGCCGAGGGGCGGATAGATGGAGCCATCGTCGACGAGCGGGGCGCCTCCCAGCGCCGCCAGCAGATGGGCCTGCGGCAGGGCCGGGTACCCGAGCTGGGTCGACGACTGGTAGTAGTAGGGCGCGTAGTACTGAAGCGTCGCGTCGCCCCAGGCCCAGGCGGTCCCGCCCGGCCAGCCGCCGTAGACCCAGTCCATGAAGTCGAAGAGCACGGCGGCGGTGGCGCCGGGCCCGGGAATGGAAGCGCAGCCTGCCTCGCCCCCGTACTGCCAGAAGGTGAACTGCAGCTCGAGGGCGGCCAGGTCGAGCGTCCGGGACAGGCCGAAGGTGAGGTAGGCGTCGCGGAAGCTGGCTACCGAGGCGGCCATGAGCGGCTCGATCCCGGCGTGGGAGCGGAGGATGGCGTTCTGCACCGCGTGGAGCGCCTCGCGGCAGGAGGGCGGGCCGATCGACTCGAGGAAGGGGACGTAGCGCGCGTCGGCGTTGGAGAGGACGACGGGGGCCACGTAGGCCACCGTGGCGGCCACGTCGTCCGGATAGAAGGCGCGGTGGTAGACCGAGGTCATGCCGCCCTTGCTGGCGCCGGTGGTGACCCAGGGCCCGGTGAGCAGCGGCTTGAGGGTCTCGACCAGCTGGTGCTGGTCCGAGGCGGCCTGGAAGAGGTCGAGCTTGCTCCAGTCGAGCACCGCCGGCACCGACAGTCCGAAGTAGCGATGCTCCATCCGCACCTGGTTGGCGTTGAGCAGGAGGGTCAGCTCGGCCTGGCCGGTGCCGGTGCCGATGGCGTAGCCGGTGGCGGCCAGCACGGTCGGCGCCGTCGCGCCCTTCCAGAGCAGGGTTGCGCGGTGCTGGAAGCGGGCCCCACCGGGCTCGCAGTGGTCGACAGGGCGGTCGAAGGCGAGGACGAAGAAGCGCGTTCCGGCCGGTGGGGCCGCACCCTCCACGACCGAGGCGACTCCCGGCAGCGCCGCCAGCTGGGTGGCCAGGTCGAGCGAAGGACTGGGCGTGGGAATGGTGAGCGGCGCCACCGCACAGGGGCCGGCCAGGCGGAGCGGGACCTGGGGCGGCGGGGTGGTCGGCGCGGTCGGTGAAGTGCCGCCGCCGCAGGCGGCGAGGCCGAGCAGTGCGGCGGCGAGGACGGACCGCGTGTGCGTCCGACGGGGGTGTGAGCGCATGAGGCGCACCCTACGACAGAACGTTGACCGGTGGCCGGGTGGCGATCGCTCCGCTATCCTCCGCGGTGCCCATGCCAGCCCCCCTCCGCGCACCGGCGGCCGCGCCACGCCCGCTCCTCTCGGGCCCCGCCGGCCGGGCGCTGTTGGTGCTGGCCTTCATCAACCTCTTCAACTACCTCGACCGCTTCGTGGTCTCGGCGCTGGCCGAGCCGCTCAAGCACTCCGAACTCCAGCTCACCGACACCCAGCTCGGCCTGCTCATGACCGGCTTCGTGGTGGTCTACATGCTCGCCTCGCCGCTCTTTGGCGGCCTCGGCGACCGGGGGGCCCGCCCACGGCTGGTCGCCTTCGGCGTCTTCACCTGGAGCCTGGCCACCGTGCTGGCCGGCTTCGCCGGCAGCTTCCTCGCCCTCTTCCTGGCCCGCTCGGTGGTCGGCATCGGCGAGGCGGCCTACGGCACCATCGCCCCAAGCCTGCTGGCCGACCTCTACCCGAAGACCCAGCGCGGCCGGGTCATGGCCTTCTTCTTTGCCGCCATCCCCATCGGCTCGGCGCTCGGCTACGTCCTCGGCGGCCTCGTCAACCAGGCCTTCGGCTGGCGAGCCACCTTCTTCATCGCCGGCGCCCCCGGCCTGCTGCTCGCCTTCCTCTGCTTGAAGCTCCCCGACCCTGCGCGCGGCGCACTGGATGACGTCCCGGCCAGCGCCCCGGCCGGCGCGGTCGCCACCTACCGCAGCCTCCTTGGCAACCGGGGCTACCTGCTCGCCGTGGCCGGCTACGCCGCCTACACCTTCGCGGTGGGCGGCATGGCCTTCTGGATGCCCTCCTTCCTGGAGCGGGTCCGCGGCCTGCCGCCAGCCGAGGCGACCATCCAGTTCGGCGCCATCGTGGTGGTGACCGGCTTCGTGGGCACCTTCGCCGGCGGCTGGCTCGGCGACTGGCTGCTGCGCCGCTCGGCCCAGGCCTACCTCTGGCTCTCCGGCGTCACCGCCCTGCTGGCGGCGCCGCTGGCCTGGCTGGTCTTCACCGACCAGCGACCGGCGGTCTACCTTCCGGCCATGGTGGTGGCCCAGCTGCTCATCTTCGCCTCCACCGGCCCCATCAACTCGGCGATCCTCAACGTCGTCAAGCCGGGCGAGCGGGCCACCGCGGTGGCGCTGAGCATCCTCTGCATCCACCTCTTCGGCGACGTCCCCTCGCCGCCGCTCATCGGCTGGATCTCCGACCACTCCTCGCTCGGCCGCGGCGTGCTGGTGGTCCCGGTGGCGATCCTGGTGGCCGGGGTCATCTGGACGCTGGAGGCCTGGCTGGGCGGGCGAGCCGACCAGAGGCGCTAGCGCAGCGCCGGAGGTGCCCGTCTAATTCGGTGGATCGGCCAGCACCAGGTCGGACATGGTGACGCGCACCAGGGTGTAGGCGACCAAGCCGCCGGCCCCGACGCTCACCGTGTCGACCCGCGTGGCGCCGGCCAGATCGGCCGGCGCCAGCCTGCGATCGGCGCTGCGAGCCCCGCTGGAGAGGTCGATCCGGGTGAGTTGCACCGGCAAGTGGCCGACATCGGCAACCAGGAGCTGCTGCCCACCGCCGTCGAACCCGACCGGCCGCTCGCCGGGCTTGAGCGCCGCCACGCGCCGCACCGCCCCGCCGTCGAGGTCGAGCAGGTCGAGGAGGCCGCCCGGGCTCATCAGCGCCACGTGGCGCCCGTCGGGCGATGGGACGAAGGCCCCCACCTCACCGCTGGCCACCGGCTCGGGATCGCCGCCGGCCAGCTTGACGCGCAGCAGCCGCCGCTGGCCGCCCGACCCGAGCCCCAGGGCCAGGACCTCCTCGTGCCCCGGGCGGAAGGCCGCCCGCGCCAGCGTCCAGCCGGCCACGGCGAGGTCGCGTGGCACGCCGATGCCCACCGGCAGGAGGCGGAGCGTGGGCCGGGCGTCGGGCGAGAGCGCCAGCGCCCACCCGCCGTCGGAGGAGAGGTCCTGGGCCAGGCCCGACCCTAGCCGCACCGCCGCCTCGCCGCCGAGCCCGCGCACGAAGACCTCGGGCCGCTGACCCACCGCCTCGCAGGTCTCGGTGAAGAGCACCCGGCCGCGCGCCTCGTCGATGGCGGCCACCAGGCTCCCGTCGAGCCAGGAGTACTCGTGGTCGCCGCCGTCGCGGGCCAGCAGCCGCAGCTCGAGCCGGTAGACCTCGCGCTCGAGGAGGAAGCGACCGTCGGGGGCCACGTCGTGGAGCAGCGTCCGGATGGGGTAGCGGGTCAGCTGGCGCTGCGTCCCGTCGAGGCCGAGCGCGAGGATGGGCGGCATCCAGCCGAAGGCCTGCTCTCCGGCCACCACCACCTCGCGCCCGCCCGGGAGCCAGGCCAGCAGGGGATCGCTGGCCTGCAGCCCGCTCAGCAGCACGCGGGTGGCGCCATCGAGCTCGGCCACCGCCAGCGAGTACGGGGGGGAGGCGACCACGAAGGCGATGCGCTGCCCGTCCGGCGAGAAGCGTGGGCCGGCCAGCGGCAGGGCGCTGCGGTGGAGTTCGCGGCCGGCCGGATACTCGAGCACCCAGGCGTCGGACCCCACCCGCCGGGTCACCGCCAGCTCACTCCCGGCAGGATCCCAGTCGGCGCCGGAGACGTCCTTCAAGAGCACCCGCGGCGCGCCCCCGGGCGAGATCCTGGCCAGCGTGCCCAGCCCGAGAGTGGTGAGCAGGTAGCTCTCCTTCATCAGCACCGCCAGCTCGCCGGAGCGGCTCACGGCCAGGACGTCGGCGTTGGCGATGCCGAGCTTGCGGGTCTCGCCGCCGTCGAGGTCGGCGCGGAACACCTCCACGGCCCGGCCCTCCCAGGTGGCGCCGTAGACGATGCTCCGTCCGCCCGGCCCGAAGCGGGCCCGCAGCACGTTGCCGCGCTGGAAGGTGAGCCGCTCGAAGGTCGGGATGGGCGCCGGGCGCGAGGCGATCCAGGCCCCGGCCCCGAGGCCGGCCAGCCCCGCCAGCAGCGCAGCCGCCGCCACCGGCCAGCGGCGCCGGAAGTTCCAGCGGCGCGGCCCGCGCCAGGAGCCGTGCCCGGACCGCACCTCGGAGAGCGCCTCCAGCACCTCACCGGCGTCGGCGAAGCGGTCTGGCGGCTCCACCTCCAGGCAGCGGGCCACCACCTCGTCGAGGCCGGCTGGCGCCCCGGCTCCGGCCGGCAGCGGCTGGGGGCCGTCGCGCAAGAGCGAGATCTGCCGCTCGATGGGAGTGGCCCCGCGCCCGGGAGGCCGGCCGGCCACCAGTTCGTGGATCACCAGCCCAAGCGCGTAGACGTCGGCGCGGGCGTCGACCGGCTGGCCGCCGATCTGCTCGGGCGAAAGGTAGCCGACCGTCCCCTGCAACATCCCCCCGGTGGTGTTGAGCGCCTCGCTGAGCTGGGAGGTATCACCGCTGGCGAGCGGCTTGGCCAGGCCGAAGTCGAGCACCTTGCAGTGGCCATCGCGGGTGAGGAAGAGGTTCTCCGGCTTGACGTCGCGGTGGACCACCCCCTGACGATGGGCCGCCGCCAGCGCCGAGGCCACCTGCATCGCCACCTCGAGCGCCTGAAGGGCCGGGAGCGGGCCGGCGCTGAGCCGCGACCTGAGCGTCTGGCCCTCCAGCAACTCGGTTACCAGCACCGGCTGGTCGTCGAAGACCTCCAGGTCGATGACCTGCAGGATGTTGGGGTGGGCCAGCCGGGCCAGCACCCGCGCCTCCTGCCGGAGCCGCTCGAGCTGCGAGGGATCATGGGCCTGCGCGCCGGTGAGTACCTTGAGCGCCACCTCGCGGCGCAGCACCGGGTCGAAGCCGACGTAGACGGCGGCGTTGCCCCCGGAGGAGAGGGCCCGCAGCACCTGATAGCCGCCCACCTGCGCGCCGGGACGCAAGCTCATGCGCCACCCAGCGACCGCAGCGCGGCCCCGAGGCGCCGGGCCACCTCTTCGAGTTCGGGCTCGGGGTAGTTGGAGAAGCCGATGCGCAGCCCGGGGACGGCGCGGGCGTCGAAGGCGAACTGCCGCCCCGGCTGCACCGCCACCCCCAGCTCCAGGGCGCGGGCCGCTAGCCGATCCACGTCGACCCCGTCCTTGACCTCGACCCAGAGCGCCAGGCCGCCGCTGGGCGGCTCGACCCTGAAGGCGTCGCCCAACTCGCGCCGCAGCGCCGCCACCAGCACGTCGCGGCGCCGCCGGTAGACCTGCTGCATCTTGTTGAGGTGGCGCGTCAGCTCGCCGTCCTCCATCAACTCGGCCATGGCCCGCTCCAGCACCAGGTCCCCCTGCCGGTCGAAGACCAGCCGCAGCTCCTTCATGCGAGCGATGAGCGGCACCGGCCCGTGCACCAGCCCTAGCCGCAGGCCGGGTGTGAAGACCTTGGAGAGGGTGCCGACGTGGACCACCACGCCGGCCCTGTCGGCGGCCGCCAGCGGCGCCAGCGGCTGCCCCTCGTACTGGAACTCCGAGTCCTGGTCGTTCTCCAGCAGAGCCAGCCGGTGGCGCGAGGCCAGCTCCAGCAGCCGGGCGCGACGCTCCGGCGAGAGCGTCACCAGCGTCGGGTAGTGGCGCTGCGGCGAGACCAGCACCGCCCGCACCCGATGCCGTGCCAGCAGCGGCTCCAGCGCGTCGACGTCGAGCCCGTCCTGGTCGACCGCCACCGGCAGGCAGCGGGCTCCGGCGCGGGCGAAGGCCTCCCAAGCGCCGCGGTGGCCGAGCGCCTCGACCACCACCGCGTCGCCCGGCGCCACCAGCGCATGGGCGGCGAGGAACCAGGCCATCTGGCTTCCGCGGGTGACGATGATCCGCTCCGGCGCCGCGACGATGCCGCGGGTGGCGGAGAGCATGGCGGCCAGGGCCTCGCGCAGCTTCGGGTGGCCCTGCGCGTCTTCCATGGTGAGCGCGCTCTGCTTGTTGAGCGTCAGGGCCCGGCGGTAAGCGCGGGCCAGCGCCGCTCCGGGGAGCAGGCGCGGGTCGGGGATGCCCGAGCCGACCCGCAGCAGGTGGCCGGGCGCCGGGGGGTCCTCCGATCTGGACGAAGACCGGGTGCCGGCTCTTCGGGTCGAGGAAGATGGTGGGGGTCCAGCCGGCCAGGGGTGCTCCGCTTCGGAAGACTCGTTATTTTTTCTGGGGGGGGCGCGTGAACTGTAGCGCACCCCCTCGGAGGGTGGGCAGAGCCCGGTGCCGCCTGGCCGTGGGGCAGGCGATTTCCATTGGCAGACCGGGCGGATCGGCTGGCAAGCCGCTCTGGCTCGTGCCGTTCGGAACGAGGTGGCCCAGCCGCTTTCTGGAAAGTGGTGC
>JANPOM010000105.1:0-1733 GCA_031427995.1 Anaeromyxobacter sp. | reverse complement strand
GGTCAGGGCCCGCTGGCTCCAGCCCGACGGCACCTACCTGCGCGCCGAGGGCGGAGCCGGCGCGGTGCGGAGCCAGCAGGCGCTATGCGAGGCGGCCCTGGCCGGGCGCGGCGTGGTCCGGCCGACCGTGCTGCGCCAGGCTCCGGCGCCCCGGACCGCGCCGCCGCCGGACCGCCCGGACTGAGCGAGGCCGCTGCCTCAGGCCTCGTCGCCGGTCACCGCAGAGAGCAGCTCCTCGCGCCGCCCGGCCAGCAGCCGGGCCGCGGCCGGCAGCGTGCGCCACCAGAGCAGGCCCCCTCCGGCCCCGAGCAGGAGCCAGGCCACCGGCAGGAGCCAGGCGGTGTCGAGCCGGAGCGCCAGCAGCACCGGCAGCGCGAAGAGCCCGGCGATTCCGGAGAAGGCGACCATCCCGGCCAGCGCGGAGAGCGCCGGCAGCGTTCCGCTTCGCTGCAGCGTCAGCGGCGCCACGCGCGGATTTAGGATCGAGACGGCGTTGCCGACGGCGAAGAACCAGGGGGCGGACCCGAGATGGAGCGCCACGGTGCCGGCCAGCGCCCACCAGGGCGGCCAGCCACCGACCAGCAGCATGAGCGACACCGAGATCAGCTCGATGCCGAGCGCCAGCGCCCCCACCGAGAGGTTCTTGGCCACCAGCACCGCCTCGAGCCGCAGCGGCGCCAGGAAGTAGAGCCGCGCCCCGCCACGCTCCCAACCGAAGCCGTTGAGCCAGAAGCTCTGGGTGGCGAGGTGGACGTAGAGGGCCACGCCGAGGATGGGCAAGGCCCGCACCACCTCGCCGGCCTCGGCCGGAATGTAGGGCAGGGCCTTCCAGGCGATCAACCCGGCCACCGCCGGCAGGATGATGGAGAGGACCAGCGGCAGCGGGTGGCGCGACAGGAAGGTCACCTCTCGCTCCAGCAGCGCCCCGCCCGGACCGGGCCAGAGCCTGCCGATGCCTCCCCCCAGCCCCTTCCCCACCGTCGAGCTGCCGGCGCCGCCGCCGTCGCGAGCCTCGGAGAGCGCCAGCCGGAAGGCGGCCCAGCCGGCCGCGGCCGTGGTCGCCGCCAGCGCCACCATCCAGGGAAGGGCCGCCAGGAGCTCGCCGCGAAAGAGCCGCCGCCCCGCCCCCGCCGCCATCGCCCCCGGCCAGCCGATCCACTGGACCCACTCGAAGACCGCAAGCAGGTCGCGCAGGTTCGGCTTCTGCTTCCCGAAGCCGGCCACCACCACCGCCAGCAGGGTCGCCCCCACGTAGACGAAGGCGAAGAGGAGCGACTTCAGCCGGGTCCGGCGCAGCACCCGGGCGCCCAGCTCCTGGATCAGCGCCAGCCAGGCGACCGTGGCAACCGCGAAGAGCGCCATCAGCAGGCCCAGCGCCGGCAGCCAGCCGCCGAAGCGCCCCAGCGCCGCGCCGACGAAGCCGCCGCCAAGGAGCAGGCACCAGAAGAGCGCCAGCGGGTCGCCGAGCATCCCGGCCACTTGCCCGTGGAGCCAGAGCATCCCGGGGCGCAGCGGGTAGATCAGGTAGCGGCGCAGGTCGAGCGACTCCTGTTCCTGCATGGCCAGGCTGGCCGCCGTCCAGGCCTGCCAGATCCCGAGGAACATGGCCGACACCTGCACGCCGGCCTGGGTGCCGCCGTTCTGGCCGCCTCGCGCGGCGTGGTAGGCACCGGCGCCGATGCCGATGGCGGCCACCACGCCGATGGGGACGAGCAGCAGGTAGCCGAGCACCT
>JANPOM010000104.1:0-1922 GCA_031427995.1 Anaeromyxobacter sp. | reverse complement strand
CTCGGCGCGGGCCTCGCGGATCTTGTCGTCGAGGCGGCGGCGCACCGGGTTCGGGACGTCGCGGGTGGGGTTGTCGGGGACGACCGCGTGGTCGGCGAGCGCGTCGAGGGCGTACTCCTCGCGGAGGTACTTGAAGAAGTTCTCCTGGCGCCAGCGCTCAAACATGCGGTGCGCCACCTGGAGCGCCGAGAGGTCGCGTCGGGATGTAACGATGGGTGTCTGGTGGCCATCACCTGAGAGCCTGGTGACCTGCCTCATGCGGAGCTTCCCCCCAAGGAGCGCGATGCCCTGGTCGGCGAGGGCGTAGTTGATCTTGCGCCCCTCGATGACGCCCTTGTGGATGCGGAAGCGGGACCTTGGAATGCGGCGCCAGCGGCCCTTGCGGTAGGTGAGGACATCGAAGCCGTCGTGGATGATCTTCTGGAAGAGCGCTGGGCTCCACCCACCGCGGTCGAAGACCACCGTGACGCGTCGCACGCCGACGAGCCCACGCACCTCGGCGAGCAGGATCGGCAACATGGTGACGAGCCCCGCGTTGGCCTCGGCGGTGACGACGAAGAGCGGGTCGCCGTGTTGATCGTTGGTCCAGTAGTCGGTGGTGGCCGGCATGGCGATGCGCATGCGGGCCAGGTGAGCCTTCGGCAGTGCGTGTTTCCCGTGATAGGCGCGCACGTGGCCGTCCACGTAGAGGAAGCCCAGCGTGGCGCCCCGAGCTTCGACCCGCCGCCTTGCGAGCGCTCGGCCGAACTCGGTGGCGCGCCCCAGGGCGGCGAGGCGGGTGAGCTTGCGCCGCAGCGTCTTCACCTCGGGTGCGCGATCGAGGCCGAGGAGACGGCCGAGATCGCCGGGCGAGTGTTCCTTGAGCGCCTCGGGCCTCTTGAGGCGCAGCAGCGCCATGAGCAGCATGGCGACGACGGTGGTGCGCAGCCCGTAGAATGCCGGGCCGATGGAGCCGTAGACCTCCCGGGCAATGTCGAAGACGCCGCTCTCGGTGAGGGCCGGGAGCGCGAGCAGGACGCCGGCGCGCGGGACGCGGGTGCCGGCCCGGAAGAGCGGCGCCGCGTCGTCCAGGAGTCCCAGGTATGCGAGCAGTCGGTCACCGCCGCGGTCGGCCGGATCCGTGTCCACCGAGACCGACTGCGCGGCTCCACCAGCGGCCGTCGGCGCGAAAGCGGACAGGTTTGGGTTCGCACCCTTCGACGTCCCGGCGACCGCTGACGATCCCTTCGGCTGCGGCATTCCAGGTTCCGCCGCGGGCGGCGCAGCTGGGAGAGCGGACAGGTTTGGGTTCGCAGTCGACTCGGCCAACGGGAGGCGCGCCTGCACGGTGCGGGGGGCACGCCAGCCCAGTCGCGCGAGAAGCTTTCGGACCGCAACCTCGCTGACACCGACACGGCGGGCGATCTCCCGATTGGAGTGGCCCGCCGCCTTGAGCCGCGACACCAACTGCTCTCGGGACCGCGGGAGTCGGGGTCGCCCGGCCGGATAGCCATCTGCGCGAGCGAGTGCCGCCAGGCCACCGGCTTCGAAGCGGCGCTGGAGGCGGCGCAGAGTTCGAGACGAGCGACCGAACGCCCTGGCGATATCTCGCTGCTCCGCCCAGCCCTGATCGACAAGGCTCACCATCGCGTGGGCCTCGGCCATGGCATCGCCGGCCGAGTACTGGCACAGCACGATTCCCGCGACGAGCACGACGCGGTGCCCAGCCTCCGTCCGCACCAAGCACCGTGCGTTCACGGCCACCGTGCCGTCGGGCACCCCCGTCCCAGTGAACAGCTCCTGCTGGAGTTCGGCCATGCCCGGACTGTCTGCCGCCGGCCAAAAAAGCGGACAGGTTTGGGTTCGCACCCCAACCGGGTACTGACGCCGGGAACCAGCTACAGGCGAGCGATTCCGAGTCCTATGTCAGGAGGTCTGGATTC
>JANPOM010000103.1:0-12188 GCA_031427995.1 Anaeromyxobacter sp. | reverse complement strand
CCGGCAACCGGCTAAATTCCTTCCGATCTCCAACCGCCGCAGAACCTGCGCTGGGTGTTCTCACCCAGCGCCGACGTCGCGTGGGCAAATCACACACACCGCGCATCACCCAGATCCGATGCATGCGCGGCGCACCGCCGCACCGGGTTGCCGAATGTTGGCGGTCGAGATATCGGCGCCCGGATCACGCACCTGCGACGCGGCGACTGGGTCCCGCGGAGCATGGCGCGTGGTAGGCTCAGCGCATCCGTGCGCTGGCCGACGCTGACATTCGCCCTGCTCCTCGCCGCGGGACCTGGCCGGGCGCTGGCGTTCCACGACGGTGGCGTGGGCGCCTGCGAGGGCTGCCACACCATGCACAACTCGAAGGGGGGCGCGGCGGTCGCCACCGGCGTTCCGCAGTATCGAGCCGGGCCCTACCTCCTGAAGGCCAGCGACCAGTCCGGCGTCTGCCTCAACTGCCACGGCGGAATCACGCCGTCGACCTACCGGGTTTTCACCTTGGGGGCCACCTCCCTCACGCCTCCGTCCGCCTTCACGCCCGGCGGCGACTTCGCCTGGCTCACGCGCGACTACGTCTGGGTCGGATCGACGCAGACCGAGACCAGCCCGGGTCAACGACATGGCCACAGCATCGTCTGGGCCGACCGCGGCCTCGCCTCCGACTCCACCCTGACCCGCGCCCCTGGCGGCGGTACCGGGGGCGGCTACCCGTCGAGCGACCTCACCTGCATCAGTTGCCACGACCCCCACGGCCGGTCACGCCTACACGCCGACGGCACGCAGAGCGCCACCGGCAGCCCGATCAAGGGCTCCGGTTCCTACGGCGGCACCGCCTTAAGGCAACCGGACGCGGTGACGTCGGTGGGCGCCTACCGGCTCCTCGGCGGCGTCGGCTACTCCAACAAGGCAACTGGCAGCATCTTCGCCTTCCAGAACCCGGCGCCAATCGCGCTCGCCCCCACCGACTACAGCCGGAGCGAGCGGGCCACGCAGGTCCGGGTCGCCTACGGCAAGGGGATGTCGGAGTGGTGCGCCAACTGCCACACCGGCATCCACGTCCAGACGCTGCCGCCGTCCTACTCGACCAGCACCTTCGTCCACCCGGCCGGCAGCGGCGCGCTGCTCACCGCGGGCGGCGAGGCGGCCATCTACAACCAGTACATCCGCACCGGCGTCCTGACCGGCAGCCAGGCTTCCTCCTACGCCTCGCTGGTCCCCTTCGAGGAGGGGACCGATCAGCGGCTGGCCCTGGCCACGCACGCCACCAGCGATGGCAGCGCCCCCGGCGGTCCGGTTACCGGCGTCGAGACGGTGACCTGCCTCTCCTGCCACCGGGCCCACGCCTCGGCTTGGGACCACGCGCTGCGCTGGAACATGCCGGCCTCGGGGCTCATCACCATCGGCGGCGCCTGGCCCGGACTGGACGCGCCGGGCGCGGCCGGGCTGCCGGCCAACGCCCATGGGCGGACGCAGGCCGAGACGCGGGCCGGGATGTACGATCGAGACGCCTCCTCCTTCGCGCCTTACCAGAAGGTGCTCTGCAACAAGTGCCACGCCAAGGACTAGGAACGGTTCGGTACTACCCGTCTCCGCTCCTGCCCGATTGTAGACCGGCCTGGCTGTCCTGGTTCACGGCACCATCGTGCCCACCACCGTCACGACGGCGTAGTACTCCGCCACGACTGGGCCCAGAACGTAGGGCAACGGACCCCACTTGTCCGAGTAAAACCCGGCACCGACAAAGTGGTTCATGGTGGCCAGGCCCGGGAAGGAAGGCCACGCCCGGGTCCCGGTCACCTCGATCGCCTCGGCCGGGAGCGGCGTCAAGTTGTGGTTTGATTCGGGCACCACGATCAGGTCCCCTGGCCTGAGGACGCTCCGCTCGTAGTCCACCGGCACGAGCCCGTTCTCCTCAGCGTAATACTGGAAGCCCCAGTGTCCCTGGAACCAGACGGTATTGGCCGTCGGCTTGAGTTCCCTGGCGAGCTCGACCGCCGCGTCCCGGGAAGCCGACGCCAGCCCGTAGTCCGCCGCTGCGACCAGGAAGGCGACGACTGCGCCCGCCGCGACTGGCCAGTAGCGCGTCCACCTTCGCGCCGTCCCAGCGTCGGGGGGGAGACGTCCAAGCCGGCGAGAGAAGAGCAGCCCCAGGGCGGGTCCCATGGGCAGGAGCGATCTCGCATTGATGGACCAGTTGATTCCGGCGGAGAAGGCGCAGGTCCCGAGGACCCAGAGCGACAGTAACAGGGAGGTCGCGTCGCGTTCCTCGAGGACGGCCCGAACAACCAGGAAGACCGTGGCCAGCCCCAGGATCGCCAAGGCCCCGACCTGGGCGGCGATCCACCACCTGAAGCCGCCGTCCGACTTCAGCGGGAAGTCACCGATCGTCCCCTCCATCAGAAGGACGATGAAGACGGCCACGGCCAGCCCCAATGCTGCGGCCATTCGCTTCCAGGCCCAGGGCCTGGACGCCAGGAGGGCCACGTTCAGGAAGCACCCCCCGGTGAACGCGAAGAGCGTCAACAACTTGGGCCACACCGGCCAGCCCTCGCGAGCGCGGAGTGCCAGCGGATAGTTCGCGGCGCCCTGGAGCAACCCCGTCCCATAGAGCTGAATCGACCAGGCCTCATACCCGGCGAGGACGGCAACGGGCGCAACCAGCCAGGCGAGCTGCGGCACGAGCCGCCGCTCCCTCGCGATGGTGTAGACGGCCAGGAGCGGGAGCAGGGCCACGCCGAAGTACTTGCTGAGGGCGGACATCGCCACGAGCAACGCGGCCAGGGCGCTCCAGGCTTGCCGGCCGGTGCGAAGCCCACGAATCCAGAGCGCCACGGCCCAGATCCAGGCTGCGACCATGAGCATGTCGCACATGACCGTGGTGGACGATACGAAGAAGCCCGGGGAGAAGGCCGTGAGAACGGCCGCCAGGGCCGGTGGTGCCTGGATCTCCCGTGCCAGGACGTAGGTGCCGACCAGCGCCGCCACGGCCGGCAGCAACATGCAGAGGTGGATCGGGACCTCGCTCCATCCGAAGAGTGATCCGCAAGCCGCGAGGTAGTACGAGAACAGCGGCGGATTCATCATGGTCTCGACCATGGGCTGGGCCGTGCCATTCCAGTTCACGGTAAAGCCGTAGAAGTCGAGCGGGTGCTTCAAGATGTGCTTGGCTGCCCACAGGTACATCGGGTCGTCGAGATGGAACGGCTTCCCGACGAAGAAGAGACTGGCAGTCACGAAGCCGAGGAGAGGCCAGACCAGGCCACTCATGGAAATCGGCGGACTGGGGTCAAGCGTCGGCTTCGGGGCCTGTTGCGTCTTCACCTGCCTCCCGTTTCGATGTGCGGCCAAGCGTGTGGGAGATCACCCTCTATACACCGGGGCGGTCTGGGGCCTGGCACCGCTCTACGGCGCGAACGTACTGGTCAGCGTGCTGGCCCACGCATATGTGTTGGCGGAGCGGAGCGGCACGGTCGCCGGCGCCTCGCCCGCCACGGCTCGCGCCGTCACCATGGCCATGTAGGTGCTCCCGGTGGTCAGCACACCCGGCGGCACCTGGAGGCTGGTGCCGGTGGTGACCAGCGTGGCCACGCGGGTGGCCGTGCTGACCGTGCCCGAGGCGGCAAGCCGGTAGAGCTCCACCGCGTAGCTGGTGGGCACGCCGATGGCCGGCGCGGTCCAGGCCAGCGTGGGGTTGAGCCCCACAGTGATGCGCGGCGCGGTGGCGGCGCCGCCGTTCAGCAGCAGCGACTGGATCGGCCCAAGCAGCGGCACGATGGGCACGGCGGGCACCGGCGACATGGCCTCGCGTTGGCCCAGGGTGACATCGACGCGAACCGGCGTGGTGGCTCCGGTGGCCGTGAAGTCGGCGTGGGCCGTGAGCGTCGCTTCGCGCCACTCGCTCCAGGTCGCCGTATCGAGGGCGTGGCCGTAGGTGAGCGGGGCCGCGAAGGTTACGGCCGCGGCAACTCCGCCGGACGCGCGGAGCTGGAAGAGCGTCGGCTCGCCGGCGGCGCGAGAGCGGGCCGTCGGCCAGGCCAGCGGCCGGGCGCTGGCGCCAACCCTGAGGCTGTACCCGGTGACGCCGGCCGCCACCGGGACGAGGCTCGGAGCCAGGGCCGTGAAGGCGGCCAGGTTCCAGTCGACCGTCAGGGCGCCCGCGGCCGGGACCGCCAGGGTCGGGAAGGCAATGGTGGTCAACGGCGCTCGGTCGACCAGCGTCAGGCCGGTCTGCGTGGCGGCCCTGGTGGCGGCGAGGTACGTGTAGACTGAGAGGTCGGGCGTGGTGCTGGGGGGGCTCGTGGCGCCGTGCAGCTGGTGGATCACCAGCACGTCGGCGGGGGCCAACAGGTCGAGCGGCCGGCCGGCGGCGCTGGCGAACCAGTCCTCGACCACGGTCCCGGAGGTCGCGCCGATGGTCAGCGCACCGACCGACAGCAACGGGTCCCAGAGGTCGGCGCCCGACGAGCTGAGCTGGAGCTGGTCGCCGGTGACGTCCCAGGGGTCGAGGCCGCCAGCGGTGAAGTCGAGCGTGACGGCCGTGGCGCCAGTGGCGGCGGCCAGCGCCGGCGAGGCCCGGCCCACCAGGTCGTAGCCGAGATCCACCGAGCTGGCGCTGGTCTGGAGGAGCCACCACTGCCCGGCGCCGTCGGTGAACGAGAGCCAGTAGGTCCCGGCCGGCACGTTGGCGATGGTGAAGTTGCCGGCGAGATCGAAGGCGCCGGGGTAGGCCACCCAGCCGCCCAGCCCGTCCGGCACCACGGCGGCGACGGTGGCGGTGAGCAGGTCGGGGGCGGGGTCGGTCACCTGGGCGGCCGGTGGGTCCGGCCAGAGCGTGAGGAAGCGGGTGCCGCTGACGATGCGGCTGGCCACGCAGGTCCCGCCGTTGCAGACCAGGTTGGTGCCGCAAGTGGCGCCGGACGGAATGGGCGTGCCGGTGTCGGTGCAGACCGGATTGCCGGTGGCGCAGCTGATGGCAGCGAAGGTGCAGGGGTTGGGGCCGGCGCACTGCACGCCGGGGACGCAGGCGATGAAGTCCCAGCTGGCCTGGACGTGGCCGCGCGCGCCGCAGTCGATGCGGTAGGTGCCGGTGACCCGGCCGGTGCCCAGCGTGGGCGTCCCCACGTAGCCGCGGGCGCAGTCGATCAGGTTGATGCCCGAGGTATCGAAGATGGCCGACATGAAGTCCTGCGTGGTGCCCCCGCCCGCCGCGGTGCAGGTCAGGTCCCAGCGGCCGTTGATCGACCAGCGGAACTGGGAGAGGCTGTTCCAGAGTTCCGCCACGGTCGGGTCCATGGTTGTGGCCGGGAGGGCCGGCACGCAGGTGGCCGCCTGGTAGGGGATGGACGCCGGCCCGGTCAGGCCGCCGGTCAGGACGTAGAGCGTCTTGGTGGTGTTCGAGCCCTGGTAGAAGAGCGTGGCGTTACCGGCGGCGGTGAAGGGGATGCCGACGGTCTGATCGAGCGTGAAGGCGCCGTAGAGCCCCGGAATGCCCGCCTGCCAGGTGACGCCCCAGTCGCTGAAGTGGTCGGTGGTCACGGTGAGGGTGTTCCTCACCACGTCGCGGGAAACGCCCTTCACCGGGTACCAGAAGCCGGTGGCGTCCTGGTAGCTGACGCCTAGCCCCTCGATGTCGGCGCCGGACTGGTAGGTGTCCGGCCCGGAGAGCACGAGCGTGACCGGCTTCGCCAGCACCACGCCCTCGGCGCGGATCCGGAACGCGCCGCCCACGCCGCCGACCGCGGTGTTGACGATGGGCTGGATGTTGAAGGGTGTGTCGGTCGCCACGGCGCCGGCCGGGACCACCAGGCTGAGCCGGCCGTCCGGCGCCTGCATCGACCCGCCGGCGGGGCCGATGGTGCCGGCCGCCGCCGCACCGGTGGGCGCGCCCGGCCCGGTGAGGATGGGCGGTGGCAACTGCTCGCCAGGTGTCGTGGCCGGCGGGGAACTCTTTTTTGCGCCGCACCCGACCGCAGCGAAGGCCACCGCGAGGAGCAACGCGCTGGCCCGTCGACCGGCAAAGCGACCCGAGCCCACGGCCTTGGCGGGCAAGCTGACGGCTGGTGGCGCCATGAAAGGCGCAGGGTATCCTAGCTGGACCCTCGATCCCAGAGCTTCGGGGGCTGGTAGGATGACGGCCCACTCGATAGGGGTGCTGACCTTGAATCGCCGAGTCGTCGCCGCCTTCGCCGTGGTCGCTGCGATCGAACTGGCCGCCTGCAACGTGGCCCGGCGCGTCGAGGGCAAGGCCACGGGCTGTGCCGACTGCCACGGCGGCGGTGACAACCTCACCGGCGCGCCACCCCGGGACCTGGGTGGCCGGACGGCCACCACGGCACCGGGCGTGGGAGCCCACACCGCTCACGTGGCGCCGCCGCCGGACGGTTTCGGCCTGGCCTGCGTCGCCTGCCACCCGGACCCGCGCTCCGGCTCCTCCACGCACCGGAACGGCCGGGTCGACCTCACCTTCGGCCCGCTGGCCAACAGGCAGGCGCCGGACGCCGCGCCCCCCAGCTTCGACACCGCCGCCGCCACCTGCAGCAACGTTTACTGCCACGGCAGCTTCCAGGGCGGGAACGGCTCCAACCTGCCGACCTGGACCCGGGTGGGCCAGGGCCAGGCGGCCTGCGGCACCTGCCACGGCCTACCGCCAGGGGCGCCACACCCGTCCATCGGCTCGGACCTGAAGATCTGCAACGGCTGCCACAGCCAGACCGTGGACGCCAGCGGCCAGCTCATCCCCGCGGCCCTGGGTGGCAAGCACCTCGACGGCCTGGTCGAGTCCAGCTCCCCCCACCTCGCCGCCTGGATGGACCCGGCCGACGTCGGCTTCCATGCTGTGGACGCGGTGAAGGGGCTGGACTCCTGCCAAGGCTGCCACGGCCCCGCGCTGGACCAGCTCCCGGCGGGCGACTGCGCGAGGTGCCACGGGGTGAGCCTGCCGGCCGGGGGCACCAGTTGGTCACGGAACTGCGTGATGTGCCACGGCGGCACCGACTCGCCGACCGGTGCGCCGCCCCGCGCCACCTGGGGCAACCAGGCCACGGCGCTGGCGGCGGGCGCCCACTCCGCCCACGTCGGCCTCGGCGATACGGCCACCACCACGCGTGGGGGCCTCGCCCTCAAGCTGGGCTGTGAAGCCTGCCATGTGAAGCCGATGGACGCCTTCACTGCCGGCCACCTGGACGGCGCGGTCGCCGTCACCGGCTACAGCGGGAGCGATCCGTTCTTGGTCTCCGCGGTCCAGGCCCCGGGCTGGACACCGGCCACCACCACCTGCGCCACGGCCTACTGCCACGGGGCCACGCTGCAGGGGGGCACACACACGGCCCCGGTCTGGACACCCGCCACCGGCACGCAGGCGACCTGCGGCGCCTGCCACGGGCTTCCGCCGGCGACCGGACCGGTCTGGGCGACCAGCACTCCGGCGCACCTCATTCCCAAGCATATCCAGGCAGGCTGCGGCCGCTGCCATGACGGCTTCACGGTGAGAAGCGTCAACCCGGCGCTCCACGTCAACGGGAGGCGCGACGTGTCCCTCACCTACTCCGCGCCCAGCCCCGACCCGGCCTCTCCGGAGCCACCGACCCTGGCCGCCTGCACCGGCAGCACCATGACCACCACGTCCAGGGTGACCGGGTGGGATTGCGCCGCCTGCCACCGTTACCGCGACTACCTCTACTACCGGTGCTGCAGCGACCCTGGAGCACCGGACCCGGACTGGTGCGCCACGTATTGGTGAGTAGAATGGCCCACCCCCCAGCTTCTCGTCCTGGAGATCACATGACCCGCGCCCTCTTCGTCGCACTCGCCCTCCTCCTCTCGACGGACGCCTGGGCAGCCGACCAGAAACCGACGGACGCCAAGGCGGCCGACCCGGCCGTCACCAGCGCCAAGGCCAAGGCCGAGGCGCTCAAGAAGAAGAAGGAGGCGGAGGCGGCGGCCAGGAGCGGCGTCAAGGGCACACCCAAGCAGCCGACCGACTCGCCCAAGGTCGCGGCCATGAAGCGGGCGCGGGCGCAGCTAGTCTACGCCGCCGACACCTGCCAGAACCCTAGCAAGTGCGACAAGGAGATGCGCGACGACTTCGTGGAGGGCTTCGTCTCGGCCTGCCGGGAGTGCGACACGGTCGAGCGCTGCGACGCCGAGAAACAGGCGATCCTGGAGGGGAACGTGCCGCGCGGCAGCGACCTCTGCGCCAGGCCGCAGAAGTAGCTGGGGGCGTCAGCCTCCAGGCTCGCCGGTCTCGACGCGGCGCAGCCGCTCTGTGAGTCCCGGGTCCCCCGGCAGGATTCGAAGGGCCTCCCGAAAAGCCCCGGCCGCTTCGGCCCTCCGCCCGCGGAACGCCTCCAGCTCACCGAGCCCCTTCCAGCCGAGCGCGTCTTCGGGCGCCAACCGGACGGCGTGGCGCAGCGCCGCTACCCCATTTCCGAGGTGGCCGGCGTCGGCTTCTGCGGCTCCCAGCCCCAGCCAGGCTGGGACGTATTCCGGGTTGATTCGCACCGCTTCCCGCAGCGCGCGGAGCGCCTCTTCGCGCCGGCCCAACTCGCGGAACATCTCGCCCAGGTTGACCCAGGCGCGCACGCCGCCCGGCCCCAGCACCACTGCCTGCCTCGCCTCATCGAGCGCCTCCGCCCGCCGCCCCCCGCGCCAGAAGCCGTAGGCCAGGTTGGCGTGGGCTTGGGCGTTGCCCGGATCGACCGCGAGGGCGTGGCGGAAGAGCGTCTCGTGGCCGACCCAGAAGCCGAGCTGGTTCCAGGAGCCGGCGGCGCAGGCGAGCAGTGTGGCCGCGGCCACGGCCTGGACCGGGCGTCGCCAAGGTACCCGGCGCGCCAGCCGCTCGGCGCCCCAGGCCGCGGCGACCCAGAGCCCGATGCCCGGCAGGTAGGTGTAGCGGTCCGCCATCGACTGGCCGCCCACCTGGACGAGACCGATGACCGGGACCAGTGCGCCGAGAAACCAGCACCAGCCCATCAGGAGAACGGGCGCGGTGCGCCCGCGGCGCAAGGCCAGCCCCGACAGGGTGGCCAGCAGCAGCGCCGCGCCGGCCACCTGCCAGGCCTGCCAGCCGTCCACCGGATACGGGTAGAAGACCGAGAGGTCGGCAGGCCAGAGCGCCTTGCCGAGGTAACGCGCGTAGGCCACCAGGGCGTTGCCGGCCCGGGTGCCCAGCCCCAACTCGAGTCCGCTCACCGCCCCGCCGCGTCGCTGTGCCACCAGGGTCACGGCCGCCGTTGCGGCCGCCAGGGCCAGCAGCGGCAGCTTCTCCACGACGAGCGCCCCGAGCGTCCGCCGTGGCCGGGACGGCGTCTCCGGATCGACGGGGAGCGGCGACCCCGACCAGCGCTGCAGCGGCCAGATGTCGAGCAGTAGCAGCAGGAAGGGCAGCGTCACCCACATCGCCTTCGAGGCCAGGCTGGCGGCGAAGGCCAGTGCCACCACCGCGAACCGGCTTGCCGAAGGACGCGCCGCGTGGCGGGCATACGCCATCAGCGCCAGCAGGCCGAAGAGTGCCGCCAGCAACTCCTTCCGCTCGGAAGCCCAGGCGACCGCCTCCACGTGGAGCGGGTGGAGCGCGAAGAGCGCGGCGGCCAGCGCGCTGCGCCAGCGGGCGCCGGTGAGCCGCTCCAGGACCAGCAGCAGGAGTCCGGCGTTGACGGCGTGCAGCAGCGCGTTGCCGAGGTGGAAGGCGCCGGCGTCGAAGCCGAAGAGCTGCACGTCGAGCAGCCAGGAGAGCCAGGTGAGCGGGTGCCAGTTGCCGAAGTGGAGCGTGGTGAAGGCCCAGGCGACGCTGTCCCAGGAGAGGCCGGCGCGTAGCTGGGCGTTGTCGGTCAGGTACGTGGCGTCGTCGAAGAATGTGAGCTGGAAGCCGGCCACCCGGGCGTCGAGCGCCAGCGTGACGAGGGCCACGGTGACCGCCAGCGCCCAGTTGACCCGGGGCGACGACCAATGGGCGCGTGCCTCCGGGGCGGGCGAGTTCGTCGCGGCCGTCATGGCCCGGAGCCTCGCCGGCCAGGCTCGGTCTCACGCAGGAACTGCTCCACCAGCTCGCGCTGACCCGGGAAGACGCCGTCGCGGGCCAACTCGAGGAAGCGCAGCCAGGCTTGCCGGGCCCGCGGGAGATCCCCGCGACTGGCGTAGAGATAGCCGAGCGAGAGCCAGGGGCCGGCGGTTCTCGGGTTCACCCGGGCGGCGCGCTCGAAGAGCGCCTCGGCGCCGGCCAGGTCCCCTCGTTCCTGCAGCGCCAGGCCTAGATCGGCCATGGCCCGGGCGTGGTCGGGCTGCTGCGCGACCGCCTGCTCCCAGAGCCGCGCCGCCTCCTCGTGCCGCCCCTGCCGCCAGCGGACCACGCCGAGCCGCCAGGTGGCGTCGGCGAAGTCGGGAGTCTGCCGAAGGATCTGCTGGTAGAGGGCCTCGGCCTCGGCGAGCCGGCCCAGCCGCTCGTAAGCCACGCCCAGCTTGACCCGCTGCGCCTGCGGCGGCTCGGGCAGGCTGGAGAGCGCCTGCACGGCCAGTTCCAGCTCCCGCGCACCTTCCTCGGCGCGGTCCTCGGCCATGAAGGACGCGCCCAGCAGGTCGTGCGCCTTGGCCGAGCCGGGCTGCGCCACCACCGCGGCCGTGAAGAGCGCCACCTCGTCACGCCAGGCGCCGGCGTAGAGCACGGTGCGCCCGGCGAGGAGGAGCAGCACCGCCACCCCGGCCAGCCTGGGCCAGAGCGCCGGGCGCGACAGCAACCCCTGATACAGGAGTGCGACGGCCAGGCAGAAGGCGACGCTCGGCAGGTAGAGGAGCCGCTCGCCGAAGATGGTGCCGATCGGGATGAGCAGGTTGGAGGTGGGGAAGGCCGCCCCCGCGTACCAGAGGATGAGGAAGGTCAAGGCCGGGCGGGCTCGGCGCCAGAGCACGGCGGCGGCCACCATGGCGATGAGGACCGCCAGCGAGGCGAGGAAGGCCGGGTCGAGCGGCGAGGTGACGGCCGGGATGGCGTTCCAGGAGTAGTCGGGCGAGAGCGAGCGCGGCCAGGCCAGCAGCCAGAGCCCGCGCCCGAGTACGGCCACCGCCGTCATGAGCCGGGTGGCGGCGGGCAGGTGCGGCAGCGGGTTCTCCACGAACGGGATCATCGAAAGCGGAACGCCGAGGCTCCCCACCGCCGCCTGCCGGGCCAGCAGGTAGAGCGCCAGGCCCAGGGCGTAGATCCCATGGAGGAGGAGCGCCCGGCGAGGCGCGGCACGCCAGCGGCCCGGTTCCACCAGCAGGTCCCAGATGGCCACGATCCCGAGCGCCACCGCGCCGGTCTCCTTGGAGAGGAGGGCGGCGGAGAAGGCCAGCACCGGGAGCGCCAGGCGAGCTCCGCCGCGGGCGAGCGCCGACCGGTGGGCCAGCAGTGTCAGGAGGATGAAGGCGGTGGCCAGCGCGTCCTTGCGGCCGGCCACGTTGGCCACCACCTCGACGTGAACCGGGTGGACGGCGAAGAGGAGCGCCGCCGCGGTGGCGCCGAGCAGCGGGGCCCCGAGGGCCTGGCTCAGGCGCAACACCAGCAGCGCGCAGAGGGCGTGGAGCAGGACGTTGACGAGGTGATAGCCGGCCGGATCGAGGCCGCCCACCGCGTGGTTGAGCGCGTAGGTGAGCGAGGTGAGCGGCCGGTAGATGGGGTTGACGTCGCCCGCCCCCTCCCAGGCCCCCTCGGCGAAGAGGCGCGGCGCCAGTTCCAGCGAGTGGACGTGATCGTTGCGCACCACCTCCGAGCCGTCGTCGAGGGCGAAGCCATGGCCGAGCGTGCCGGCGAATGGCAGGACCGCAGCCAGCGCCACGGCCGCCGCGGCCAGCCAGCTGCGCCGCTGCTCGAGGAAGGGCCTGGGCATCAGGGCCGGATCTACCACGGCGGGGCCCTTCGCTCAGGGCGTCGCGTCGAGCTGCGCGGCGAGCTTGGCGGCGCGCACCCGGTCGAGCGGGCGCAGCTGCTCGACACAGGCCACGGCGCCGGCGCGGTCGCCGGTGAGCAGGCGCGCCACGCCGAGGTTGGCCCAGGCGCGGGCGTCGTCGGGGCGGTTGGCCACGGCGCGCTCGAAGGCGGCGCGAGCCTCGGCGTGGTCGCCCAGGCTGCCGAGCGCGACGCCGAGGTTGTACCAGGCCTCGGCTGACTCCGGCCCGAACCGCACCGCCTCGCGCAGCGGCGCCAGCGCCTCGCG
>JANPOM010000102.1:0-1804 GCA_031427995.1 Anaeromyxobacter sp. | reverse complement strand
GACACCCGGACCTCGAGCGTCAGATTCTTGAAGCCCTTGTCCCGGGCGTAGTGAGCCTGGTGCAGCAGCAGTACGCGGTCATGGGGGCCAAGGGCTCCGGCTACCAGGAGCAGAACCAGCTCACCTTCCGCCTCCTCGACTCGACCAACTCCCCCTACCCGGCCGGCCTGACCGTCTCCTTCGAGCACCAGCCCTTGCAGGGCTCCTACATCGGTACCGTCGCCAGTTGCACGCTGTCGCTCTGCACGGCGACCGGCGTGACCGACGCCAGCGGCCTCGTCACGGTGCTGCTCCACTCCGGCCAGACGGCCGGCGTGGTCTCGGTGACCGCCAAGGCGCAGGCCGGGAGCGCCGTGGTGGTCCAGTACGCCGCCACCAACATCGCCATCGTCGGCGCCAAGGCGAGCGGGTCCGAGATCAACATCTCCTGCTCGCCGCGCAACATCCCGGCCTTGACCGACCAGGACTGCCTCAACTCCAACTACGCCAGCACCACCGACGCCCAAACCACCTGCACGGTGACCCTGGCCGACCGGTACAAGAACGCGCTGGGCGTCCCCACCGTGGCCACCTTCGAGACCGAGGCCGGCATCGCCGGCCCGCCGGCCACCACGCCGCCCTACAACACCGGGGTGCCGCCCTCCGGGCAGACTGGCCTGGGCGTGGCCACCGACTACGTGCGCGTCACCGGCGCCAAGCTGCCGGCCGACGTCACGCCCTTCGTCGGCGAGTACTCCGTGTCCCACAACCTCGACGGCTGCGGGCTGCGCACTCACAACCCGCGCGACGGCCTGGTGACCATCATCGTCAAGGTGCGGGGCGAGGAGGGGTTCGTCGACGGCTCCAACGGCTGCCCGCGCGACGGCGTCTACAACCCGCCCGGCAGCCCGAGTTGCGCCACTGGCGAGAACTTCATCGACATCGGGGAGCCCTTCGTCGACTACAACGACAACGGCATCCGGGACGCCAACGAGCCGTACGACGACATCAACGGCAACGGCCTCTGGGACGGCCCCAACGGCTCGTGGGACGCCGACACCACCATCTGGGCGGAGACCCGCATCCTCTATACTGACTACGTGACCGTCGCACCGGTCTCTGACCAGGACGGGTTCTCTCGCTTCTTCCCCGGCCAGGTATTCGGGCCGCCGCCGGCCCCTCCGGCGCCGACGACAATGCCGAACTTCCTGGTATTCGCGCAGAACCCTGGTCCACCGATCAAGCCGGCCACCAGCGTCTACCTCCCCGTCTTCTTCACCGACAAGAACTTCAACCTGCCCAACTACAGGTACGTCTACGCCGCACCCAACAAGTCGGCCGGCTCCAACATCTCGGTCGCCTGGGCCACCAGCGGCGTGCCGACCACCCTCGACGGCCTGGGCATGAACTTCCGCCAGCTCTACTGCAGCACCAAGACTCCCTCGAACATCGCAACCCAGTGCGCCAGCTCCTGCAACTGGGCGCCCTGCTACACGGTCATCGACGTGGGCTCCTTCCAGTACGGCGCCTCCGGTGTCGTCTCGGTGACGGGCGGAGCGCTGCCCGATGGCTTCGCCTGCGTGCTGGCCACCGGCTCTCTCACCACCACCGGCACTGGAGGCGGGTCCACCGTGGCCACCACCGTGACCACCTGCGGCACCGCCCCCGTCAACCCGTAGGCGAGCGTCACGCCGCTGGCCCCCGCGCCCGGCTCCCCTCCGCGGGGGCCGGGCGCTCTCACGCTCAGGTGACGACCGGCAGCCCGGTCTTGAGCTCGGGGTGGTCGGCGCAGGCCAGGCCACAGGCCCGGCAGGACTCCACCTCG
>JANPOM010000101.1:0-4907 GCA_031427995.1 Anaeromyxobacter sp. | reverse complement strand
TCCCCGGCCAGCTTCGAGGCAGCGCCCACGCTCTCGGGTCCGGTTGATTCGGAATCGGTTCGTGCGCACGAACTCGATTTGACCCACCCCGTGCGGGGCCTCCCGCCGCGCGACGACGTCGAGCCGCTCACCGCCAACCTTCGCCGGCTCCACGTCACCGTGTCGCGCCATTTCCTGCAGAAGTTGGAGGCCGCCCGCGAGGGGCTCTCGCACGCCATCCCCGGCGCCACCATGGAGCAGGTGATCGAGGTGGCGCTCGACCTGCTCCTCGAGAAGCAGGCCCGGGCGAGGGGGCAGGTTGAGAAGCCGCGGACCACGCTGGCAGCGGTAGCACCTCGCCGACATGAGCAGGCGGCCGATACGACGGCGCACCGGTGCATCGAGAAGGCTCAGGGGGCCACACCGATCCAGCCGCAGGAACCTCCGACGCCGATCGCACTCCTCCCGACGGAGCCGCCCCCCACCGATCCGCCCACCACGGAGCGGCGCCCGCCTCGGCGTGAGGGGCCGCGCGAGGCCATCCCCGCCGCCGTCCGCCGCGCCGTCTGGGAGCGCGACGCCGGCCGCTGCAGCTGGCCGCTCGACGGGGGAGGGTGCTGCGGCTCGAAGCACCGGCTGGAGTTCGACCACATCATCCCGTGGGCGGAGTGGGGACCATCCACGATCGAGAATCTTCGACTGGCCTGCGGTCACCACAACAGGTTGGCGGCGCGCCAGACCTTCGGAGCACGGTGCACGGAGAGGTACACCGTCCGCGGCGGCGGCCCGGACCGCGCCTCGAAGGATAGGTTACGGATGTGACCTCGGCCCTCGCGACTTCGCGCCTCTTCCCGCGCCCGCTAGCGCTGGAGGATGCCCCCGCCATCCACTTACCTGAACATTCCCACCACTGAATACTTGCGCAGTGTCAGGGGTCGGTGCCAGACTCCGTTCATGCTCACCACCCTGCGAATCTCGGGCTTCGCCATCGTCGACGCGGTGGAGGTGCGGTTCGGCCAGGGGCTGAACGTCCTCACCGGGGAGACGGGCGCCGGCAAGTCGATCCTGGTGAACGCCCTCCACCTGGTGCTGGGCGGCCGCATGAGCGCCGAGGTGCTGCGCGACGGCGCCGACGAGGCGGTGGTGGAGGCGCTCTTCGAGCTCCCCTACGACCACCCGGTCTTCTCCCGCCTCGGCGGCGTCGGCGTGACCGCCCCGCCCCCGGGCGAGCCGGCCGAGCTGCTGGTCCGCCGGGTGGCACAGCGCGGTGGACGTGGCCGGGCCTACGTCAACGGCGTGCTGGTCACCGCCTCGGTCCTGGCCGAGGCGCTGCGTGGCGTGGTCGACGTCTCGGGCCAGCACGAGCACGTATCGCTCCTCGACGAGGCCACGCACCTCTCGCTGCTCGACGCCTTCGCCGGCCTCGACGCCCCGGCCGGTGGCGTGGCGCCGCTGCTCGGCCGCTATCGCGAGACCTTCGGGCGGCTCTCGGCCCTCTGCCGTGAGCGCGACTCGCTGCAGCGCGACCAGGCCGAGCGCGGCCGGCGGGCCGACTACCTCGCCTTCCAGTTGAAGGAACTCGACGCCGTCGACCCGAAGCCGGGCGAGGACGCCGCGCTCGACGGCGAGCGGCGGGTGCTGGCCAGCGCCGAGAAGCTGCGCGAGGCGGCCGGGCTGGCCGAGGGGCTGGTCTACGGCGAGGACGGCAGCGCCAGCGAGCAGGTGGGGCAGGCGGTCCGGGCCCTGACCGACGCCGCCGCGCTCGACCCGCGCCTCACCGGGCCGCTGCAGCTGCTCCGCTCGGCCGCCATCGAGCTGACCGAGGCAGGGCGCGAGCTGGGCCACAACGCCGAGACGGTCGGCGGCGACGGCGAGCGGCTCCAGGTGATCGAGGACCGGCTCGAAGCCCTCAAGGCCCTCTGCCGCAAGCACGGCGGCACGCTGGAGGCTGCCCTGGCCCGCCGCGCCGAGATGGCGGCCGAGCTCTCATCGCTCACCGGCGGCGGCGAGCGACTTGAGCAGCTCAGGCCGGAGATCGACGCGGCCGGCGCCGACGCGGCCACCCTGGCCGGGATGATCACGCGGGCCCGGCAGAAGGGGGCCAAGGCCTTCTGCGCCGGCGTCGAGGCCGAGCTCTCTGGCCTGGCGATGGCCCGCTGCCGGCTCGAGGTCGCCTTCTCGCCGCCGGAGGGGGGCGTGCCGGCCGGTGGGTCGCTGCTCGGCCCGGACGGCGCCGAACAGGCGCTCTACCTCCTCGCACCCAACCCCGGCGAGCAGCCGCGACCGCTGGCCCGCATCGCCTCGGGCGGCGAACTCTCGCGCCTGCTGCTGGCGGTGAAGCGGACGCTGGCGCGGCGGGACCCGGTGCTCACCTACGTCTTCGACGAGGTTGACTCGGGCATCGGTGGGGCGGTGGCCGAGGCCATGGGGCGGGTGCTGGCCGAGGTGGCTGGCGGCCGGCAGGTCATTTGCATCACCCACCTGCCGCAGATCGCCGCCTTCGCCGATCGCCATCACCGGGTCGTGAAGCGGGTGGTCGCTGGGCGCACCACCTCGGAGGTGGCGCTGCTCGCCCAGGTGGAGGAGCGGCGGCAGGAGGTGGCGCGCATGGTGGCCGGCGCCACGGTGACTCCGGCGGCGCTGGAGCATGCCGGTGCGCTCATCGCCGCGGCCCACTCCGCGGGCGGAGGAGAGCGCGGCGCGGAGCGCGGGCGGCGCGCGGTGTCGGGCCGGGCCGCCGCCCGGGCAGTGACCATTTCACGGTGAGCAAGAGCGCCTCGGGGCGGGAGCTTCCCGGATCTCGCGTTGACCCTCGCTCGATCGCAAGGGTACGCTGCCGCGAATGGCTTCACCGCCCCTCCGGATCGCCGCTCGCGGCCTGACCGATGTTGGCCAGCGACGCGAGCAGAACCAGGACGCGCTGCTCATCGATGAGCCGCTCGGCCTCTTCATCGTGGCCGATGGCATGGGCGGCCACGCTGGGGGCGGCACCGCCTCCCGCCTGGCGGTCGACACCATCCGTGGCGCCATGCTGCGCGCCCGCGAGGAGGAGCCGGCGCTCTTCGGCTCGGGGGCGGAGGGCGAGGAGAACCCGCTCCCAGACATCCTCGGCCACGCCGTCGAGGAGGCCTGCGCCGCCATCTTCGAGGCGGCCCAGGCCGACAGCGAGCTGGCCGGGATGGGGACCACGGTCACCGCCGTGCTGGTCGACGGCCGGTCCGCCTTCGTCGCCCACGTTGGCGACAGCCGCGCCTACCTGCTCCGCTCCGGCCACATCTACCAGGTGACGCAGGATCACTCGCTGGTCGCCGAGCAGCTCCGCGGCGGCGTCATCACCGAGGAGGATGCCCGCACCAGCCGCTACAAGAACATCATCACCCGCTCGGTCGGCTTCGAGCGCGAGGTGCTGGTCGATCTGATGGGGCTGGAGCTGGAGGCCGGCGACGCGGTGGTGGCCTGCAGCGATGGGCTCTCCAACCATGTCGATGACCAGGAGATCCTGGCCCTGGTCGAGGAGGAGGGCGTGGTGGCGGTGGAGCGGCTCGTCGATCTCGCCAACGACCGGGGCGGAGACGACAACATCACCGTGGCCCTGGTCCGGTTGCTCGATCCGCTGGCGGACGAAGCGCTCAAGCTCCTCCCCCCGTAGGCCCCAAAAGGGTACCACGGGGATTCGACAGTTCCTTGACACCCTTTGGCGGGGTCTGCTACCCGTTCGGATCTAAACGCTTCATTGGGCTGGGGCCCCGTCCCGGCCCTTCCGCTTTTCCGTCGGGAGCCTCCTCGAGCATGGCCGAAGCGCCAAAGTCCCAAATTTTCACGGTCATCGTGGTCTCCGACCACAGCCAGGCCGTTCGCAAGTTCCGGGTCCCACGCCCCTGGTTGCGGAAAGCCACCTGGGGTGGTCTGGGGCTGGCCGGCTTGGCGCTGGTCACCGGCATCCACTACCTGACGCTGCTCTCGGCCTCCTCCGAGAACTCGACCCTCCGCGAGGAGAACGCCCAGCTCCGCAGCCAGGTGCTGCTGGTGCAGGAGAAGGTGGCCCACATCGGCGCCACCCTCGACCGGGTCGAGCGCTTCGACGCCAAGCTCCGGACCGCCGTCACCTCGCTGCAGGACCCGGAGCGCAACCTGGCCATCGGTCCGGTCGGCGTCTCCGAACCCGAGTCGGTCCCCGCCGGTCCAGTCCCCGCCGGCGAGCAGAACATCAAGGCCCTTCCTGGCAAGCTCGGGTCGCTCGAGGTCGAAGCAGCCCGCTCCGAGCAGAGCCTGCGCCAGCTGCAGGAGTACTTCGACGACCAGCGCTCGCTGCTGGCCTCGACCCCTTCCATCTGGCCCACCCACGGCTGGGTCACCTCCGACTTCGGCACCCGGCTCGATCCCTACTCGGACGACCGGAAGATGCACGAGGGGCTCGACGTCGCCACTCCGCACGGCCAGCGGGTCTCCACTCCGTCCGACGGCGTAGTGGTCTTCAACGGCGTCGAGGGGGGCTACGGCAAGGTGCTGGTGGTCGACCACGGTTACGGCGTCAAGACCCGCTACGGTCACCTCTCCGAGATCTTCGTCCGGGTGGGCGATCGGGTCAAACGCGGCGACAAGATCGGCGCCGTCGGCAACACCGGCAAGTCCACCGGGCCGCACCTGCACTACGAGGTGCGGGTCAACGGCATCCCCGAGAACCCGAGGAAGTTCATCCTCGAGTAGCGGTGGGCCGTAGCGGTGGGCCGTAACGGTGGGCCGTAGCGGTGGCCGTAGCGGTGGGCCGTAGCGGTGGGCCGTGGCGGTGGGCCGTAGCGGTGGGCCGTGGCGGTGGGCCGTAGCGGTGGGCCGTAGCGGTGGGCCGTAGCGGTGGGCCGTAGCAGTGGGCCGGGAGCAGGGTTCGGCGGGGAACAGCTCGGCGGGTCGGAGCCCTCAGCGCCCCGGCG
>JANPOM010000100.1:0-11081 GCA_031427995.1 Anaeromyxobacter sp. | reverse complement strand
CGGCGCAGGCCGACCGCCGAGACCACCCCGCTGAACCGCTCCGTCTGCTGCCTCACCCCTGGCTCGAACCCCTCGAAGCGCACGCCGAGTCGCAGCTGGCCGGACCTGGCCAGGAGCATGACGCTGGTGGGATCGAGCTGGGCCTCGCGGGTGGCGACCACCAGGGCCCGCGCCTGCCCCCCGGCGATCGGCTCGACCACCACGGTGGCGCTCACCTCGGGGAGCGGGTGGAGCCGGAAGGTGGCGCTGGTGATTAGCCCCAGGGTGCCGAGCGAGCCGACCAGGAGGCGTGGCAGGTCGAAGCCGGCCACGTTCTTCACCACCTTGCCGCCGCCGCGGGCCGAGGTCCCGTCGGCCCGGACCAGGGAGAGGCCGATGATCAGATCGCGCGCCGTGCCGTAGCGGGTGCGGCGTGGGCCGAAGGCGTTGGCGGCGACCAGGCCGCCCACCGTGGCCAGCTCGGGCAAGGGCGGGTCGAGCGCCAGTCGCTGTCCGTGGCCCGCCAGGGTGCGCTGCAGCGACGCCAGCGGCAGGCCGGCCTCGGCCACCACGATCTGGTCCGAGGGCGAGTGCTCCACGATGCGTGCGAGCTTCCCGGTGCGCAGCACCACGTCGAGCATGGTGGGCGGCGCGCCGACCCCGAGTTCGGTCCCGCCGCCCACGAAGGCGACGTGGAGCCGGTCGCGGGCGAAGCCCTTCATGGCCTCGGCCGCCTCCTCCACCGTGGCCGGCTCGACCACCGAACGAGGCAGGACGCCAAGGATGGCGTCCCCGGCCTGGGCTGGACGAGGAGAGGTCACCAGCGCTCCGCCAGCCCTGCCACCTCGGCCGGGTGGGGACGGTAGGGCCCGGGCCGCTCACCACAGAGCCGCGGGGAGGGGAAGACCTTGTCGGGGTTGAAGCGGGCCTCCGGGTCGAAGGCGCAGCGCACCAGCGCCATGGTCTCGAGGTCCTCCGGGGCGAACATGTCGGCCATGTAGGCCGCCTTCTCGGCGCCCACCCCGTGCTCACCGGTGATCGAGCCGCCCAGCCGCACGCAGAGCCGGAGGATGTCGCCGCCCAGCCTGGCCGCCTTCTCCTCCTCGCCGGGGTTGCGGGCGTCGTAGAGCACCAGCGGGTGGAGGTTTCCGTCGCCGGCATGGAAGACGTTGGCCACCCGAAGGCCCGCCTCGGCGGCCATCCTGCCGATCTCCCGGAGCACCCGGGCGATCTCGGAGCGCGGGATGACGCCGTCCTCGACCAGGTAGTTGGGGCTGAGGCGTCCCACCGCGGCGAAGGCGCTCTTGCGCCCTTTCCACATCAGTTGGCGCTGCTCCTCGTCCCTCGGCACGCGGACCTCGAGGGCGCCGGCCCGGCGGACGATCTCGATGGCGGCGGCCGAGGTGTGCTCCGCCTCGGCCAGCGGACCGTCCACGTCCATGAGCAGGATGGCGCCCACCTCGGGCCAGTCCAGCCCGGTGGCGGCCTTGGCGGCCTGGATGGCCAGCGTGTCCATCATCTCGATGGCGGCGGGGAGGATGCCGGCGGCGATGATTCCGGAGACGGCCTCGCCGGCCTCGTCGGAAGAGGGGAAGGTGGCGAGAAAGGTGCGAGTCGCCTCGGGCTTCCGCAGCAGGCGCAGGGTTACCTCGGTGACGATCCCGAGCATCCCCTCGCTGCCCACCAGGGCGGCCAGCAGGTCGTACCCGGTGGTGTCGGGCGAGGGGCCGCCCAGGTCCACCACCTCGCCGCCGTCGAGCACCAGGCGGGCGCCGAGGACGTGGTTCACGGTGAAGCCGTACTTGAGGCAGTGGGCGCCGCCGGCGTTCTCGGCCACGTTGCCGCCGATGGAGCAGATCGACTGGGAGGAGGGATCCGGCGCGTAGTACCAGCCGCGCCCTTGCACGGCGCGGGTCACGTCGAGGTTGATCACGCCCGGCTCCACCCGCACCCAGCCGTCCTCGAGGTTCACCTCGAGGACGCGGCGCATGCGGGAGAGCGCCACCACCACGCCACCCGGCGTGGGGCGAGCCCCGCCGGAGAGGCCGGTGCCGGAGCCTCTTGGGATGAGCGGGACGCCAGCGGCGCGCGCCAGCCGGACCACCTCCACCACCTCCTCGGTGGAGGCCGGCAGCACCACCAGCCGCGGACGGATCCGGCCGTGGGTGAGCCCGTCGCACTCGTAGACCGAGAGCCCGGCGGGGTCGGAGATGCAGTGGGCCTCGCCGACCACGGCGGACATCCGCCGGGCCAGCGCCCTGGTCTCCTCCTCGGCGTGCGGTTCGGACATGCACGGCTCCTGGCGGGCCCAAGTTCCCCGCCATCTCCTGCGACTACGCGGCGTAGACCTCCAGGGCGGCGGCCACGGCCGCGCCCGGCCGCTGCACCTTGCCGGCCCGCTTCAGCAGCACCTCGAGGGCGGAGAGCACCGCCACCACGTTGTCCTGGCGGGACGACTCGCCCATCAGGCCGATGCGCCAGACCTTGCCGGCCAGCGGCCCGAGGCCGCCGCCGATCTCGATGTTGAACTCCAGCAGCAGCGCCTTGCGGACCGCCGCCTCGTCGATGCCCGACGGCACGGTGACGCAGTTGAGCGAGGGGAGGCGGTGCCCCTCCTGGGCGTTGGGCGCGCAGCCGAGCGCCGCCAGGCCGGCCATGAGCGCCTTGCTCTGGAGCCGATGCCGGGCGAAGCGGGGCTCCAGCCCCTCTTCGAGCACGATGCGGAGCGACTCGCGCAGCGCGTAGACCATGGTGATGGGCGCGGTGTGGTGGTAGGCGCGCTTTCCGTCGGCCCAGTAGTCCGCGATCATGCCGAGGTCGAGGTACCAGCTCGGGCACTTGCCCTTGCGCGCCTTGACCACCTCGAGTGCCCGCGGCGAGAGAGTGAGCGGCGCCAGCCCGGGCGGGCAGGAGAGGCACTTCTGCGTGCCGCTGTAGACCACGTCGGCGCCCCAGGCGTCGACGGTGACCGGGATGCCGCCCAGCGAGGTGACGGTGTCGGCGATCAGCAGGGCGCCGTGGTCGTGGCAGAGTTGGCCGAGCCCTTCGAGCGGCTGCTGGGCGCCGGTGGAGGTCTCGGCGTGCACCAGCGCCACCGCCTTCACCTTGCCGGCCTTCTTCAGGGCCTCCTCGATGGCCGCCCGGCTGAAGGTCTGGCCCCAGGGGACCTCGAGCTTCACGAGGGTGGCGCCGCAGCGCCCCACGATATCCGCCATGCGGGTGCCGAAGACGCCGGACACCCCGACGATGACGGTGTCGCCAGGCTCGATGACGTTGACCAGCGACGCCTCCATCCCGGCCGAGCCGGTGCCGGAGATGGCGATGGTGAACTGGTTCTCGGTCTGGAAGACGGTCCGGAGCATGGCCTGGACCTCGTTCATGATCACGAGAAAGGCCGGATCGAGGTGGCCGATGAGCGGCGTGGCCATGGCGCGCAGGACCCGCGGGCTCACCATGCTCGGGCCGGGGCCGAGGAGCAGACGCCGTGGGGGATTGAGCTCGGCGGGGATCGACGCGGTCATGGGCAGGGATCTCCAGGCGGTGCGGTAGGCCTTGGTGGCAGGGTGAGGCGCCATGACGGCGACCGGTTTGGCGCGCAGGCAGGTTGCCATGTGGCCGGGACCCAACTCAAGGGCGGTTCGAACCGCGGGCCAGGCTCCCCGAGTCCCTGGAGGCTAGAAGTCACCATAATACATATTATCGGACATTCGCCTGTAGCGCCCATATGAAAATGTCCGCCCCAGCCAAGTAGAAATGTCCGCCTGCGGCGACGACCTGTGCGAGGTGCTGGTCGGGGAGATCTCCGGCGGACCAGATCACACCTGCCTACATCGCGAGATAAAAGATCACTCCGCGTCCGGGCCAGCACCGGTTATCCTGATGGCGCCGGCTGCGCTCGGGGCCGCCATCCCGGTGGCCCGGCAGCGCTCCGAGGGGAACAGCGCCATGTCCGAGACCGTCGCCTACGCAGCTCGCTGCACCAGCAGGGGCCCGTCGAGCGTGGCCGCGTGGGCCGCCGCCATCCTGGGCGCATCGCTGATCACCGGCTGCGGCGGCGACAGCACGCCTCCACCTCCCTCACCGGGCATCTACCTGAGCAAGACCAGCGTCGTCACCGCCGAGGGCGGCGCGAACGTGGCGGTCGACGTGAGGCTCGCGACGCAGCCCGCCGCGCCGGTCGATGTCTTCCTCTGGTCCTCCGACTCCACCGAAGGGCAGATCCTCGAGCCGGGGGCCTTGGCCGCCTACGCCTACGTGGCGCTCACCTTCACGCCCGCCAACTGGGGCGCGGTGCAGACGGTCCAGGTGGTCCCCGTCGACGATCTCGTCCAGGACGGGAACGTCACCTACAGCATCGGCGTCGGGGTCGATGCCACCGCCGATCCGGTCTACGCGGCCGTTCCCGACCGGGTCATCTCGGTGACCAACTCCGACGACGACGTCGCGGGCTTCACCCTGAGCAAGACGACGGCGTCGACCAGCGAGGCGGCGACGACCGACTCCTTCACGGTCCGGCTCAACATGCAGCCCACCGCGACGGTGACCATCCCCGTCACCCTGGCTGACACCACCGAGGGGCTGCTCCGCGGCGGGAACTCCCCCTCGACCTCGCAGCCCTCGATCGCCCTCACCTTCACCACCGGCAACTGGAACGTGGCTCAGACGGTCACCATCTTCGGGCAGAACGACCAGATCGACGACGGGACCCAGACCTACACCGTGGCGGTAGGTCCGCCGACGGGCGCCGCCGAGTACGCCGCGCTGGCCGGCAAGACGGTGGCCGTGACCAACCTGGACGACGACGCCGCTGGGATCACCGTCGCCGCCGCGTCCTCCCCGCTGGTGACCTCGGAGAACGGGACGACCTCCACCTTCACCGTCCGGCTCAACACCGAGCCGCTGGCCAGCGTGGTGGTCGCCGTCACCAGCGGCAACCCGGCCGAGGGCCTCCTCTCCTCGGGCGTGGAGAACGAGGTGGGCGTGGCCCACCTGACCTTCTCGCCGACCAACTGGAGCACCCCGCAGATCGTCACCGTCACGGGACAGGACGAGGTGACCACGCCGGTCCTGGGCGACAACGTGGCCTATCACGTGACGGTGGGTCCGGCCACCGGTGACGCCGCCTACGTCGGGCTCCCCACCCAGGCCGTCCCCGTCCTCAACACCGACAACGATGCCGCCGCCATCATCGTCCCGGCGGCCGGGGCCACGGCCCTGCAGACGCAGGAGACCGGCGCGGGGAACACCGTCACCTTCACGGTCGGCATCAACAAGCTCCCGGCCGCCAACGTCGTCATCCCGGTCACGGTGAGCGACGTGACCGAAGGGCTGGTGCAGGGCGGCAGCGCGCCGACCATCCCGGTCACGACCCTGAACCTGACCTTCACGCCGGCCGACTTCATGACGGCGCAGACGGTCACGGTCATCGGGCAGGTCGACAACGTCGTCGACGGCAACCAGGCCTACACCATCGCCGTCGGGCCGGCCTCGGGGGACGCCGCTTACGCGTCGCTGCCCGCCCAGTCCGTCCCGGTGGTCAACGCCGACACCGACGTCGCCGGCTTCACGGTCTCCAAGGCCGCCCTCTCCGTCACCGAGGGAGGCGTGGTCAACACCTTCACCGTGGTCCTCAACCGGGCGCCCACCGCCGACGTGGTCATCCCGGTCTCGAGCGGCAACCCCGCCGAGGGGCTGCTGGCCGGCGGCAGCTCGGGCCCCACCTTCGCCCCGACGCTCAACCTCACCTTCACCGCGGTCAACTGGAGCACGGCCCAGACGGTCCAGGTGAGGGGGGTGGTCGACTCGATCGACGACGGTGACCAGACCTACACCATCACCGTCGGCCCGACCTCGAGCGGCAGCAGCCCGTACAACGGCCTCACCGCCAAGACCATCGCCGCGACCACCATCGACGCCGACACCGCCGGCTTCACCGTCACGCCGACCTCCGGCCTGGTGACCTCCGAGGCGGGCGCGACGGCCACCTTCACGGTCAGGCTCAACACCATCCCGACGGGGACGGTGACCCTCCCGGTGAGCCCGGGCGACTCCAGCGAGGCCCTGGTGTCCGCGGGCGGCGCGCCCGCGAACTACCTGCAGCTCTACTTCACCGCCACCGACTGGAGCACCCCCAAGACCGTCACCGTCCACGGCGTGGACGACGTGGTGGCCGATGGGACGGTCGCCTACACCGTCTCGGTGGGGCCCACCACCAGCGGCGATCCGAAGTATTCGGCCCTGGCCGCCAGGTCGGTGGCCGGCGTGAACAAGGACGACGACGCCACCAACCAGGGGAGCGCGGTCACGCCGGTGAGTGTCACCGGGCTCCTTCCCTACCCGAGCCAGGTGGGGAGCGGCTCGAGCTACTACCGGCTCGATGGGGTCGCCGCGGGGACTTCCGCGCTGAGGCTCAGCAGCGTGGCCGGGGACGTGTCGCTCTTCGTCTACTCGAACGCCAACTTCTCGACCGGGCTCCTCTGCCAGAGCACCAACGCCGGTGCCTCCGCCGGCGAGGCCTGCAACTACACGGTGCCGGCGAGCGGGACGGTCTACATCCTGGTGACCGCGGTCTCCGGCACCACCGGCGCCCTCTTCACCATCGATCAGGGCCCGCCGCCGCCGACCCCGGAGGTCGAGCCCAACAACACCAGACTCACGGCCCAGGGGCCATACAGCGGCGACCTGGTTCTCTCGGGCTCGATCACTGCGGGCGACTACGACTACTTTGCCCTGACCAACGCCGGAGCAGCATCCGCGACCGTGGTGATGCGGACGTACATCGGATCGGTGGGCGCGTGCTCGGGCTCCGGCGACACCACGCTGACGCTCTACGACTCCTCGGACAGCCAGCTTGCCTACAACGACGACTACCTGAACCTCTGCTCCTACCTCTCCTACTCGATCCCGGCAGGAACGACCTACTACCTCAGAGTCGCCGCCCTGGGCAGCTCGGGCACCGTCCCCAGCTACCTGCTCGACCTCAACTTCCCCTAGTGCCCCGACCCAGGCTTGATGACTCGACGAGAGCGCCGAGACCGAAGCGAGGCTGGCGCCCGAGAAGGGAGCAGCGGAAGCGTAGTAGATCTACGCTGAGCAGCGGACCGACGAGGCCGCCCGCCGCAGCGAGAGGATCGGCGCTCGCAGTAGTCAGTAAGCCTGGGTCGGGGCACTAATGCCGCGGGCCGGCCGTCCGCTCGCCCTCCTCTTCACCGCAGGCCTCATGGCCTGCGCCGCCGATCCCGCTCCGCCCGCGGCCTGTCCAGGTGGCTATCCGGCCGGCAGCGCGCGCCCTGCGGGTTGCACCCCCGGCGTCGACTGGCTCGCCTTCGCCTTCACCCGCCAGGCCAGCACCACGCCCGCCCTCTTCATCGGCAAGCCGGACGGCAGCTGCACCCAGCGGCTCACCACCGACAGCGCCTATTCCGGCCAGCCGGCCTTCTTCCCGGGCGGCACGAAGCTGGTCTACGCCAGCAGCAGGACCGGCCTGAACCAGCTCGACGTCCTCAACCTGGTCACCGGCGTGGAGACGAAGCTCGAGACCACCTATCCGTTCAGTCCGCCGCCAGCCGCCCCCGACACGCTGACCGCGGCCATGCCGTCGGTCTCGCCGGACGGCACGACCATCGCCTTCGAGGGGGGCCTGACGGCCTATCCGGGCTGGACCGATCTCTTCACGGTGCCGGCCGCCGGGGGGACCGTGGTCAGGGTCACGCACGATCCAGTCGCGGCGACCAACCCCAGGTGGTCGCCCGACGGGACCCGCCTCTACTTCATCTCCTACCAGTCCGGCCCCGCCGAGATCCGCTCCATCCTTCCAGACGGCAGCGGGGAGGCGGCCGTCACCACCAGCTCTGGCCTCTCCAGCCGGTTCGACCTCTCCGGCGACGGCCGGTCGCTGGCCTACGCCCGCCACTCGACGACCGGGGCCGGCCCCCAGCCGACCGAGCTGGTCGCCTTCGACCTCGCCACCTCCACCGTCCGCGTCATCTCCTCGGCCAACGAGGCCGACCCGGCCGTCGACGCCGGCAGCAGCACGGTGGCCGTGTCGCGCCGAAGCGCAGCCAGCGGCTACGACCTCTACCTGCTCGACTTCGGCACGGGCGCGGTGAAGCGACAGCTCACCAGCTGCCCGGGGCAGGCCTTCGGCGCCGTCTTCGCCCGCTGACCGGTTCATGGCCCTCCTCGTCAGGCTTCGCCAGGCAGCTCGCGGACTGACGCTGCGTGCGCTCCTTCCGCTCATGGTGAAGCGCCAGGCCCTCCCCGACCTGCTGCGATCGCTCGATCGGCCGGCGGAGCCGACCAACGACGACCCGCGGCGGCTGGCGGCGCGGCTCTTCCGGCCGCTCCACCTCTGGCCCACCACCTGCCTCTACCGGGCCTTGGGGAGCTACGCGCTCCTGCGTGCCGCCGGCCAGGAGGTCCGCTTCGTCATCGGCGTGCGCAAGGCGAACGGGGAGCTGCAGGCCCACGCCTGGCTCGAGCGCGACGGCCAGACCATCGTCGGCGCTCCCGGCCCCGACGCGCCCTACACGGTCGCCTACGCCTGGCCGGCCGACCCGGCCCCGCAGCGGAACACCCCTGGCGAGCGCGGCCCCGGGCTCACCCCGAGCGACGAGGTGCTCCTGACCGAGCTGAAGGACGGCACCGGGGTGCTGCTCCACGTCGGCAGCAAGTTCTACTTCACGCTCAACCGGACCGGCCTGCTGGCCTGGAAGCTGATCGCGGCCGGCGGGGCGCCGGACGCCGCCGCCGTGGCCCGCACCATCGCGGCCGCCTTCCCCGAGGCCGACCCGGCCGCCGTCAGCGCCGACGTGGCCGCGCTGGTGACCGAGCTCACCAGCGAAGGGCTCCTGGCCCCGCCGGCCTGATCGATGGCGGCGCGCTTCGACTTCCACGGGCTGATCGTCGAGACGGCGTCGACCCTCTCCTCGGATCCGGCCGCGCGGCTGCTGGCGCCGCTGCCCGGCGCGCCGGAAGGCCCCGGCGCCGACCTCTCGATCCGGCTCGGCCCCGGGACCGGGAGCGCCCTCACGCCGCGGCTGCCCGGTCCAGACGCCTTCGTCTACGGCGCCCACCGGCTGCGCATCGACGGGGCTCGGGTCGAGCTGGCCTGGCCGGGCGCGCTGCTGACCATCGACGGGGCCCGCGTCGACGGCCTCGTCGACCCGGCGCTGCTTCGGGAGCAGGGCGGCGACGACCGGGTCGCCCAGGGGCCGCTCCTGGTGGCCCTGGCCGTGGCCCTGCGCGCGCTCGGTTGCTACCACCTCCACGCCGCCGCCCTCACCCTCCCCGAGCTCGGCACCTTGCTGGTGCCGGCCCTCTCCGGCTCGGGGAAGAGCACGCTGGCCACGGCGCTGGTCCTCTCCGGAGCCGGCTTCCTAGGCGACGACACCCTCTTCGTCCGCCGCGACGGCGCCTCGGCCCGCCTGCTCGCCCTGCCGCGTGACTTCCACCTCTCCGGGCGCTCGGCCGAAGCGATGGGGCTCTCCGCCACGCTCTTCCCGGGCCTGCTGAACCAGACCGGCAAGGGGCGGCTCGACGCCCACGTGCGGTTCCCGGGCCGCTTCGCCGCCGAGGCCCCCGCCCCCTCCTTCATGCTCCTGCCGAGGATCAGCGGCGAGCCCTCGACCCGGCTCGAGCCGGCCGGCCCCGCCGACGCCCTCGGCGCGCTCCTCGAGTCCTCGGCGCTGGTCGCCACCCGCGGCCTCCCGGGCGGACCAGGCCACCTGCCGGTGCTGGCCGGGATGGCCGACGGCGCCAGCAGCTTCCGCGCCGAGCTCGGGCTCGACCTCCTCGCGGATCCGGCCGGGACGGTGCGCGCCATCCTGGCCCGACTCCGCGCCTGACGGGCGTGAGTGGACCGGCGGCGGTAGACTCTCCTCCGTGCCGCCTCACCAGACCTGGCTCGCTGCGCCCGAGCGCGCCTTCCTGCTCGGGAGCCTCTTCGACGGCGCCCTCGACCTGGAGCGGCTGCGCCATCTCGCCAGCGGCGGCCTCGACTGGGACGCGCTGGTCTCGGCCACGGAGGGGCTCTGGCTCGAGCCGATGCTCCAGAACGCCATCGCCGAGGCCGGGGTGGCCGGAGCGGTCCCGCCCGGCCTGATGGCCCGGCTCCAGGCCGAGGCGACGCGCAACGCCGCCAAGAACGCCCTCTACGCCCACGCCGCCGCGAGGCTGCAGCGGCGCCTCGCGCAGGCCGGGATCGCCACGCTGGCGCTCAAGGGGACGGCGCTGGCCCACCACGCCCCGGGCTACTTCCCGCTCCGCTTCCAGGTCGACCTCGACATCCTCGTCCACCCCGGCGAGGTCAACCGGGCGGCCGAGCTGCTCCTCGCCGAGGGCTTCACTACCGCCGACCTCGGGCCGACCATGGACGGGCGGCTCTTCGGCGCACACGGCGAGGCGAGGCAGTTCGGCCACCACCTGCCGGCGCTGGTGAGCCCGGAGGGGGTCACCGTCGAGCTCCACCTCGAGCTCCCCGGCCACCTGCCGGAGCGGCTCGACGATGGCGTCTGGGGCAGGGCCCTCCAGGCTGGGCCGCCGGCCGGCGCCGTGCCGGCCGTCGTCGACCTGCTCGGCATCCTCTGCGCCCACGTCTACGGCGGCCACCGCGGCGAGCGGCGCTACCTGCTGCGCCACGTCGCCGACCTGCACGCCCTGCTTGCTGCGGGCGCGTCACTCGACGAGGCCGAGCGGATCTACGGCGCGCCGGTGACCGCCTCGGTCCGGTTGATGGAGGAGACGCGGGAGGCGGTGCGGCGCCCCGGCATCCTCTGGGCCCGCGGCGGCGAGGTGGTGCTGGCTCCCCCATGGTGGCCCTGGACCCGGCTCGAGCGCTCCCTGCTGGTGCGCGGGGCGACGCTCGAGGCGCAGCTGGGGCTGCTCAAGGGGATCGGCCTCGGCTCGCTCTTCCCGTCGCCGGCCTTCATGGCCGAGCGCTACGGCGTGGGGCGGCGATCGCCGCTCCTGCCGCTCACCTACCTCTGGCGGCCGGTCCGGGCCCTGCTGCGGCTGGTGCTGGGGCGTTAGCCCCGCGGCGCCGTCGCCAGCCGGATGGCCCGGCGCAGCCCGGGGAAGCGCGGGATGGTCGCCGCCACCTCGGG
>JANPOM010000099.1:0-1506 GCA_031427995.1 Anaeromyxobacter sp. | reverse complement strand
GTTCGAGCCGCGCTCCTTTCGCCTGCTGACCACCGCCGGGAGCGGCGGCGAGAGGAACCAGTCGATGGACCGCTTGAGAACGGCCGCCACCCTGACGAGCTCCAGCGAATCGAGCTTTCGCTCCCCGGACTCGACCTTGGTGATCGCCGTTCGGTCGAGCTTCACCGCAGCAGCCAGCTCGGCCTGGCTCAACTGCGACACCTTGCGGGCCTCAGCGATCCTCGCACCGAGTTCCTGCCAGCCCTTGAGTGCTTGTGCCATGGTGCGAAAATAGCACATGGGGTTCTGGGCGAGTTGAGTGTACATCCGTTCAGTTTACCCGCGGCCCTGACACGAGCCTTGCCGCCTTGCCGGTGGCCCCCCCGCCTCGCGTCCACCCTCCCTGCGCTCCCACCCGGGTCCCCGGGGTCGCGTCCTCGCTCGCTCGCCTACCTGCCCTCGCCCGGCGGCCGATACTCCGGCACCAACTCGCGCAGGGTGGCACGCACCTCGGCGGCCGGCTGGCCGGCGCGCGCGAGGAGCCGGTCGGTCCCCTTCACGACCCGGTCCCAATCGGAGGGGCGGATTAGGGTCGGGTGGCGACCAAGAAGCCGGTACGCCCTGAACAAGGAAGGCCACCCGGCTGTTTGTGGGCATTCAAGACTCCATCGTTCGTCTGGCGGCTGAACTTCTTGCCGCAGAGCCCGCACTGGAAGACGTAGGTCAGGCCCGCTCCGCGCGCCCCCCGCGGCTGCCTTGCTTCGCGCCTGGGTATGCCCAACGTCGGCGAGTACGAGCGGAAGCCGTCTCCGCCCAACCGACTGACCGTCGGTCGAATGGCGAGGTCGGCGGCCGCAAGTTCGACTGCAAATCGTGGAGTGAAGACCTGGGCCGTGACGGCGACGCTCTGGATCAGGTCCACGCGGTAGCTCCGAGACTCGCCGTTGTCGGTACGAACGGCCATGAGGAGGATGGCGCCTTCCGCGCTGCGGCGCAGCGAGTAGGGCTCGATGCGACGAACGGAGTCCAGGTAGCCCAGGTCCACGCAGAGCCGGTTCGCAGCTGCCGAGCGGATGGTCTCGAACTCGCGAGCGTGGGCCAGGCCGCTTGCACCCAGGCGTCCAAGGGCGGGGCGAATGACTTGCTCTCCGGCCATGGTGGGCGCCGCCCTTGGCTGGCCCGGCGCCACTCCGGTGGCAAGCCACTCGAAGAATGCGGGGAGCGCCTCCCAGTAGGTTTCGAAGGGAGGCAGCACATGGAGCTGGTGACCGAGCATGGACGCCCACTCGGCGCGCAGTTCCGGCTCTGCCGCCGCGAGCGCACCAAAGGTCGGGAGGGCGACTCCCTTGAACTTGCACTTCTTGCCGAGGACATCGAGCACCAAGGAGGCGGCCGGGCGACGTTCGTCATTCCTGAACAGGTTCACGACGTCGTACAGGTCCCGCGGGCGGCTTCGCTCACCCAGCGCCCGGGTCTTCTCAGCGAAGATCTCTGGGAAGGCGTAGCACCGTGCCCCAAGGCCTCCGG
>JANPOM010000098.1:0-11741 GCA_031427995.1 Anaeromyxobacter sp. | reverse complement strand
GCCACGCCCAGCAGAGACAGCGCTCCGGCCGGACCGCCGCCGCAACCACCCTGCTCGCGATGGGCGGCGTCCGTGTACCGATCCCAGAAGTCTACGACCGGTGCCGGCGTGCCGGTGACCGCAGCCGAGGCGAGGGACTCGATCCCGCCCGCAGAGACCGACGTCACGGTGACCGAGTAGGTGTCGCCGTTGGTGAGACTGTTGACCCGATGCAGGCCGGTCACGCTGGTGAAGTTCTGGGTTCGCGTGCCGGTGGACCCCACCGCGGTCACGTTGTAGGAGACGGCGAGGATGGCGCTGTCGGTGCCGTCGGCCCAGCTCACGAAGAGCGCGGTGTCGCCCGGGGCCACCGAGACGTTCACCGGGACCGACGCAGGAGAGACCACCAGGTCCGCCGTTCCTTTCGCGGTCCCCTTCGCGGTCCCGCCGGTCCCGGCGCTCGGCCAGTGCTGGACGCAGACGTGGATGGTGGCCGCGCCGCAGGTGGTGATGCCCGCCTTGGTGATGAAGTCCTTGCGCGTCAGCGTTTCGGTGGTCGGGTAGGTCTGCGACGCCGAGGTCGCGAGGACGCCGCTCGCGATCAGGCCGCCGGCGGGCGTGCCGGTGACCGGGCAGCTCTCGGTGGTGGAGGCGTAGATGCTGTAGGTGTCGCCGGTCGCGAAGGTGCCCGAGGAGGTCCAGGATAGGCTGACCGAGGTGGTGGTCGAGGCGCAGTCGGCGGGACCGAAGGCGGTCGGCGAGATCCGCACGACGCCGGCGGCCTGGGCCAACCCGGCGACTGGGCTCAGCATGGAGAGGAGGAGTGCAAGGCGGCGGAGCATGGGGCTCGATTGTGCAAGCCTGACGCCAGCGAAGCAAGGTTCCAACCGGCTGGGCCCACTGGGACTTTCGGCAGCGGGTCGGCCGACCGGGACGCCGTGGTGCCAATCTGACAAAGCCACCACGACCCTCGGCCGCCGCCTGCCAAACTGTCAACCCTCCCTGACGCCCTTCCGATGGCGTTCCACCATCGCCAGCGCCACCTGCACCGCTGTGGCCGAGAGGGCCCCAGGCAGGCGCCGTCCTGTGAAGGCCCCGTCCTGCCTGCCCGTCAGCCCTCAACCCATCAGGTCCCGCAGCGCCGGCTCCAGCGTCGGGAAGCGGAACCGGTAGCCGAGCGCCGCGGCCTTCGCGGGGACCACCCGCTGGCTCGCCAGCAGCACCTCGGCCATCTCGCCAACCACCAGCCGCAGCGCCACCCCGGGCACCGGGAAGAGGTTGGGGCGATGCAGCACCCTGGCCAGCGTCCGCGCCAGCTCGGCCTGCTGCACCGGGGCCGGCGCCACCGCGTTGAACGGCCCGCTGGCTCGCGGATCGTCGAGCGCCAGCAGCAGCATGCCAATCTGGTCGGCCAGGTGGATCCAGGGTTGCCAGGCCGTGCCGTCACCGAGCGGCCCGCCGGCGAAGAGCCGGAAGGGGCGCGCCAGCAGCGGAAGCGCCCCGCCCTCCCGCGCCAGCACCAGACCGGTCCGCACCAGCACCACCCGGGCCCGCGCCGCCGCCGGGGCGGCCGCCGCCTCCCATCGGACCGAGAGCTCGGCGAGGAAGCCGCGCCCCGGGGCCGCCGTCTCGTCGAGAGGCTCGCCGCCGCGGTCGCCGTAGAAGCCGACCGCGCTCCCCTGCACCAGCAGGCGCGGGCCGCCCGCCGCGACGACCGCCGCCACCAGGCGGGTCGAGTCGAGGCGGGAGGCGGCGATGCGGGCCTTGCGCTCTGCCGTCCAGCGGCCACCGGCCACCGGCTCGCCGGCCAGGTGGACCACGGCGTCGGCCTGCCCCAGCGCCTCGGTCCAGGGGCCGGCCGCGGCCGGATCGCCCAGCACCGGCCGGACTCCGCGCGGCAGGCTGGCGGCGGCCTGACGGCTCAGCGCCGACACCTCGTCGCCGCGCTCCAGCAGCGCCAGGCAGAGGGCGCGGCCGATGAGCCCGGTGGCCCCGGTGACGAAGACCTTCACTCAGTCCTCGCCGGACGCGCCGGTCCGCGGCGATTCGGTCCAGGTCACCATGCGGCCCTCCTCGGGCCCCGCCCGGCTCAGCGCCGGGGCGGGATGCCATCGGGGAACTTCACCTCGGCCTCGCTCTTGCGGACGTAGTGCGGCTCGAGCGCCGCCAGCCGGTCGGCGTCGTAGCCGGAGCCGCGCAGCGCCTGGGCGCAGAGCATGCCAACGGCGGCGGCGACCGGGGCCCTGACGGCGGTGGTCAGCGGCGGCAGGGCTGGCTCCAACTCGGCGGCGTAGGCCTGGTACCCCTCGCCGAAGCCGAGCGGCGCGAGGCCGTTGGTCAGCTGGCCCACCCACCTCAGCAGCGCCGCGGCCGGCAGCACCGCGTCGGGACGGACCGCCACCACCCCGCCACCCTCGGCCCGGTAGAAACCGGCGTAGAGCTCGCCCCTCCTGGCGTCGAGCAGCGGCACCAGCAGCGCGCCGGCCGGCGCCCCGGGCAGCGCCGCCAGCGCCATCGAGGCCAGGCTGGAGGTCCCGGCGATGGGGCGGCGGTTGGCGTAGGCGAACCCCTTGAAGGTGGCCAGCCCGATGCGCAGCCCGGTGAAGGAGCCTGGGCCGAGGCCGACGGCGTAGCCATCGAGCTGGGAGAGCTTCAGGTCGCAGGCCAGCAGCAGGTCGCCGATCACCGCCGGGAGCCGGGCGCCGTGGCCGACCGGGGCCCCGGCCACCGAGCGCGGCGGCTGGTGCTCGGTCCGCTCGGCCAGCACCTTGGCGCCGGCCTCCCCGACCTCGAGCAGCGCGGCCGAGAGCGTGAGCGTGGCGGTGTCGAGCGCGGCGATCAGCATCGCTAACCCCAGATGCGGATGACGTCGTTGGCGAAGGCCAGCACCATGAGGGTGAGCAGCAGCGCCAGGCCGACCCAGTTGGCCAGCTCGCGGGACCGCAGCGAGAGCCGCCGCCGGGTCACCCCCTCGATGAGCGCGGTGACGATGTGGCCGCCATCGAGCACCGGGATGGGGAGCAGGTTCATCAGCCCGAGGTTGACGCTGATGAGCGCCATCTGGAAGAGGAAGACCTTGAGGCCGGCCTCGGCCGCCTCGCTGGCGATCTGGAAGAGCATGAGCGTGCCGCCCACGTTCTTGAAGCTGAGCTGGAGCGTGGCGATCTTGTAGATGCCGAGCATGGTGAGCCGCACCACCTCGGTGAGCTGCTGTCCGGAGACACGGGCCAACTCGGCCAGGCCGCGCTGCAGCGGGACCTCCTCGGCCACCAGCACCCGGGTGTCGATGCCCTCCCGGTCCTCGAGGTGGAAGCCGATGACGGGCCGGCTGCGCGGCTCCCTGGTCACCTCGTCCTTGAACTGCTCCTCGCCCGGCACCAGCGTGACTTCGCGGCCGTCGCCGAGCCCGATGGCGACCGGCTTGCCGGGCACGAACTCGCGGGCCACGGCGTTGAGGTCGCGTCCGGCGCGGATGGGCCGGCCGGCCACCGAGACCAGCCGCGCCCCGCGCTGGATGCCGGCCAGCGCCGCCGGCGAGCCGTCGTCGACGCGGCTCACGTAGGCCGAGGTGCTCGGATCGGCCGGGAGGATGGCCGGTCCGCCGCCGGCCGCGCAGGTCGGCACGTCGGCCAGCGCCACCGGCGTCCGCGCCTTGCCCTGCCCGCGCCGCACCTGCAGCGTCACCGGGGCGCAGCTGGCCGCGGAGACCGCCGCCTCCAGGTCGCCGGCGTGGCGCACCTCCCGGCCGTCGAGGCGGGTGATCAGATCGAGCGGCTGGAGCGGCGAGGCGGTGCCCGGGGCCGGCGCCGCCAGCGCCGAGGCATGGACCGGCGTCACCCCGATGATGCCGATGGGGCGCGTCTCCACCGGGTTGACGTCCTCCTCGCGCGCCGGCGTGATCTCGAGCTGCAGCCTCGCGTCACCGCGCCGGATCGAGAAGGCCAGCGACTCTCCCGGGTGCGGCGAGACCAGCTCCCGCAGGTCGGAGAAGTAGCGGACCGCCCGCGGCGCCTCCCCGGAGCGCTGCACCGCCTCGACGCGGTCCCCCGGCCGCAGCCCGGCCACCGCCGCCGGCGAGCCGGGCGCCACCGTGCCGATGACCGGCCCCGGCACCAAGGTGCCGTTCTGGGCCAGCCCGAGGGCGAGGTAGACCACGAAGGGGAAGATCAGGTTGGCGGCCGGCCCGGCGAAGGCGATGGAGAGCCGCTTCCAGGGCGCCTGCTCCAGGAAGGAGCGCCCCTCGTCCTCCGGCGCCACCGGCTGGGTCGGGTCCTCGCCCGCCATCTTGACGTAGCCGCCCAGCGGCAGCACCGAGAGCCGGTACTCGGTCTCACCCCAGGTGAAGCCAGCGAGCCGGGCGCCGAAGCCGATGGAGAAGCGCAGCACCTTGACGTCGAGCAGCTTGGCCACGATGAAGTGGCCCAGCTCGTGGACGAAGATCAGCCCCGCCAGGAGCGCCACCACCGAGCCTGCCTTGAAGAGGAGGTCCATCGTGTCCAGTCCGTTCGTCAGCGGTTCTTAACGCGGCGCTCGGCCTCGCGCCGGCCCCATTCGCTCGCCGCCAGCGCCTGCTCCACCGAGCCGAGCCGCTCCACGGTGTGCGCCTCGAGCGCCTCGGCGCAGAGCCGGGCGATGTCGGTGAAGGCGCAGCGCTTTTCGAGGAAGGCGGCCACCGCCGCCTCGTCGGCACCGGAGAGGACCGCCGGGGCGGTCCCGCCCAGCTCCAGCGCCCGGTAGGCGAGCCGGTAAGCCGGGAAGCGGCCCGGATCGGGCGGCTCGAAGGAGAGCCTGCCGAGCCGGGCCAGGTCGAGGGAGGGCAGATCGAGCGGCAGCCGCTCCGGATGGCCGAGCGCGTAGCTGATGGGGCCGCGCATGTCGGAGATGCCGAGCTGGGCCACCACCGAGCCGTCGATGTACTCGACCATCGAGTGCACAATCGACTCCGGGTGAACGAGGATGTCGATACGAGCCGGCTCCACGTCGAAGAGCCAGCGGGCCTCGATCACCTCCAGCCCCTTGTTCATCAGGGTGGCCGAGTCGATGGTGATCTTGTCGCCCATCGACCAGGTGGGGTGCTTGAGGGCCCGCTCCGGCGTCACCCCGGCCAGCTCCCCGGCCGGCACGCCGCGCAGCGGACCGCCCGAGGCGGTGAGGATGAGCCGGCGCACCTCGGCCGGGTTGTGGCCGAGCAGCGACTGGTGGATGGCCGAGTGCTCGCTGTCGACCGGCAGGATGGCCCCGCCGCGCTCGGCCGCCAGCCTCATCATCAGCTCGCCGGCCAGCACCAGCGACTCCTTGTTGGCCAACCCCACGTCCTTCCCGGCCGCGACGGCGGCGGCGGTGGAGCGAAGCCCGGCCCCCCCGGAGATGGCGGCCAGCACGAAGTCGACGTCCGGGTGGGTGGCGGCGGCCACCACGCCGTCGTCGCCGGAGCGCACCTCGGTCCCGGCCGGGACCAGCCCGCGGAGCGTGGCGGCGGCGGCCGGATCGGCGGCGGCGATGAGCCGGGGACGGAAGCGGCGCGCCTGCTCGACCAGCCGCTCGACGTTCCGGCCGGCCGCCAGGGCCACCACCTCGAAGCGGTCCGGGAAGCGCGCCACCACGTCGAGCGCCTGCACACCGATGGAGCCGGTGGAACCGAGAATGGCGAGGCGCCGCATCGGCGGGACCCTACCATGCACCCCGGCCGGGGCTCACCCCGCACTCACCCCAGCCAGAGCACGAAGAGGTAGACCCACGGGACCACGAAGAGCAGGGCGTCGATCCGATCGAGCAGCCCGCCGTGGCCGGGGATGAGCTTGCCCGAGTCCTTCACGCCGGCTGCCCGCTTGAGCAGCGACTCGGTGAAGTCGCCGAGCGGGCCGAGCACCGCCGCCCCGGCGCCGAGCAGGACGGCCTGGGCCACCGGCAGCTCGGGCAGCATGGTGGACCGGATCACCAGCGCGCCGGCCAGGCTGCCGGCCGCGCCGCCGGCGAACCCCTCCCAGGTCTTCTTGGGGCTCACCCTGGCGTAGATCGGGTGCTTGCCGAAGAGCATCCCGGCGAAATAGGCGAAGGTGTCATTGGCCCAGGTGACCACGAAGGCCAGCACCACCCAGGCGGTGCCGCCATGGACGCGCACCCCGACCAGGGTGGAGGCGAGCAGGCCACAGTAGAGCCAGGCCAGCGCCACCCGGCCGGCCCGGATCGGGACCTCGCCCTGCTGGTCATGGGTCAAGAGGAGCAGCACCAACTGCGCCAGGGTGGCGAAGGCGAGCGCCAGCGGCGCCCAGCTCGGCAGCAGCGTCTCGCCGCGGTGGAGCGCGGCCAGCAACGGGATGGCGCCGGCCACCGCCACCCCGAACCACTCGGCCAGCTTGAGCGGCCCGGACATGAGCAGCAGCTCGGCGGCGCAGAGCCCGGCCGCCACCGCCACCAGGCCGGCGAAAGGCCAGCCGCCCAGCGAGGTGAGCCAGATGGCGACCGGGAGCAGCACCACCGCCGAGATGGCCCGCTCGAAGAGATTGCGCCGGTTGCCGGCGTCGAAGGCCTTCATTCGCCTCCACCTTGCGCGGCGATCTGCTCGCCGGTGAGGCCGAAGCGGCGCTCGCGGGCCTGGTAGTCGGCCACCGCGGTGAGCAGCTCGCGCTCGTCGAAGCCCGGCCAGTGGGTGTCGGTGAAGTAGAGCTCGGCGTAGGCGGCCTGCCAGAGCAGGAAGTTGGAGATGCGCCGCTCGCCGCTGGTCCGGATCAGCAAGTCGAGGCCGGGCAGGCCGCGGGTCCAGAGCCCGGCCTCCAGCGCCGCCTCGTCGATGGGCTTCCCGCTCGCCGCCGCCACCCTTGCCGCGTGGACCAGCTCCTCGCGCCCGCCGTAGGAGAGGGCCAGCGTCAGCGTCATCCCCCGCCCGGCGGCGGTGGCGCCGCGCACCGCCTCGAGCCGCTCGCGAACCTGGACCGGGAGCCGCTCGAGGTCGCCGATGGCATTGAGCCGGATGGCGTTGTCGAGGAGCTCCTGCTGCTCCTTCTCGAGGAACTCGACGAGCAGGAGCATGAGCGCCTCGACCTCCTCGGCCGGGCGCGACCAGTTCTGCAAGGAGAAGGCGTAGAGGGTGAGGGCCTCGAGGCCGAGCCGCCGGGCCGCGCGGGTCACGCTGCGGACGGCGACCGCCCCCTCGCGGTGGCCGGCCACGCGCGGCAGTCCACGGGCCCGCGCCCAACGGCCGTTCCCGTCCATGATGATGGCGACGTGGCGGGGCAGCGGCCTGGCGCGGACGCGGGCTTGCAGCTCGGCGGTGTCGGAAGCTCCCGGCACCGGCGCTCTATAGCACGGGACCGCCCCGCCAGGGCCCGCCGGAGCGCGCCCCGGACCTCGATGGAGGGGCCCCAGCCGTCACCGGGAGTTTGACCGGGGGAGCGAGCCGTTTCTATGCTTCAACGGTGGTCCCTCTCTACATCGGCCCGTGGGAGATCCTCTCGGTGATCGGCCGGGGAGGCGTGGGGGTGGTCTACAAGACCCGCCACTTGACGACGCGCCGGCTGGCCGCGCTCAAGCTGCTCGGCCCGGCCCCGGTGGTCGACCCGCGGGCGGTCCGGCGGCTGGCGCGTGAGTTCGAGGTGCTGCAGCGGCTCGACCACCCGAACGTGGTTCGCGTCTACCAGGCCGGTGTCCACGATGGTTACTCCTACCTGGCCATGGAACTGGTCGAGGGGCTCGACCTGCGCGCCTTCCTCTCGCCGGTGCTCGACGATGTCCGCACTCCGCCGCCACCGATCAGCGACGCCTCGCCCTTCCCGGTCCCGGGCAGCCTGGCCTCGCCCGGCGACGACGAGCTGGGGGCCGACGCCATCCGCACCCTGGCCTCGTTGATGGAGGAACCGGAGACGGCGCCCGACGGAATCCACCCGCCGCTCCCGGCCGAGCCGCTCTCCGGGTCCCGGCCGCCACCGCGCTCGGCCCTCTCCCCCGAGCTGGCCGCCGCGCTCAACCGGCCGCGGCGGATGCAGCGGCTCTCGGGGGCGCTCCTGCAGGTGCTCTCCGGGCTCGACTACATCCACCACCACCAACTGGTCCACCGCGACCTCAAGCCCTCCAACATCATGGTGGACGACCACCGCACGGCCCGCCTCATGGACTTCGGGCTGGTGAAGCACCACCAGGAGGGGGCCGAGCCGCTCACCGGCTCCGGGCGCGTGGTCGGGACCTATCGCTACATGTCGCCCGAGCAGGCACAGGGGCACTTCGTCGACGCGAGGAGCGACCTCTACAGCCTCGGCGTCATCCTCTTCGAGCTGCTCAGCGCCGCACCGCCCTTCACGGCCGATGACCCGGCCACGCTCTGGCAGCAGATCCTCTACGACCCGCCGCCCTCGATCCACCAGCTCAACCCCGGGGTCGATGCCACGCTGGCCGCGGTGGCGGAGCGCTGCCTCGCCAAGGACCCGCGAGCCCGCTTCGCCAGCGCTACCGAGATCCTCGGCGTGCTGGGGCACTGATGCTCACCTGGTTGGTCTCGGCACTTTCCGGATTGGTGGCCGGGCTCCTCTCCGGCGTCTTCGGGACGGCGGCGGCGTGGTGCTGGTGCCGATGCTGGCGCTGGTGCTCGGCCTCGGCCAGCACGGCGCGCAGGGGATGACGCTGGCCATCCTGCTGCTTCCGGTCGGACTGGCGGCGGTGGTCGAGTACCACCGGTCGGGGCGGGTCCGCTGGCGGCTGGTGGCGCCGCTCGTCGCCGGCTTCCTGGCCGGGGTCTGGCTCGGCTCGGTGGGCGCCACGGCGGTGGCCGAGCGCCCGCTGCGGCTCGGGTTCGTGCTGTTCCTGGTGGTGCTGGCCATCCGCAACTGGCGGGCGGCTGGCCGGGCCCGAGGCGCCGCCTCCGCGACCGCGCCACCGGCCCGCAACCAGGTGCTCCACGCCCTCTGGATCGGCGCGGTCGGCGGCCTCGCCTCCGGGCTGCTCGGGATCGGCGGCGCGGTGCTGATGGTCCCGCTGCTGGTGGCGGTGCTCGGACTCACCCAGCACGAGGCCCAGGGGACCAGCCTGGCGGTGATGCTGCCGCCGGTCGGCCTGCCCGGCGTGCTGGTCTACGCGCGGGCGCAGGGCGGCCTGCCCTGGCTGGTGGTCGGCTGCGTGGCCGGCGGCTTCCTGCTCGGCGGCGCGCTGGGCGCCCGGGTGGCCCGGCGGGTGGAGGGCCCGGCGCTGGTGCGCGGCTTCGCCGTCTTCCAGCTCACCGTGGCGGCGGGGCTGCTGCTGCGGGCGCTGCGGTAGGCTCCGCCTTCGCCGCCGCGTCGGTCACCAGCCAGACGCGGAGCAGGGCGTTCCAGTGGGCCTCGGTGAGCTGGTCGTTGGGGGTGACCCAGAGGTCGCGCGCGCCTCCCTCGATCGCCTCCGCCAGCGTGGCGGCCAGCTCTTCGGGCGCCATGTACTTTCCAGCCGGCCCCCAGAGCCCCACCGACATCGACCAGCGGCCGGCCGGGAGCGTGGCCGAGAGCCGCTGGGCCAGGTCGCCCGAAGCCGAGACCGGCAGCTCCTCCAGTGCGCGGTAGTTCCAGACCACCAGCCGGTCGGCGTGGCGCAGCAGGCGCGCGTAGTCGTGGCCGTGGTCGCTTCCATCGCGGGTGAGATCCTTCCAGCTGGCGGCCACGTCCACCCAGAGCTGCTTGCCGTTCCGGTGGGCGGCCTCGGCGGCCCGCTCCACGAACCGCTCCATGAGCGCCGACTTCCAGGCCCAGACCTCGGGGTCCTCGATGTCGGGTCGGCCTCTCCAGTCGCGGGGCCAGTCGGCCTTGCCGCTGGAGGCCCTGAAGGAGGCGAGATCGGCCGGGCCGAACGAGGTCTGCCGGTAGGCCGCCTCGGTGAGGTCGATGGCGTCGACGGCCTGGGTCCGGGCGATCTCCTCGACCATCTGGACCACCAGCCGGCCAAACTCGCCGTCCGCCAGCTCGGCCAGGCTCACCTGCTCGGGGTGCGCCGTCCCGTCGGCCAGGATGGCGGCGCTGCCCGGGTGGGTGGCGATCCAGGTGGGAGCGTAGAGATCGACGAAGGCGGCGACCTGGAAGCCGCGGGCGCGGAACTCCGCCGCCGCGGTGGCCAGCAGGTCCTCCGGCGAGCCCTTCTGGTGGTTCGACCAGCGCGCCTCCTGGCCGGCCCAGCGGAAGTAGGCCCACTCGGTGCGGCCAGCCTCCACGCCGACCACCTGGCCGGCGCCGACCAGCAGCCGATCGGTCACCCGCCGGATGGCGTCGCGCCAGTCGTCGTACGGGTTGAAGTGGGTGGAGAGCCCGAGCGCGAAGGCCGGCCGGGCCGCGCGATCTCCGGTCCCGCCCGGGGCCGCCATCCTGGTGGCGGCGATCGGGACCAGGCCCGGCGCTGGCCGCAGCAGCAGCGCCAGGCCCGCCACCGTGGCCACCATGACCACCCACGCCACCACCGTGCCCCATGGACGGCGCCCGGCCGCGGCCGGGCTCTCGAGGCGCCCCAGCTTCTCCCACTTCTCCTCGGCTCGGTTCATCTCTTTCCACCATGAGTACATGACGACGGCGTTGAGGAAATATGAGACCGGCAGGATGAGAAGGCCAAAGGGGAGGTAGGCGAGATCGCGCCACTCGCGGTCGAGCAGGATGCTGTAGATCGCCACCGCGAAGAAGAAGGAGAGCCCGAGCCAGGCGGCCAGCTCCACCGGGCCCTGAAGGGCGAGCCAGCCGCGCCAGAGGGCCAGCGGCAGCGCCAGCAGCAGCCCGGTCTGCAGCAGCGGCACCAGCGCCATGTTGGCGAAGTTGACGGGCAGGTAGAGCGAGAAGGGCCAGGCGTCGCGCGCCAGGAAGCGCCCCCGGTAGCGCCGCGCGATCTTGAGATAGCTGCGAACCCAGCGGACGCGCTGCCGCCAGAGGCCGTCGAAGGTGGCCGGGCAGTCGGCCAGCACCATGGGCTCCGGGTCGAAGACGATCCGCTTCCCGGCCAGCTGCAGCCGCCAGGTGAGCTCCAGGTCCTCGCCCCAGATCGGCTCGAAGCCGCCCAGCTCGTCGAGCACGCGCCGCCGGATGGCGCCGAGGTTGCCGGAGATGATGGGCAGGCAGCCGATCATCGACAGGGCCCGCCGCACGTAGCCGGTGCCGATGTGGGTGGTCACCACCAGCAGCTTCTGCAGGGCGGTGCCGGCCCGGAGCGGCGCGTCGTTGCCGCAGACCGCGTCGATGGAGGGGTCGGCGAACCAGCGGACCAGCTTGGCCACCGTGTCGCGCAGGAAGAGGCTGTCGGCGTCGGTGTAGACCACCACCTCGCCGGTGGCGGCGGCGATGCCGGCGTTGAGGGCGCGCGCCTTGCCGGCGTTGGCCTGGCGGATGAGCTGGATGCGCCCGGCGTCGGCCAGCCCCTGCACCTGCCCGGCGGTGCCGTCGCGCGAGCCGTCGTCGACCACGATCACCTCGAGGCCGGGCCAGCTCGACTCCAGCAGCGTATCCACGCTGACCCGGATGGTGCGCGCCTCGTTGTAGGCGGGCACCACCACGCTGACCCGCCCGGTGAAGGGCGGCAGTCGTCGCAGGGTGCGGCGCTTCCAGACCTGGTAGGCGAGGGTGAGCGGGAAGTAGAGCGCCCCCTGGAGGCCGAGGACGAAGACCGTCAGGCCGAAGGCCCAGAAGAGGGCGTGCAGGACGGTCATCAGTGCCCCGACCCAGGCGAGATGATGTGACGAGAGCGCCGAGACCGAAGCGAGGCTGGCGCCCGAGGAGGGAGCAGCGGAAGCGTAGTAGATCTACGCTGAGCAGCGGACCGACGAGGCCGCCTGC
>JANPOM010000097.1:0-16104 GCA_031427995.1 Anaeromyxobacter sp. | reverse complement strand
GTGTCGGCGGTCGGGGAGAAGATCACGCCCCGCGAGGCGTCCTCGGGCGAGGAGCAGTCGTCCTCGTCGCCGACCCAGACCAGCACCAGCTTCGACTTCGGGTGCGGCCACTCGGCGGGCAGCACATCGGAAGGCTGCGAGAGGCCGTCTAGCCGGAGCGCCTTCTTCACGGCCCGGCGAGCCGCCTCCAGCCCCATCTCCTGGCTCGAGCCGCAGGTGCCGACCTCCACGTTGGCCTTGAACCAGTTGCTGCGCCTGGTGAGCTCGGCGTCGTTGATCACCGGCGGGTCACAGGTGGCTGGCGCCCCGGCCCCGAGACAGGCGCAGGCCGAGCCGTCGGCGGTGCGGGTGCAGAAGAGGTCCTTGGTGAACTGGATCACCCGTGGCGGCGCTCCGCTCGCCGAGGTCGCGGCCTTCACGACGTCGCCGCGCGGGTAGAGGGTGTACTCGCCACCGGCGACCCCCGGATTGCACTGCAGCATGTCGACGGCGCCGGCGGCGCTGCAGCAGTAGGTGCCGGTGTCCGGGGCCCCACCGCAGCCGGACCGGCAGGCGGCATCGTAGGTGGCTCGGCAGTCGGTGAGGCTGGCACAGGAGCGCGGGCCGTGGCGGTAGGCGTAGCGCCGCTGAAGCTCTCCGCAGGACTGGCCCAGCACCGGGCAGGCGACCGGGTCCTCGAGGGAGGTGCCGGCGCCGTTGACGCAGCTCTTCTCGGGGGCGAACTGCTGGTTGACGCCCTGGCAGGTCCACGGTCCGCCCGGCGCGGCGCAGTCGGCGTCGGCCTGGCAGGAGCGCTTCGCCGTGAGCGGCCGGGTGCCGTTGATGCAGCAGGCCTGCCCGGCCACGCCGCCGCAGCTCGCCTGGCAGGTGGCGCCACCCGGCACCGGCTGGTTCTGGAAGACCGAAGTGGTGGTGATGGCGATGTGGAAGTCGATGGGCTCGAGACCGTTCTGGACCCGGACCTGGTTGGTGCTCCTCAGGTTGGTGACGAAGGCGCCAAAGCTCTGCTGCAGCGACCTCTGCTCGCCGCCCATCGATCCGGAGTCGTCCACCACGAAGAGGATGTCGGCGGTGGAGATGTCCGACAGCGTGACGCGCTCGGTGCCAGGCTGGATCAGGCACTGGTTGACCGGGCTGAAGTTGTAGTCCTGGCAACCGGCCAGCGCGACGAGCGCGACGAGCGCGAGGGGAGCGAGGCGGCGGGTGCGTCGCGTCATCGAGGAGTGCCTCCGAGGGGCGATTCTAGCCCCGAACCGGTCCGGCGCGATACCGCCGGAGTGCCAGGCGGGGCCCCGGGGCGGTGGGCCCTACTCCCACTCGATGGTGGCCGGCGGCTTGGAGGAGATGTCGTAGACCACCCGGTTGATGCCCCGCACCTCGTTGATGATCCGCGAGGACATGCGCCCCAGCAGGTCATAGGGGAGCCGGGCCCAGTCGCCGGTCATACCGTCGGTGGACTCGATGGCGCGGATGGCGCAGGTGGCCTCGTAGGTCCGCTCGTCGCCCATGACCCCGACTGACCGGACCGGCAGCAGCACCGCGAACCCCTGCCAGAGCTGCTCCTGAAGGCCAGCCTTGCGGATCTCCTCCTGCACGATGAGGTCGGCCTTCCGCACCACCGCCAGCTTCTCCTCGGTCACCTCGCCGAGCACGCGGATGGCCAGCCCCGGCCCAGGGAAGGGCTGGCGCTGCACGATCGGTCCGGGCAGCCCCAGCTCCAGCCCCAGCCGCCGCACCTCGTCCTTGAAGAGCTCGCGGAGCGGCTCGACCAACCCGAGCTTCATCTTCTCGGGCAGGCCGCCGACGTTGTGGTGGCTCTTGATGGTGGCCGACGGCCCCTTGAACGAGACCGACTCGATGACGTCCGGGTAGAGCGTCCCCTGCACCAGGAACCGGGCCCGCTCCCCGCCGCTGGCCAGCCGCTCCACCTCCTCCTCGAAGACGGCGATGAACTCGCCACCGATGATCTTGCGCTTCTGCTCCGGGTCGGTGACCCCGGCCAGCCTGTCGAGGAAGCGCCTGGAGGCGTCTACCGTGATCAGCGGCAGGTGGAACATCTCGCTGAAGACCTCTTCGACCTGGGCCCGTTCGCCCTCGCGCAGCACGCCGTTGTCCACGAAGATGCAGTGGAGCTTGTCGCCGATGGCGCGGTGGACCAGCAGCGCGGCCACCGCCGAGTCGACGCCGCCGGAGAGGGCGCAGATGACATGCCCGTCCTTCACCTGGGCGCGGATCTGCTCGATGGCGATCTCCACGTAGCCGCGCATCGACCAGGCGCCGGAGCAGCCGCAGACCCCGTGGGCGAAGTTCCAGAGCAGCTCCTTGCCCCGGGGCGAGTGGACCACCTCGGGGTGGAACTGGACGGCGAAGAAGCGGCGCTGGCGATCCTCCACGGCGGCAAAAGGGGCGCTCGGCGTGGAGGCGATGGGCTGGAAACCGGCCGGGATGGCCTCGACGCCGTCCCCGTGGCTCATCCAGACGTCGAGCTTCCCGGGCAGGCCGGCGAAGAGGGCCGAGGCGGCGCTGACCTCGATGGTGGCCGGTCCGAACTCGCGGTGGTGGGCCTTGCCGACCTTGCCGCCCAGCAGGTGGGCCATGAGCTGGAGGCCGTAGCAGATCCCCAGCACCGGCACCCCCAGCTGGAACACCAGCGGGTCGGGGCGAGGGCTCCCCTCGGCGGTGACCGAGGCCGGCCCGCCCGAGAGGACCACGCCGCGGGGCGCGTAGGCCCGCATCGCCTCCGGCTTCATGGTGCAGGGGTGGATCTCGCAGTAGACGCCCAGCTCGCGCAGCCGCCGCGCGATGAGCTGGGTGTACTGCGACCCGAAGTCGAGGATGAGGAGCTTCTCGGAGTGGATGTCCACGTGGTCCCCGTCGAGGTGGGGTTAGTCGACCCGGTAGTTGGGGGCTTCCTGCGTGATGATCACGTCGTGGACGTGGCTCTCGCGGAGGCCGGAGCTGCTGATGCGCACGAAACGCGGCCTGGTGCGGAGTTCGCCTATGCTTCTGCAGCCGAGGTAGCCCATGCCGCTGCGCAGCCCACCCACCAGCTGGAAGAGGGTCATCTCGATGGTGCCCTTGTACGGGACCCGCCCCTCGATCCCCTCCGGCACCAGCTTGTCGGAGTCGGCCACCTCGGCCTGGAAGTAGCGATCCTTCGACCCCCGCTTCATGGCGCCGATCGAGCCCATGCCCCGGTACGACTTGTAGCTGCGCCCCTGGTAGAGGATGACGTCGCCGGGCGCCTCCTCGGTGCCGGCCAGCAGCGACCCGATCATGACGCTGGAGGCTCCGGCCGCCAGCGCCTTGACCAGGTCGCCGGAGTACTTCACGCCACCGTCCGAGATGACCGGCACCCCGTGCTTCTCGGCGGCTCGCACGCACTCGTCGACGGCGGTGATCTGCGGCACGCCCACCCCGGCCACCACCCGGGTGGTGCAGATGGAGCCGGGGCCGATACCCACCTTCACGGCGTCGACTCCGGCGGCGCAGAGCGCGTCGGCGGCCTCGGCGGTGGCGACGTTGCCGGCCACCAGTTCGATCCCCTTGAAGTTGGCCTTGGTGGCGCGCACCGCGTCGATGACCCCGCGGCTGTGGCCGTGGGCGGTGTCGATGGTGATGACGTCGGCGCCGGCCTTGAGCAGGGCGTGGATGCGGGCCTCGCGGTCGGTCCCCACGCCGACCGCGGCGCCGCAGAGCAGGCGCCCCAGCCTGTCCTTGGCCGCGTTGGGGTGCTGCTGGACCTTCTCGATGTCCTTGATGGTGATGAGACCGCGCAGCTCGAAGTTGGCGTCGACCACCAGCAGCTTCTCGATGCGGTGCTGGTGCAGCAGCACCTTGGCGTCCTCGATGGTGACCCCCTCGCGCGCCGTGATCAGCTTGCGGGTCATGACCGCCTCGACCTTCTGCTCGAGGTTTTTCTCGAAGCGAAGGTCGCGGTTGGTGAGGATGCCGACCAGCTTCCCGCGCTGCGTCACCGGGATGCCGCTGATGCCGTTCCCGCGCATCAGGGCCACCGCGGCCGAGAGCCTGGCCTCCGGCTCGATGGTGATGGGGTCGCTCACCACCGCCGACTCGTACTTCTTCACCTTGTGGACCTCGGCGGCCTGCTCGTCGACCGAGAGGTTCTTGTGGATGAAGCCGAGCCCGCCGGTCTGCGCCATGGCGATGGCCATGCGCGACTCGGTGACCGTGTCCATGGCCGCCGAGACGATGGGGATGTTGATGGTGATGTTTCGGGTCAGGCGGGTCGAGGTCTCGACCGACTTCGGGAGGATGTCGGATTCCGCCGGGAGCAGCAGCACATCGTCGAACGTCAAGGCCAGCTTCAGATCGTCCCGATTGAGCATGCGGACGGATATCGCACCACCCGGCCGAGGTCAAGGCGAGGCAGGAGCGCGTCCTGACTGGCCTTTCAGGTTGCGGGAGACGGCCCGCGGCCCAGGCCGACCTCGAGCAACCGTGAGGCCTGATCAGGGCAGCGGGGGACCGCCCTGGCCACCCCGCCGCCTGAGCCACCAGCGGATGCCGAGGCCCGCCACCAGCACCAGCACCGCCGCCAGGATGTAGTGCCCGAAGCGGGAGGCGTGGCGGGCCGCCTCGCCGATGTTGGAGCCGAAGTAGAAGCCGAGGCAGACCCAGAGCGGCGCCGAGACCAGCGCGGCCACGCCGTCGAAGAGCAGGAACTCCCAGTAGGGCAGCTTGGAGTGGCCCACCGTGAAGTAGGTGGGCGCGCGCAGGCCGGGGAGGAAGCGGGCGATCATCACCACCACGTTGCCGCGCCGGCGGATCAGCTTCTCGGCCTCGGCCAGCCGGGCCGGGGTGATGAAGCGCCGCAGCCAGGCGATGTCGGCGACGTGGGCGCCGAGCTTGCGGCCGGCGAAGAAGATGATCGAGTCGCCCACCAGGATCCCGCCCAGGCCGGCCACCACCATGGCCCGCAGCCCAGGGTCGTCGAGCATGTTGGATAGGCTCGCCTCCTCGAGCCCGCTGCCCATCCAGGCCAGCGCGCCGCCGGCCACCAGCACGATGTCCTCGGGCATGGGCAGCCCGAAGCCGCAGAGCACCAGCACGCCGAAGACAGCGGCGTAGCCCACATGGAGGCCGTGTCCCGAGAGCATGTCGACGAGTCGCTGCAGCATGGAGCGGCGATAGTCGCCGCACTCCCGGCGGGAGTCCAGCGCGGTGTGGCGCGCGGCTTCAGTCGGCGGCGGTGGCCTTGCGCGGGGTCAAGTCGCGAAGCAGCTCGCGATTCTCGGCGGCCCGCCCCGCCACCTCGGAGGCGATGGCCAGCGACAGCTTGAGGCAGGCCTGGGGCTTCTGCGGCTGGAGCTTGGCGAAGTCTCTCTGGGTCAGCTCGACCACCTGGCACGGTCCGGCCGCCACCGCCGACACCAGCCGGGTGCTCTTCGCCAGCAGCCCGAGCGCGCCGAGGTGCTCCCCCGGCCCGAGCAGCGCCAGCTCGCGCTCCCCCTTGGCGTCCTTCTGCGTGACCCGGACCTGCCCGCTCCGCAGGATGAAGAGCGACTCGCCGGCCATGCCCTCGGCGAAGAGCGGCGCTCCGGCCTCGACGGTCTTCTCCACCGCGATGGCGGCGAAGATGCGAATCCCGGTCTCGGTGAACTCCCTGAAGAGCGAGCAGGCCTGCAGCGCCTCTATGGCGGTCATGGCGCCCGCTCCCCGGCACGGTAGCGGGCCGCGTACTCGACGTAGTGGCTGGCCGAGGCTCTCAGCCCCGCCACCTCGGCGTCGGTCAGGGCGCGCTTGACCCGGGCCGGGGCGCCCATCACCAAGGAGCGCGCCGGGACCACCATGCCCGGGGGCACCAGCGCCCCGGCGGCGACCATGGCCTCCTCCCCCACCACCGCGCCGTCGAGCACGATGGCGCCGATGCCGATGAGGCAGCGGTCCTTGATGGTGCAACCATGCAGGACCGCCTTGTGACCGACGGTGACGTCTTCGCCGACGCGGGTCGGGTGGGTCCCGCCGGTGACGTGGACCACGGCCTGGTCCTGGATGTTGGTGCGGGCCCCGATGCGGACGAAGTTGACGTCGCCCCGGACCACCGCGCCAAACCAGACCGAGGCTCCGGCCGCCAGTTCGACGTCACCCACCACCACGCAGCCGGTGGCGAGGAACACCGACGCGTCGATGCGCGGGCTCACCCCGCCGAACGCCCTGATCTCAGCCATTCAGCGGTCGATGCTAGCCCGTGCCCCCCGGCGTCGCAACAGAGCCCAGGCCAGCAGCGCCCCCAGCGCGGCCCCGATGCTGTCCGCCAGCCAGTCTCCCAGTTCGGCGGAACGGTGCGGCACGAACCGCTGATGGAACTCGTCGGAGAGGCCGTAGAGCGAGCCGAGCAGCGCCGCCCAGCGCGCCGCGCGCGCCAGCGCCACCAGGTGCGAGAGCCCCCAGGTGGCCACCATGGCGAAGGCCGCGTACTCGACGATGTGGAGGAGCTTGTCGCTGAAGCGCGACGAGACCGGGGGCAGGGGGTTGGGCTGGCTGGAGAGGTAGTAGATGAGCGCGGCGTAGGCGATGGCCGGCAGCAGCCAGGGAAGCGCCCGCCACTGGCGCCAGCCAGCCGCTTCGCCTGGAACGCCGGTCGAGCCGCCCTCGCTCATGGTGCCGACCGGGCGCTACCCACCAGCTCGCCGGTGAGTGAGGCGTGGCGGGCCAGGTACTCCGCCACCGTGTAGTCGCGCCCAATCCGCGCCAGCACCGGGTCCGAGCCCGACTGCAGCTGCAGGCGCGAGAGGTTGTCGGGGCCGAAGACCTTCCGACTGCCCGGCCCAGCCACCGCCGCGCTGGACGCCGGGGTGGGCATCCCGGTGCTGGAGCCGGCGCTGGCGAGCTGGATGAGGTGGTTCACGGCGGCGGAAACCTATGGAACGATGGCGGGGGCGTCAAGGCGGGCTCAGCTTCGCGGGAGCAGCGCCTCCGCCAGCCCCTCCAGCTCGGCGAGGCTGGTGACCACCGCCACCCGGTCGCAAGAGGCTGCGTAGCGCGCCATCTCGCCGTCCCCCTGCTCCCAGCGCGACCTGGGTTCCGGGCAGATCCAGAGCAACCGTCTGGCCCGCCGCCGCACCTCGTCGAGCACCCAGGCCTGCGCCGGGGCATAGTTGGTCCTGCCGTCGCCGATGACGATGACCGTGGTCCGCCGCGTCACCGAGGCGAGGTGATGGCGGTGGAAGAGCCGCAGCGCCCGCCCGTAGTCGGAGTTCCCCAGCAGCGGGATGGCCCGCGAGCCGACCGCCAGCTCGGCCGCCTGGGCCGGCTCCTTGGCCTGCCTCAGCTGCTCGGTCACCTCCCCCAGCTCGGAGACGAAGATGAAGGTCCGGGCCTTTCGCGCCCGGCCATGGAGGATGCCGAGGAAGAGGAGCATGAGGCGTGAGACGTGGCGCATCGACTGAGAGACGTCGCAGAGGATGACCAGGTCGGGGCGCTCCGGCCGCCGGTCGCGGAAGCAGAGCCTGGCCGGCACGCCATCGAGCGCCAGGTTGCGCCGCAGCGTCCGCCTCACCGCCAGCGCGCCACGCCGCCGGCTCCGCTCCCGCCGCCGCAACCGGGCCCGCAGCCGCTCCGCCAGCCGCCGCACCGCCTGCTCCATGCGCTTCGCCTCGGCGGGTGAGAACGGCGCCGCCCCGGGCGCGGGGAGGGCGTCGGCGCGCCCGGCCCGCTCGCGCAGCGTCAGCTCGGCCTCGGCGAAGCTCCGGGCCGCGCGCTCCACGGCCGCGAAGGCTTCACGCAGCGCGCCGGAGAGGACGTCGAGCCTGGCCGGGTCGAGGCCGATCTCCCGCAGCGCCGCTTCGGCGGTGGCCAGGTCGCCCGCCTGCCCATCGCCGCCGGCCGCCTGCAACAGCCGCCGCGCCGCGAAGCCGCCGTGGGCCTCGAGCAGGAGCGGCAGCTCGATGCGGAGCGACGCGGCCCGGAGCAGCCGCTGCAGCGCCAGCTTGTCGTCGGCCAGGACCGCCTGGCCGAGCGGCCCCATCACCGCCGCCGCCCGGCCCAGCTGCCGGATCACCATCTCCAGCTCGTCACCGTCGAGCAGCCCGGCCTCGCGGATCCGGTCGAGCAGCGAGCGCTCGGCCGCCGCGAGGGCGCGCCCCAGCCCCGAGAAGTGGAGGTCGAAGAGCGCCTCGAAGGTCGGCACGTCGGCGGCCCGCTTAACCAGCGTGGTCCGGAGCGCGGCCCGCAGGGCGTCCCGCTCGGCCACCCCGGTGAGCGCCGACGCCCCCACGGCATCGCTCACCTCGGCGGTCGAGACGCGGACGCCGTTGCGCCGGAGCAGCCGGGCGAACTGGACGAGGTGGGTCTCCACCCCGGCAGTCTAGTGCCCCGGCCCATGCAAGACGACTCCCGCCAGGGCTGTTCCCTTGCCCCGGGAACGCGGCCGGGCTTCACTCCCTCCGTGCCCCGCGCCGCACCCACCCTCCGCCTACCGCTCGCTTCCGGGCTCGCCGCTGGCCTGGCGATGGCCTGGCTCGGCTGCGCCACCACCCCGTCCTCGCCCCCGGCGGGAGGCGATCCCGCCACCGGCGCTCCGGTCCGATCCATTCCCAGGCAGTGGCAACCCGAGGTCGAAAGTCTGCTGGCCCGGCTCTCCGACGAGGAGAAGGTGGCGCAGCTGGTGATGGCCTACCCGCCTAGCGGCGACGGGCCCATCCGCCAGGGTGGCGTGATGCTCCTCGGCAGGGCGCTGCGCGACCCGGCCACGCTGCCGGCCCGGATCGCTGCGCTCCAGGCGCGCGCCGGCGTGCCGCTGCTGGTGGCCGTCGATCTCGAGGGCGGCGAGCTGAACCGGCTCAAGGGGCTGCGCACGCTCTCGGCCTTCCCTTCGGCCCGGGAGATGGGCGAGGAGGGCGGCTGGGAGGCCGAGGCCTGGGGACGGCGTGCCGGGCTGGACCTTGCTTCACTCGGGATCAACATGAGCCTTGGGCCGGTGCTCGACCTGGCCTCCTCCGGGTTCATGGCGGAGACCGGCCGCTCGCTGGGTGACGACCCGGTCCGGGTGGCGCGCCTGGCCCGCGCCTTCGCCCGCGGCCTCTCCTCGGCCGGCATCCTCGCCATCGGCAAGCACTACCCGGGCTATGGGCCGGCCGCCGGCTCCAGCGACCGGGCGCTCCTGGTCGTCGACCGTTCGCCCCAGGAGATCGCCCGGCACCAGGCGGCCTTCGTCGCGGCTGGCGACGCCCTGGCCGGCGTCATGCTGGCCAACGTCGCCTTCAGCGCCTACGGCGGGGTGCCGGCCATCCTCTCTCCCGAGCTGGTGGCCCGCGCCCACCTCTCCGGCTTCCTCACCGTCACCGACGACCTGGCCGTCCCCTCGCTCCTCCAGGCCACCGGCGGCGACGCCACCGGGCTCTGGCGCCAGGCCTTCCTGGCCGGCAACGACCTGCTCCTCACCACCGCCCCGTGCCAATGGCCTGGGCAGCCCGACCCGCGGGAGGTGCTGGCCGAGCTGGTCCGCTCGCGTCCCGAGCTGAGACCTCGCCTCGACGAGAGCGTGCGGCGGGTGCTCGCCGCCAAGGCACGGGCTGGGCTCCTCGGCACCCCCGCGCAGCCTCCCGATCCGGCTCGGGAAAGCGCGGCAGGCGGACGTTGAGTCGGGCCCGATCTTCGCGCCGCCGGTCACAACCCGAGGAAAACCGTCCCCACCCCTGAGGATGGTCCCTCTGGTTCGACTGTCGTTCTTCGGAGTCCTGCTGGTCGCCCAGGCGGTCGAAATCGGGCTCATCGCGCTCAACCTGCGTGAAGCCTCGGGGGCCCGCGGGGTCCCCCCGGCGCTCAAGGGGCTGGTGCCGCGGCGGGCCGCGGAGCGGGCGCGACGTTACGCGGTGGCCTGCAACCGGCACGCGCTGGCCCGCGCCCTCTTCGACGCGACCGGGACCTGGTGGCTCCTGCTGGGCGGGGCGCTGCCCTGGCTCGACCAGCGGCTCGGCACCCTGGGGCTCGCCGGCGCCCATCGCTTCGTCGCCTTCCTCTCCCTCACCGCGCTGGCGCTGGTGCTGCTCGACCTCCCCTTCGCGGTCTGGCGGGCCCGCTCCATCGAGGCCCCTTTCGGCTTCGGAGCGGAGCGGCTGCGGGACTTCCTGGCCCAGCGGGCACGTTCCCTGGCCCTCACCACCCTGATCGGCCTCCCGCTGCTCTACCTGATCTGGGCCTTCATGGCCCACGCCGGCCCAGCCTGGTGGCTCTGGCTCTTCGCCGCCCTGGTGGCGCTGCAGCTCGCGCTGCAGTGGCTCTGGCCCCTGCTGGCCGCGTCCAGCCTCTCCCGCGCCCGGCCCGTCACCGCCGGACCGCTCCCCGAGCGGCTGGAGGCGCTGGCGACCGCGGCCGGCTTCCGCACCGGCGGGGTCTTCGTGGTGGGCGGAGCCCGGCAGGCTGGCCACGCCAACGCCTGCCTGCTCGGGATCTTCCGTCCGCGCGTGCTGCTCGACGGGACGCTGCTGGCCCGCCTCCCGCTGGAGGAGGTGGCGGCCGTCACCGCCCACGAGATGGGCCACTTCCGGCTCCACCACCAGGCCAAGCGGATGGCGCTCTCATTGATCGGCACCTTCGCCGCGCTGGCCCTGCTGGCCGCCGTCCTCCCCTGGGCGCCGCTCTACCAGGCCTTCGGCTTCGACGGACCGTCGCTCCACGTGGCGGTGGTCCTCGCCTCCATCGGCGGCTGCGCGCTGGGCAGCTGGACCAGGCCGCTGCTCTCGGCCCTCTCGCGCCGCCAGGAGCTGGCGGCCGACGCCTACGCGGTGCGGCTCTTCGGGCGGGTCGGGGCACTGGCCTCGGCCCTGGAGCGGCTCTCCACCGACAACCTCGCCAACCCCTGGCCGCACCCCTGGTACGCGGCCTGGCGTTTCACCCACCCGCCGCTGGCCGACCGGCTCGTTGCGCTCGTCCGCGCCGGCGCGGCCGACCGGCTCAGCCCCAGGTGAGCAGCGCGACGGTCTCGACGTGGTGGGTCTGGGGAAAGAGGTCGATCGGCTGGATCGCCTCCACCTGGAAGCCCGCCTCGACACAGCCGCGCAGGTCGCGGGCCAAGGTGGCCGGATCGCAGGAGACGTAGACGGCCCGCCCCACCCCGAGCGCCCGCAGCGCCTGGCCGATCCCCTTGGCGCCGTCCCGCGGCGGATCGAGCAGCGCCCGCGTGAAGGCGCCGGCGCCGCCGGCCGGTCTCTCTCGCGCCAGCGCCAGCGCCAGCTTGATGGCGTCGCCGGAGTAGAAGCGCGCCGGTGCTCCGGCCAGGTCGGCGCGGGCCAGCTCCAGCGCCGGCCCCTGCGCCTCGACCGCGGCCACCAGCTCGGCGCGCGCCGCCAAGGGACCGGTGAAGTTGCCCGAGCCGCAGAAGAGCTCCAGCACCCGCTCCCCGTCGGGCTGGAGCAGATCGAGGGCCACCTCCACCAGCAGGGCGTTGGCGCCCCGGTTGGCCTGCTGGAAGATGTCGGGGCGGGAGCTGGCCAGCCCGGCTTCGGGCCGTCCCGGGACCCGCTGGTGGCGCAGCACCGGGGTGCCGATCAGCACCGGCGCGCACCCCTCGGCGGTGAGGACCAGGCCGGACAGGGACCCCACCGCTCGCAGCAGCACCTCGGCCCGCTCCCGCTGCGTAGCCGACGGAGGCGTGCCCAGCTTGAGGTGCGCTGCCCCGCGCCCCTCGTGGTCCGACCATTCGAGCGCCACTTCGCCCGGCCAGAGCGACGCCGCGGCGAGGGCCGGCCCCATGGCGCGACGAAGCCCCTCCAGCCCATCGACCAGCAGGTGGCAGTCGGCCACCGGGACCGGCAGGTGGGAGCGGCGCTCGAAGTAGACCAGCCGCCCGGCCCGCCGTTCGAAGTGGAAGCGGGCCCGGGAGCGGTAACGGTACGGGCGGGGCGAGGCGATGGGCGCGCGCCAGCCGGAGGCGTCCGGGTCGAGCCGGCCGATCTTGCGCAGCGCCTCGCGGACCGAGGCCCCCTTGGCCTCCAGTTGCCACGCCTCGCCGGCCTGTTGCCACTCGCAGCCGCCGCAGCGGTCGCCCAGCGGCCCGAAATGGGCGCAGGCCGGAGCCCGGCGCCCGGCCCCGGGGGCGAGCAACTCGACCAGCTCACCGTGCAGGACCTGCCCGCTCCCGGTCACCTCGGCCAGCACCCGGTCGCCGGGGGCGGTGAAAGGGACGAAGACGGTGCGACCGCCTGCCCGGCCCACTCCTTCGCCGCCGGAGGCGAGCGCGTCGATGTCGAACTCCAGCCGCACCGGGGATGAATCAGGGCGCTTCGAGCTGGCCACGGAGCCGCTGCACGAATCGTTCGAGCTCGGCGCGCCGCTCGGGGGCGAGGTCGGTGAACTCGACCCCCATGCCCGGCACCATGTTGTGGTGGTTGTCGAAGTCGGTGACGCGGGTGACCTTGGCCTCGATGGCGACCGCCTGCGGCTCGCCCGGCAGCTGGATGAGGATGCGGACGGCGGTGCCGACCGGCAGCGGGTTGCGGGTATTGATGAAGAGCCCGCCCTGGCTGATGTTGGTGGACCAGTCGGTGAGGAAGCTGCCCACCGAGCGGTAGGCCACTGGGATCTCGTGATGCAGGCGCGTCGCCTTGCGCTTGTTGTCGTCCCCGGTCTTCATCTCGCGAGAAACTCTAGCAGGGGCTGCTGGCAGCGCCAAGGGTGGCCGACCCGCCGAGGAGCAGGCGAACCTCCACCCCCCGCCAGCGATGCAGGTGGGAGGCCGCGCTCCCCTCGCGGACGGCGATCTCGACGCGCCCCCCGCTCCCCACCAGGGCCAGGAGCTCGCCCGGCTGACCGTCACCGAAGGTGCGGACCCATCGGGCGGTGCGGCCATCGCAGAGCGCCACCCGCACCTCGGCCCCGGCGATATCGGCCTCGAGGATGCTGGTGATGAGGTTGCCAAAGGAGTCGACCGAGAGGGTGACGCCTCGAATCTGGCCGGCGCTCCGCTCGGCCTGGGGCCAGTGGAGCCGTACCGGGTCGAGCAGGAGCGGTCCGAGCCGCTCCGGGGGGAGACCGAGGGCCAGCGCCGCCGCCACCGGGGCGAAGAGGTCGCGGCCGTGGAAGGTGGGGCAGCGGGGCGGCGCCACCAGCGTCGGGTCCGCGAGGTGGTAGACGCGGGCCCCCTCGCCGAGGAAGGGTGTGAGCAGCCCGTTGTCCGGAGCCACCAGCCGGCGGCCGGCCGGGTCGACCACGCAGATGGCCCGCCGCTCCGTCCCCACCCCCGGGTCGACCACCGCGAGGTGGATGGTGTCGAGCGGGAAGGCCGGAAGGCAGGCCTCGAGCAGCAGCGCTCCGGCCATCAGGTCGTAGGCCGGCACCCCGTGCGAGATGTCGACGATCCGCAGGTCCGGCACCGCCGAGAGCAGGACGCCCTTGAGCTGCCCGGGGTAGCCCGAGCCGCTGCCGTAGTCGGTGGTGAGGGTGACGAGCGGGGAAGACAAGAGAGGCCCTGGTGTCCCGTTCGAGGCGCTACACCGCCATGGTCTTGAGGTCCGGGGCCACCTGAAGCCTCGGCCCGGTCAGCGCCTGCACCGACTCGACCGTCTCCCCCGGGGCCAGCTCGCGAAGCAGCAGGCCGGCGGGCGTCACGTCGAGCCAGGCCCGGTCGGTGCAGATGGCCGAGACGCAGCGCTTGCCGGTGAGCGGCAGGGTGCAGGCGTCGAGGATCTTCGGCTTCCCGTCCTTGGTGGCGTGGTCCATCATCACCACCACGCGCTGGGCCCCGGCCACGAGGTCCATGCCCCCGCCCATCCCCTTCACCATCTTGCCGGGCACCAGCCAGTTGGCCAGGTCGCCCATCGCACTCACCTCGAGCGCGCCGAGGATGGCGAGGTTGATGTGTCCCCCGCGGATCATGGCGAAGGAGTCGGCCGAGGAGAAGAAGGCCGCGCCGGCGTTGACGGTGACCGTCTCCTTGCCGGCGTTGATGAGGTCGGGATCCTCGGTGCCGGCCACCGGGTACGGGCCGACGCCGAGGATGCCGTTCTCCGACTGGAGCACCACCTCGACGCCCGGGGGCACGTAGTTGGCGACCAGCGTCGGCATGCCGATGCCGAGGTTGACGTAGAAGCCGTCGCGGAGCTCCCTGGCGACGCGGGCGGCGATCTGCTCTCGGGTGAGCGGCATGGCTACTTCCCCTCCCCGGCCGCGGGCCGGACGGTGCGGCGCTCGATCCACTTCTGGTAGCCGGCGCCCTGCACCAGCCGCTGCACGTAGATGCCCGGGGTGTGGACCTGGTCGGGGTCGAGCTGGCCCGGCGCCACGATCCGCTCCGCCTCGGCGATGGTGACCCGCGCGGCGGTGGCCATGACCGGGTTGAAGTTGCGCGCCGTCTTGCGGAAGACCAGGTTGCCGTGGGTGTCGGCGGTGTGTGCGTGGACCAGCGCGAAGTCGGCGAAGAGCGGCTGCTCGAGGATGTACTCGTGGCCCGCGATGGTGCGCGACTCCTTGCCGTCGGCCACCTGGGTGCCGACGCCGGTGCGGGTGTAGAAGCCGCCGATGCCGGCCCCGCCGGCCCGGATCCGCTCGGCCAGCGTCCCTTGTGGCACCAGCTCCACCTCCAGCTCGCCGGAGAGGAACTGGCGCTCGAACTCCTTGTTCTCGCCGACGTAGCTGGCGAGGATCTTGCGGATCTGCCGCGCCAGCAGCAGCGGCCCGAGCCCGAGGTCGGTGGTGCCGCAGTTGTTGGAGATGAGGGTGAGCCCCTTCACCTTGGAGCGGTGCAGCGCCGCGATCAGGTTCTCCGGGTTCCCGCTCAGGCCGAAACCGCCCACCATGAGGGTGGCGCCGTCGCGGATGTCCGCGACCGCCGCGTCGGCCGACTCGACGAGCTTGTTCATGTGATCACCGCTCCACCATCAGGGCAACGGCCTCGCCGCCGCCGATGCAGAGGGAGGCCAGTCCGCGCTTCTTGCCGAGATCCTTCATGGCGTGGAGCAAGGTCACCAGGATGCGCGCACCGGAGGCGCCGATGGGGTGGCCGAGCACCACCGCGCCGCCACGGACGTTGACGGTGGCAGGATCGAGCCCGAGCAGCCGGTTGTTGGCCACCGAGACCACCGCGAAGGCCTCGTTGATCTCCCAGAGATCGACGTCCTTGACGCCGAGCTTCGCCTTGGCGAGCGTGGCCCGGATGGCGTCGTTGGGCGCGATCGTGAACTCGATGGGGGCGCGGGCGGCGCCGCCCCAGCCGGTGATGCGGGCCAGCACGGTCCGGCCTTCCCTGGCAGCCCGCTCGGCGCTCATCAGCACCAGCGCGGCGGCGCCGTCGTTGATCGAGGAGGCGTCGGCGGCGGTCACCGTGCCGTCCTTCTTGAAGACCGGCCGGAGCGTCGGGATCTTCTCCGGCCTGGCCCCCTTGGGCCCGTCGTCCTCGGAGACCACGGTCTTCTCGCCCTTCTTACCCTCGATCTCGACCGGGACGATCTCCGGCTTGAAGGCGCCGGCCTTGGCGGCGGCGATGGCCCGGGTGGTTGACTCGAGCGCGTAGGCGTCCTGCTCGGCCCGGTCGATCTTCTGGGAGACCGCGCAGGCCTCGGCGCAGATGCCCATGTGGGTCTGGCCGTAGACGTCCCAGAGGCCGTCGTGGATCAGGCCGTCGATCAGCTCGACGTTCCCCATGCGTACGCCGGTGCGGGCCGAGCGGTCGTAGTAGGGGGCGTTCGACATCGACTCCATGCCACCCGCCACCACCACCTCGGCGTCGCCGAGCGCGATGGCCTGGGCGCCGGAGATGACGGCCTTCAGCCCCGATCCACAGACCTTGTTGAGCGTCCAGGCCGGGGTGGTCTCGGGGAGGCCGGCGAAGATGGTGGCCTGGCGGGCCGGGGCCTGGCCGACGCCGGCCTGCAGCACGTTCCCCATCACCACCTCGCTCACCTCGCCGGGGGCGACACCGGACCGCTCCAGCGCGGCGCGGATGGCGATGGCGCCGAGCCGTGGCGCGGTGACCGCGGAGAGGGAACCGAGGAAGGCGCCGAGGGGGGTGCGAGCGGCGCCGACGATGACCACTTCACGACCGGACATGGAGACCTCGCTGGAGTTTGGCAATGCGGCCGAACCTTAGTGCGTGGGCCGCCCCGCGCCAAGGAGGTGGGTGGCACCGAAAGGTCGCACCCCGCCCAA
>JANPOM010000096.1:0-4440 GCA_031427995.1 Anaeromyxobacter sp. | reverse complement strand
CCGACCAGCTTGGCGTAGAGGTCGAGCGGCGCCGCGCCCCCCGAGCCGGCGCCGGCCAGCAGTTCCTTCACGTCGACGTGGGCCGGTGAACCGGCCCGTCGAGCCACGGCGAACCAGGCCGGGGCCGGAACCTGGAGCTTGAGCGAGCGGAGCGCCAGCACCGGGAGGTCGAAGCCGCCGCCATGGAAGGTGATGACGGTGGCGCCGTCGAGCCGGGCCCAGGTCCGCTCGAGGAAGCGCGCCTCCGGCTCCTTCTGGTCGGTCCAGCAGGCGGCGCCGGTGAGCGTCACCAGCCCCCGCTCCTCGACCGCCTCGAGCAGGCAGGCGGCCACCGGGCGGTGGTAAGGGAGGGGGAGGAAATCGCTGCGACCGCCGGTGCGGGCTCGCCGATCGGCCACCACCTGCTTGAGCTGCTCGGCGTAGCTGGGACCGCCATGGCGTCCGACCGAGGCCACCAGCTCCTCGTCGGGCACCGTCTCCAGGTCGATGGTCACGAATCGCCGCACACCAGCAGTGTGGCAGGGCGGTCTGACAGCGGCGCTGGCTACCGCCGACAATCAAGTCCGCCTGCCGGGGGCAGCTACCTCGGGAAGGAGCGCGGGGGCTGGTCGGCGAACCCCTCGCCGTCGAGCGCCAGGAGGAAGGCGACCAGCTCGTCGACCTCGGCGCCACTGAGCGGGATCGGCTTCGAGAGTTCGGAGAGCCAGGGGTTGGGGGTGCCGCCAAGCCGGTAATGGGCCACGGCGTCGCGCAGCGTCGCCAGCGAGCCGTCGTGCATGTACGGGGCGCGGCGCGAGACCTCGCGAAGCGTCGGGGTCTTGAAGGCCCCGGTGTCGCGGGGGTCGTGAGTCACCGCGGCCCGGCCCGGGTCGGCGAAACCGCTGGCCGGCGGTGCGCCGGGCGCCGGCTGGAGCCAGCCCGACCCGAGGTTGTGGAAGCGGCTGTCGGTGTAGTTGGGGCCGAGGTGGCACTTGTTGCATCCGGCTCGGCCGAAGAAGAGCTCGCGACCGCGCCTCTGCCGTGGGGTGAGCGCTCCCTCGTCGCCGGCGTCGTAGCGATCGGCCGGTGAGTTGCCTGAGAGGCGCGTCGCCTCGTAGGCGGCCAGGGCCTCGGCGATCCCATCGATGTCGAGCCGGGGGTCGCCGAAGGCCTCGGCGAAGGCGCGCCGGTAGCCCGGGACTGCGGCGACGGTGGCCACCACGGCGTCGAGCGGCATGGCCATCTCGATGGGGTTGGCGAGCGGCCCCTTGGCCTGCTCGGCCAGGTTGGCGGCGCGCCCATCCCAGAACCAGACCGGGTAGATGGGCCAGGCGGCGTTGAGGATGGGCGGCGACTTGCGGGTCCCCTGCTGGCCGCGGATGCCGGTGGAGTGTGCGGTCGGCTCGGAGTAGCCGTGGGCCGAGCGGTGGCAGGAGGAGCAAGAGAGCGAGCCGTCGGCCGAGAGGCGCTTGTCGTGGAAGAGCCACCGGCCGAGCCGGACCTTCTCCGGGGTCACCCATGGCGTGGCGGCGAAGTCGGCCGGGCTGCCGAGCGGCGGGGCGGGGAGGGGGCGGATGGGGTTGTCGAGCTCCCAGGCCGGCGTCGCGCCGTCCGGCGCCGAGGCCAGTGTAGGGGCCGGCGTGGCCCGGCAGGCGAGGCCGCCAGAGCAGGCGAGGAGCGAGAAGAGGGCGAGGGAGGCCGGACGGGGAGCGCGCACGCAGGCCTTGGCTATCAAGTGGGCGGGGAGCGGTCAACCCGACGCGCTGAACTCGGCAGCGGAGACGACTTGGCCGGCGAAGACGTCAATTGATGAAGCGGATGTACTGCTGGATCTCCTCCGAGTCGCAGGCCGGCTCGGCCGGGCGGTCCTCGAACCGGACGGCGAGGCAGCGGGTGAGGACCGCCACCCTCTCCTCGGTGCACTTGCGCAGCCCGTCCTTCCACTGGCGGGAGGCCTCGCGCGACCGGGAGAGCACCTCGTCGGACTGCTTGAGCTGACTCTGCAGGGCGTAGGCCTTCTGCCGATCTCCCTCGCCTCGCGTGAGGCGGGCCTGCTCGGCGGTCAGCTGGTCCTTCAGCTTGGCGCGCCTCACTCCGTGGTAGCAGGCCAGGGACGAGTGGACCATGCGCATGAAGGCCGGGTCCTTGGCGTTATGGGTGTCGAGGGTGGCGTGGGTCTCTGCCACTTCGGCCTTGGAGCCGGCCGCCAGCTCGGCCTTCTCCTCCGCGGTCAGCCTGGAGCGGGGCTTGCTGGCCAGCCGCCCCCGCCGGATCTGCGTCCAGGCCTCGGCCCGAACCGCGTCGCTGGCCTCGGGGCCGACGCGCCGATCGAGCTCCTTCATGTCGGCCAGCTTCTCCAGCTCGGCGGCGCGCTGGAGGCGGTAGCCGGCCAGGCACTCCCCGAGCGTGGACTGAGCCAGCTCGTTGCGCCGGCCGATCTCGGCCGCGCCGACGCCTTGCGCCTGGAAGAACTTGACCCGCTTCTCGAGCACGTCGAGCTCGGCGTCGCAGGCCTCCTTCTCGAGGTCGTCGAGCGGCGTGGCCTTGGCCCTGGTGGCGGCTGGCGCGGACCCCTGCGGCGCCGCGCCGGGATGGAGCGGGGCCGCCACGACCAGCGCGGCGGCCAACGCGATGAACTTCCCCATGGACCCCTCCCTTGGAAAGTGGATTGTTAGCACGCTCCCCGAGGCGTGTGGATGGACCTCGAGGGCGCGGGACAGCGGCGGCTTGGGCGGTGTATCATCACCGGCCACCTCACCACTTGACCACGGAGGCCGCATGACCCAGGCCGAACGTTTTGCCCGTCAGGAAGTGCTGCGCGACGTCATCAAGCGGCTGGAAGGGGCGCTGGCCGAGTTCCGCACCGAGGCCGAGAAGACGCTGGTCGGTTGCGAGCATACCTACCCGGATGGCCGCGCCGCCGTGACCGGCGGCAGCACCAAGATCTGCGCCATCTGCGGCGCAGTGCTCAAGGGACGCGACGCCAAGCTCTGGGGCTGACCCGGACCGCCCACATGTCCATCCTCAGACCGTTCCGCGCCCTCCGCCCGCCGGCCGCGCTGGCCGCGCGTGTCGCCTCGCCGCCCTACGACGTGGTCTCCACCGCCGAGGCCCGGGCGCTGGCGGCCGGCAACCGCGACAGCTACCTGCGGGTCTCACGCCCCGAGATCGACCTGCCCGACGGGACCGACGAGCACGCCGACCAGGTCTACGCGCAGGGGAAGCAGAACCTCGACGAGCTGGTGCGGCGGGGCGTGCTGGTGGCCGAGGCGGCCCCGCGCTTCTTCGTTTACGCCCAGAGGATGGGGCGCCACCAGCAGGTCGGGCTGGTGGCCTGCGCCAGCGTCGACGAGTACGACCGCGGCCTGATCAAGAAGCACGAGAGGACCCGCGCCGACAAGGAGGAGGACCGGGTCCGCCACGTCGACACGCTGGCGGCGCACGACGAGCCGGTCTTCCTCACCTACCGGGCGGCGCCGGCCATCGACGCGCTCATCGCCGAGGTGCAGCGGGCCACGCCGGAGTACGACCTCGTGACCGGTGACGCCGTGGGGCATCAGCTCTGGGTGGTGTCCGACGCGATCGCCGCCAGGCTGGAGGCGCTCTTCGGTTCGGTGCCGGCGCTCTACGTGGCCGATGGCCACCACCGCTCGGCGGCCGCCTCGCGGGTCCACGCCAGGCGCAAGGGGCAGCCGGGCGATCACGCCCAGTTCCTGGCCGTGGTCTTCCCGCACGACCAGATGCAGATCCTGGCCTACAACCGCCTGGTGCGTGATCCGCAGCGGCGCTCACCCATGGCCCTGCTCGAGGCCCTGCAGGAGGTCCTCGACCTCGAGCCGGCGGCGGCCGCGGCGCCCGATCACCCGCAAGCCTTCGGCATCTACCTCGGCAAGCGCTGGTACCACGCCCACGTCAGGCCCGGCACCTTCCCGGCCGAGGACCCGGTGGCCAGCCTCGACTGCTCTCTGGCGCAGGACCAGCTCCTCGCGCCGCTCTTCGGCATCAAGGACCCGCGCACCTCCAAGGACGTCGACTTCGTGGGCGGCATCCGCGGCCACCAGGAGCTCGAGCGGCGCGTCGACGGCGAGGGCTGGGCCATGGCGCTCCACCTCTACCCGACGCGCGTCGAGCAGGTGATGAACGTCTCGGACGCCGGGCTGATCATGCCGCCGAAGAGCACCTGGTTCGAGCCGAAGCTGCGGAGCGGGCTGTTCGTGCATCCGTTCTAGCGGGCTCGATCTCTAAGTACTCAGCATCGACAATAGCTTGCGCGTCGTTTCCGGGTCCGAAAGCGTCTGCTTTCCGCGGCTCGAAAACGTCTGCTGACCGAACCCGCAGTTCCCCAGCAGTTCCCGTCCGCAGTTCTGACGCACTCGGAGTGCGTGCAGGTGGTCCGGCGGCGGCGCTCCCGAAGGCGCGCGCGACAGATGCCCTCGCGGAGGTCCCGGTCGTCGAGGTGGC
>JANPOM010000095.1:0-1384 GCA_031427995.1 Anaeromyxobacter sp. | reverse complement strand
CGCGGCGGCCTCTGGTACCTGGCCGCCTGGAACGTGGAGAAGAAGGCCGAGCACCTCTACCGGCTCGACCGCGTGGTCTCGGTGGAACTCGGGGCGCGCGTCTTCGGGGCCCACCAGGGTCCGCCGGTGGCCCGCTACCTGAAGAAGGGGCTCTTCTTCGAGTCAGGCGCCGAGGTCGACGTGGCGCTGCGCTTCACCGGACTCTCGGCGGCGCTCGCGAAGTCGCGCGGCGGCGGGCGCGTCGAGGCCGACGGCGCGGTGGTGGTGAAGACCCGGGTGACGCCGGGGAACTACCTCGTGGGCCAGGTGCTCGGGTACGGCGGCGAGGCGACCATCGACGGCCCCAGGGAGGCGGTGGAACTCCTGGAGAAGCAGGCGAGGGCGTTGCTGGCGGTTTACGCCGGGCCCTGAGCCGATCGGACCCGTACCGTACTGTTGGATTTTCCAACAGTTGCTGTTAGATTTGCAGCATGTTCCGTCGCCTCCTCGAACGGTCTCTCGACACCGCCCTCGCCGACACACCCGCCACGTTCGTGGCCGGAGCTCGCCAGTCCGGCAAGAGCACGCTGGTCCAAGGCCTGGTGGATCGCGTCGAAGGCTGGACCTACCGCACCTTCGACAACCTCAACACGCTCGCCTCAGCGCGGACCGATCCGCAGGGCTTCGTGGAGGCCCTCGGCGAACGCGCCATCGTTGACGAGATCCAGCGCGCGCCGGAAATCCTCCTTCCGCTCAAGCTCACCATCGACCAGGACCGTCGTCCAGGCCGCTTCGTGCTCACCGGCTCTGCCAACATCTTCACCTTGCCCCGTGCGGCCGAGAGCCTGGCGGGTCGCATGGAGGTGTTGACCCTCTGGCCGCTGGCCCAGGCCGAGCTCGAGGGCATGAGCAGCAGCTTCATCGACGCCTGCTTCGACGGCCGGCCGGCCGCCCTGCACGCGCCCCCCATCGACCGCAGCGCCCTCGTCCGCCGGCTCCTGCGTGGCGGGTACCCAGAGGCCGTGAGCCGGAAAGGCGCCCCGGAGCGTCGGCGCTGGTTCGACGCCTACCTGACGACCTTGCTGCAGCGTGACCTCCGCGACCTCGCGGCCGTGGAGCAGGTGGCCGAGGTACCACGCATGCTGGAGGCGGTCGCCGCCCGCACCGGCGGGCCGCTCAACGTCGCCGACCTGGGGCGCACTCTGGGGCTCAACCAGATGACGGTGAAGCGCTACCTGGTGCTGCTCGAGGCGCTCTTCCTCCTCTTCCGCCTCCCTCCCTGGTTCGAGAATCTCGGCAAGCGGCTCGCCAAGACGCCCAAGCTCTACCTGAATGACGCCGGCCTCCTCGCGCACCTCCTTGGACTCGATGCCGCCAGCCTCGAGTCCCGCCCTGGGGACCTCGG
>JANPOM010000094.1:0-21713 GCA_031427995.1 Anaeromyxobacter sp. | reverse complement strand
GACCATCTCCCGCCCGCCGTTGAAGAAGAAGGTGACGTGGGCGTACTTCTCGGTCTCGGCGCAGCGCAGCTGCTTCAGCCCGGCCTTGCTCACCATCTCCGGGAAGATCTGCTCCAGGGTCTGCGGCGGGAAGGCCACCGGCCAGGGGAAGGTCTCGTCGTACCGGGTCATGCAGACGTAGGCCGCCAGCTTCGGCACCACCGGCCGCTCGAACTCCTTGAAGTCCGGCTCGGCCAGCGCACGCGTCAACTCGCGGGCCCGGTCGGAGCGGTAGTTGAAGAAAATGACCGCATCGCCGTCCTTGACCGAGCCGACCGGCTTGCCGTCGGCGTCGACGATCACGGTCGGGTTGATGAACTCGTCGGTCTCGCCGTGGGCGTAGGAGGACTCGACGGCGGAGAGCCCGCTGCCGGCGCGGTAGCCGGTGCCCCGCACCATGGCGGCCCAGGCCAGCGCCACCCGGTCCCAGCGCTTGTCGCGGTCCATGGCGTAGTAGCGGCCGTGGACGGTGGCCACCCGGCCGAAGCCGGTGGCCGAGAGCCGCTGCTCCAGCGCCCGCATGTACTCGACGCCCGAGGACGGCGGGGTGTCGCGCCCGTCCATGAAGGCATGGACGAAGCAGCGTGCCACGCCCTCGCGCCGGGCCAGCTCGAGGCAGGCGGTGAGGTGCTCCAGGCTGGAGTGGACGCCGCCGTCGGAGAGCAGCCCGAGCAGGTGGAGCGCGCCGCCATGGGCCTTGGCGCGGCGGCAGGCCTGCAGCAGCGCGTCGTTCTGGAAGAAGGAGCCGTCCTCGACCGACCGGTTGATGCGGACCAGGTCCTGGTAGACGATGCGACCGCAGCCGAGGTTGGTGTGGCCCACCTCGGAGTTGCCCATCTGCCCCTCGGGCAGGCCGACCGAAAGGCCGCTGGTCTCGAGCTGGGTCGAGGGGAACTCGCGCGTCAGCGCGTCCATGTTGGGCGTGCCGGCGGCGGCGATGGCGTTGGCGTCGGACTGGGCGCGCAGCCCCCAGCCATCGAGGACCACCAGCAGCACCGGCTTCACCCTGCTCATGTGGCTCAGAACGGGGCGCAGATGGAGGCGACCACCGAGTACCCGCTGTAGGTGCTCCCATTCCAGGAGAGCGGCAGGTACCGGGCCGCCACGTCGAGGTCGAGATGGGTCGTGAGCCGGACCAGGGCGCCGGCCGTCAACTCCGGCATGACCTTGAACTGGTTGGTGCCGCCGAAGCCGTCGGCCACCTGCGGAAAATTCCCTCCATCGGCACCCGCCAGCATCGGCGCCAAGTGGCCCGCGGCGATCATGGACAGGGTCCCCGCTGGCGGCCGCGGGGCATCGGGGAAGATGGCGAGGAGCGCGAACTGGACGCCGAGCCCCAGGTACGGCACCACCCGCAGTTCATTGCCAAGGGGGCGGAAGAGCACGGTCCCGGTCCACTCCGCCGCGTCCCAGCCGCCAGCCCCCACCACGCTGGTGGTCATTCCCATGCTGGCCCGGAAGCCGACCAGGCTCCACGGATCGACCTGCACGCCCGCCTGGAAGGTCGAGGCGAAGCCGCCGTCGGCGTCGGTGACGCTGACGCCGAAGCCGGCCCGCGCCTGGCGCCTGGTCGGGGAGGTGCTGGTCGAGATGGCGGCGGCGGTCGCCACCGGCGCGCCTTCGGACCACGCCGGTACGGCGGGCGGATCGGCCGCCAGCGCGGAAGGCGGCGACGGCGCCGTGGTGGGCGCGGCGGCCGGATCGACGGCGGGAGGCGGTGAGGGCGGCGCGATGGTGGTCGGTTCGGCGGCGAGCAGCAGGGCCACTGTGACGGCGGAGAGAATCGACATGGGGGCGAAGCGTCGCACGGCCGGTGCGCTGAGACAACCGATTCGGCCGGCCGGCGATGGGGCCCCGGTGCATCAGTAGCCAGGCGCGCCGGAGATGGTCCAGACTCACCGCCATGACTTCCCTCCTCCTCGCCGCCTTTCCGCCGGAGCTGGCCGGGCTCGACGCCTCGCCGCCACCGGGGTGGCGCGTCGCCATCACCGGGGTGGGGGCGCTGGCCGCCGCCGTCGCCACGGCGCGCCTGATCGCCGAGTTCGGCCCGTCGAAGCTGCTCTTCGTCGGCACCTGCGGCGCCTATGACGAGCGGCTCTCGATCGGCGACCTGATCTCGGCCTCGGCCGCCCTGACCGTGTCGCTCGACGTGCTGGAGCGGCGCGCCTATCGGCCCGACCTCGAGCTGGCCCGCTGGACGGCCGGCTGGGACCTCCCCTTCCCCGCCCACGAGGTGGCCGTCACCCCGGGCATCACCCTCACCGCCGAGGGCGCCCGGCGGCTCGCCACCGTGGCGGCGGCCGAGCACCTCGAACTGACCGGCGTCTTCGCCGCGGCCAGCGCGGCCGGCGTGGCGGTGGCCGGAGCGCTGGCGGTGGCCAACCGGGTCGGTCCCGGCGCGCACGCGGAGTGGAAGGCCAACCACGCCCGCGTCAGCCGGAAGCTGATCGAGGCGCTGGCGCCCGTGCTGCGGGGATGAACGGTCCCCCGCCGGGGGATCCACCCTACTTGTGATACGGCTCGCCGCGGACGATGGTCATGGCGCGGTAGAGCTGCTCGACCAGCACCAGGCGGGCCAGCCGATGGGCCAAGGTCATCTTCGAGAGCGCCAGCCGCTCCTGCGCCCGCTCCAGCACCGCCCCCGCCAGCCCGTCCGATCCGCCGATGACCAGCGCCACGTCCTGGCCGCGGCTCATCCACCGCTCAACCCGCCTGGCCAGCTCGACGCTGGCCGGCTCATCGCCACGCTCGTCGAGGGCGATTACCCAGTCGCGCGGATCGAGCCTGGCGAGGATGGTGCCCGCCTCCTCCTCCTTCGCCTGGGGCGTGCCGGCCTGCTTCCGGGCCTCGGGCAGCTCTACCAGCTCGAACTTGAGCTGCCGCTTCAGGCGGGAGACGTACTCCTCGACAGCCGGGGCATAGAGCCCCGAGCGGTCTCGTCCCACCGCCAGCAGCCGGACCCTCATGGCCCTCCCGGCGTGGCGGTCGCCCTCACGGAAGCCCCTGGTCGGGCGGCGCGCCCTCGGCCAGGGCCCGGTGAAGCACCTCTTCGAGGCTGGCCAGGGTCTCTTCGTGGCCGGGGCGGGGCGCCACCGCGAGGGTGCGCTCGAACTCGCCGGCCCTCTCCAGCAGCTCGCCCAGGCCGTCGGCGGTTACCTCCTCGGCGGTGAGCCCGAAGCCGAGCCTCTCCAGGTAGCGGCCGTTGAGGATCTGCTCGAACTGCCTCTTCACCGGCACCGAGAGCATGGGCCGGCCGAGGTGGACCGCTTCGCTCATCAGCGTGAAGCTCCCCCCCGAGACCACGGCGCGCGCCGTGCGCAGGTCCTCGATGAAGGCGGTCTCGCTGAATGGGCGGTAGCGCAAGCGGCCTTCGCGCACCTCGGTCTTGAGGTCCCGGCGCAGGCCGTAGACGCGGCACTCCCTCCCGCACTTCGCCAGGATCCCGGGGAGCGCATGGTTGGAGGTGCTGGTCTGGTAGACCAGCAGGTGCTCGCCCGGCTCGGGCCGGGCGGCGCGGATCTCGGGGCGCAGCACCGGCGGGTGGAGGGTGGTGCGCGGGTGGGTGATCTCCGGCTTGAAGAAGCTGGTGATGAGGTAGTGGAAGCAGCCCGGCAGCTTGGCCTTCACGATCGCCTTGGCCGTCAGGTACTCGGTCTCCTTGCCCTCCAGCACCTCGGATGGAAAGGCGCAGCGGTTGACGACCTGGTTGTTGTCGAGGCTGATCACCGGCAGGCCGTGCGCGGTGCCGTAGAGGTAGCTCCAGCTCTCGAAGTCGGAGACCACCAGGTCGGGCCGGAACTGCGAGGTCAGGTCGAAGTAGGCCTTGAGGTTCCTGGGCAGGCCGCCGGTGAAGGCGCCCTTCAGGTTGGAGAGGATGGTGCGGAGCCGCTGCACCTGGTTCTCCTGGTAGACGATCGACAGGCCCCAGATCTTGTTGACCCCGAGACGGTCGTGCTCGCGGGCCTTGAGGTAGTCGTGGGCCCGGCCCGAGACCACCACCTCCACCTGGTGCTGGCGGGAGAGGTGGTCGATGACCACCCGAGAGCGGGTGGCGTGACCCATCCCCTCGCCGGCCACGCCGTAGAGGATGCGCATGCCAGTGCCCCGGCGCTACCCCGCGCAGACGACGGCGACGTCGATGCGGTCGCCGAGGCCGAGCGTGCAGGCGTTCTGGAAGGTGAGCTGGGCGGGACGGCCGAAGGCCGGCGGCGAGTAGATGGCGTCGGCTGCCGGCGCCTCGGGGGTGCCGTCGAGCGCCACGCCGCACGCGACCACCGCCCCGCTGGCCTTGCTGAGCTTGACCACCAGCATGCGCCAGTCGGCCGGCGTCCCCTGCAGCGGCAGGGACGACGGGGTGAGCTGCTCGGCGAAGCGGAGCAGCGCGGCGCTGAAGTCGGCGACGCAGATCGAGCCGACCTGCATGCGGGCGTCGCCCAGGGCGGCGCGCAGCTGGTCGAAGCGGTCGGCCTGCGCCAGCGCCGAGCCGCAGCCGGTGTTGGCGCAGGTCCCGCACGAGGGCTGGCCCGCGGTGTCGAAGCCGGCGATGGCCCCGACGTTGACGTCGCGCAGCTCGCCGTCGATGGGGCCGAGCAGGAAGCCGGCGAAGTCGGTGACGCTGTCCATCAGAGCCGGGTCGTCCTTGACCGCCAGCGAGTGGCACTGGGTGTCGGAGGAGACGGCGGTGTTGGGATCGCCCGAGCAGTCGTCCTCGTCGGTGAGGAAGTAGACGGCGAGTCGGGCGCCGGGGCGCAGGAAGCCGGCGTTGGCGCCGGCCAGGCGGTCGGTGAGCGCCAGCCTGGCGGCGCGGAAGGGCTGCTCGCGGCCGCTGCCTCGCGTGCCGACGCGGACGTTGACCTTGAAGTCCTGCTGCAGCGAGGCCAGGCCGGCGTCGAGGATCCGGCTGCCGCCCCAGCCGCTGGTCAGTGGGTAGAGCATGGTGTCGTAGATGAAGTTCCCGCCCGCCGCCGGACTCGCCAGGCCACCCACCTGCGCCACGGCCACGATGGCGCCATCCGGGTAGGGGACGCCGATGGCCGGTCCCGCCAGGTAGGCCTGCGCCGGGGTCGCCGTCGCCGTGGCCTTGAAGCCCTCGATCGAGGTGTTGATGACGGCGATGCGGAACTGGTTCTCTACGGGGGAGGCCGCCAGCGCGTCGATGAAGGCGCCCAGGCTGTTGGCGAGGTTGGCCTGGTTGTCGGACATCGACCCGGAGTCGTCGATGACGAAGAGGATGTCGGTCTGGACCGAGGCGGGCAGCACCTGGGTGGCCTGGCAGTCCTGCATCGCCCCGGCAGGCACGGTGTCGCAGGCGCAGCCGGGGAGGGCCGCGATGGCGGCGCAGAGGAGCATGGTGGTGGTTCGCATGATGGTCTGGCGCCTGGGCTCAGCCCTGCAAGCGCCCCTCCTTCGCTTCGGCCAGCCGCTCCAACGCCGCGGCCGCTGTCGACCTCGCCTCTGGTCCGGCCCCAGCATCGCGCAAAGCGGCCGCCGCCGCCAACGCCACCTCCCGCTCGCTGGATTCCTGCTCGCGGAGCGCGTTCACCATGCCAGCCACGTCCTCCCCGAGATCGACGAGGAGGTCGCCGGTGCGGAGGGCGCGCGGCGGGGTCAGGTTTCCCTCCCCCACCTGGCGGCAGGTGCGAGCGATGGAGAAGGCCGGGCCGGCGATGCGGTGGGTGATCACCACCGCCGCGCCCAGCAGGCAACAGAGCACCCCGGCCAGCGCCACCGCCACCAGCAAGATCCGGCCCCGGTCCTCGGCAGCCAGCGCACCGGCCAGGGAGTCGCCGGCCTCGGGGGCCCCCAGCGCGATGACCCGGCTGGTCTCCTGGTAGGCTTGCCAGAGCAGCCAGCCCAGCCCGACCGAGAGCAGCACCGCCACGCCCATCAGGTAGCTGGCCAGCCGCAGCTGCAACGAGGTGTCGACGAGGTAGTTGCGCACCAGCCGGCGGCGACGCCCACCCTGGTCCTGGGGCGGTGCCGGAACCGTCGTGTCGGTCTGGTCCGTGGACATGCTCTCTCTCTCTTCTAGCGCTGTCCGAGCTTGACCGCGAGATCGTCGCCCAGCTCCCGGCCGGCCGCCTCCAGCACCTTGATGAGGTAGGCGCCTCGCCGCGACTCCGGCACGGCCCCGGCCACCGCGGCGCGGCCCTTGGTCTCGAGCAGGTCCATCCGGCCGTCACCGTCGACCACCACCAGCGAGACGCGGGCCTCGAAGGTGGTCTTGCCACCGCCCTCGGTGACCTCGAGTTTCACCTTGGGTTGAACCCTCAGTTCGCCCTGCTCCGCCAGCTCGAAGCCTCGCTCCCGCAGCTGCCGGACCACGGCTTCGGAGAGCCGGGCGCCGGAAGGGCCAGTGCCCTCGGCGACGGTGAGCGTCACCGGACCAAGCGCGGCGTGCGCCCGGGAGGCCGCGGCACGGACCGCCGGGTCGGGATCCGCCTGCGCCGCGGCCTGCAGCGTGAGTCGCGCCCCTCGGGCCTGCAGCCGGCCCAGGGCCGAGACCGCGGCCAGCCGGACCGCGGCGGCGCGGTCCTCGGCAACGGCAACGCGCAGCGCCGCGATGGCCTCGGGGGTTCCATGCTGGCCGAGCACGATGGCGGCCTGGGTCCTGACCTTGAGCGAGCTGTCCCTGCGGAGGGCGGTCACGGCGGCGTCCTGGGCGCGGGCCACCACCGCGAGGGCGGCGAGGAGCAGGGCGGCGAGGAGGCGAGGCATGCCGGGCCCGCCAGCGCTCAGTCGTCCCTCGACAGGATCGTGAATTCGACGCGGCGGTTCTTGGCCCGTCCCAGCGCCGTTTCGTTGGAGGCGATGGCCTTGTCGAAACCGTATCCGATCGCCTCCAGCCGGCTGGCCGCCACCCCCTTGCCGACGAGGTAGCGCACCACCGAGGCGGCGCGGCGGGCCGAGAGGTCCTTGTTGTAGTCGCTGCCACCGACGTTGTCGGTGTGCCCCTCGACCCGGATCCGCTTCAGCTCGGTGTGGCGGGTGACGAGCGCCGCCACCTGGTCGAGCAGGCGGTTCGAGTCGGGCTTGATGGTGGCGAGCCCGGTGTCGAAGTGGACCGAGTCTTTCAGCGAGAGCCGCTCCGACTGCAGCTCGACCAGCGGCTCGGCCTCCGGCCGCGGGCAACCGTTGGTCTCGGCCGGACCCGGCTGGTCTGGGCACTTGTCCTCGCGATCGGGGATGCCGTCGAAGTCGCGGTCGGGGCAGCCGTCCAGCTCGGGCTTGCCCGGCACCTTGGGGCAGAGGTCCTTCAGGTTGGGAACGCCATCGCCGTCGTCGCCGCCTGGCGGTCCGACCACCCCGGCGGTCCAGCGCACGCCGGCGAAGACCCGCCACCGCTCGTGCCCGTAGCCGGCCTCGCCGATCCCGGTGCCGAGCCCGGCCTCCGCGGACCACCGCGGCGTGAGCCAGGCCCGCACCCCGGCGCGGACCGAGAGCGGCGCGCGGTAGCGGTCGGTGGAGTTGTCGAAGCCGCGCGGCCAGCTGCCTGTCAGCTCGGCGATCGCCCTCCAGCGCGCCACCTGCTTCAGGGGCGGGAGGTCGAGCGCCCCGCCGACGGCGTAGCTGACGCCCTGGTGCACCACCAACTGGGCATACTGCCCGGCGCCGCGGAAGAGGTAGCCGAGCTGGGCGTCGAGCCGCAAGGAGCCGAAGCGGCGCGTGCCGATCAGCGAGGTGGCCAGCGCCAGCCCATCGCTCATGAAGGCGGTGGGGTTGCCGGTGGGGAGGCGCAGGTCGGCCAGCACCGAGAGGCCGAGCGGCCAGCTGGCGGCGTCGAGGACCGGCAGCTTGGCGCCGACCCGCAGATCGCCGAGCGCGGTGGAGGCGATGGGGGCGATGAGCGGCCCGGTCACGCCCTGGCCGGCGAGGAGCGAGAAGTCGCTCTGCTGCCAGAGCGCCACCGGGAGGTGGGCGCCGAACTCGACCCGCCCAATCGAGTAGCTGCCGAGCAGGTGGAGGGTGAGCCGGTAGGCGATCAGGTCGTCGCTCTGGCTCCCGGACCTGAGCACCATGAGCCCGTTGGCGAGGTCGAGCACCGCGCCGAAGGCGTGGGCGCCACTCTCGGCGGCGGCGGCCGTCTCCACCGCGAAGCCGCCGTCGAGCGAGAGGGCCGGCTTGACCGGGTCGGCGTCGAAGCCACGCGCGGCCGGATCCTCGGCCCGGACGGCGGCCGGGAGAACCGCCAGCAGGGCGAGGCATCCCAGGAGGCGTGACATTTGACCAGCTTATGGCACCCGGCGCCGGAGGCAAGGAGCCGGCCGGTGGTAGGCCCGGAGGCGATAGCGCCAGGGCCAGTGCCCCGGCCCAGCCCGCTTGCCACCGCGAGGGGATCGGCGCTCGCGGTCGTCGGCATGCCTGGGCCGGGACACTCGCAGCCTTCTTGCCCGGGGCGGGGAGCTCGTTTCAGGGCTCGCAGCGCGGCGCCGCCAGCTCGGCCTCGGCGACGCTCCGGGCCAGCACCACGCCCGGGAGCGGCTCGAGCCGGCCGGCCGCCAGCTCCTCAACACCTACCGTGAACTGCCGTTCGCCGACTCGGACCGTCCCACCTCGCAGCCGCCCATCCGCGCCGAACCGCTCCTCGACGCGGAGGGACACCTCGCCGCCGGCCTCCGGATAGCGCCCCTCCCGGACCCGGCCGATGACGCGCCCCTCGGCGTCGCGCGTGAGCCGTCGCCGCTGCTCGAGCCGGCAGGGCGGACCGGCCTCGTCGGCGACCTTGGCGGCGAAGACGGCCGCGCGCGAGGCCACCACCGGCGCTTCGGCGAGGGCCGCCCTCGCCTCCTTGCGCCGCTCGCCGGCGGGGGCCACGGCCTGCGCGGTAGCCGGGGTCTCGATCGGGGCCGCGGTCGGGGGCGCGGTCTCGTACAGGTCCGCCTTGCTCTCCTTGCGCCCCTCGCCGGCAGGCGCCATGGCCCCGCGCGCGGCGCCCGCCTCGGCCGACCTGGCGATGCCGACCGCCCGGGCCGGCGGAGGGGCGGGGCTGGCCGGCGCGGCGCCGCTCCCGGAGCCGGTCCTCGCCTCGCCTGTGGCTTCCACCGGGATCGCCGCCGTGGCCTCGGTCGGGCTGGCCGGAGCGACCTGTCCAAGCAGCGGCTCGCGCTCCTCGGAGAGCGGCCCGCCCGAAGGTGGCCCCGGGACGCGCAGCACCAGCACCGCCAGCGCTGCCGCCCCGGCCAGGCCGAGCGCACCGCCGGCGAGCCAGCGCGGCACCCCCCAGCCAGGCCGCCGCGCCTCGGCCGAGGCCGCCGCCACCTGCCGCGCCGCGGCCAGCAGCACCGCCGCGCCGCGCTCGGGCGCCTCCACCGGCGGCAGGCTGGCCATGAGCTGCTGGGTCCTCCGCAGCGACGCCAGCTCGTCCCGGCAGGCGGCGCAGCCGGCGGCGTGGGCCTCCAGGGCCCTGGCCTCGGCCGGCTCGAGCAGGCCGAGCGCCAGGTCGAGCAGCTGGTCGCGGCGTGGTTCATGGTTCATGGTTGGCCTCCCACCGGCGGTGCGCCGGCCGCGACGATCCCTTCGGCAGCCAGCCGCTGGCGCAACGCCAGCAGCGCGTAGCGCATCCGGCTCTTCACGGTGTTCTCGTTGACCCGCACCGCCGCCGCGATCTCGGCGAAGGAGAGGCCGGCGTGCTCCCGGAGCAGGAAGACCTCGCGCTGCTCGGGCGGGAGCGCCGCCAGCGCCGCCTCCAGCAGGGGCCGGAGCTCCGCCGCCGCGGCCGCCTCGTCGGGCGCCGGGCCGCCCGCCGCCGGTTCGGCGTGGCGTGGCCGGTCGCCGCCCGGTGCCGGCGCGTCGAGCGGCTCGGTGACGCGGAAGACCTGGCGGCGGGCGTCGTCGGCGGCGAGGTTGCGGGCGATCGTGAAGAGCCAGGTCCGCACCGCGGCCCGCGGCTCCCAGCCGGCCGCCCCCCTCACCAGCCGCAGGAAGGTCTCCTGGGTGAGGTCCTCGGCGCACGTCCGCTCGCCGGTGAGCCGGAGCAGGAAGGAGTGGACGGGTGTGCGGTGCCGAAGCATGAGCGTCTCGAAGGCCCGCGCTTCGCCGCGCTGGAACCTCCGCATGAGCTGCTCGTCGGTCTCGTCCACCGCCACGGCCTCACGCGGGCCTCGACGAGTTCAACGCGCGAGGCCGAAGAAGGGATCTACCGCCCCTTCTGGGCGGAGTGTAGCGCGGCTTCAGGCCGAGCGCCGGAACAGCGGCGCCGGCGCCACCGGCAGCCGGTCGTTCCGGGCGCTGTCCGGCAGCTGAGAGGTCGATGGCCCGGCCCGCACCGAGAGGCGGACCGGGCCATCTGGATCGGCGGCGGCCAGGTCCCCTACGACCCGGGCTTGTTTCCGCCCGGCACCATGTTGGCCGGGTTCATCACCTTGGAGAGCTGGTCGTAGAGGGCGTACTTGTCGCGGATGTCGGCCTGGGCCTGGGCCATCAGCTTCTTGTAGCCCTCGGGGTTGGAGATGGCGACCTGCTTGAAGCGGGTCTCGCCGTCCACGAAGGCCGACAGGTCGATCTTCGGCGCCGGGCTGTCCATCTTGAGAGGGCTCTCGCCGGCGGCCACGCGGCGCGGGTCATAGCGGAAGAGCGGCCAGTAGCCGGAGTCGACGGCCCGCTCCTGCTGGGTGAGCGCGTCGGCCATATCGTAGCCGTGCGCGATGCAGTGCGAGTAGGCCAGCACCAGCGAGGCGCCCGGATAGCTGTCGGCCTCCTTCATGGCGTTGACGCTCTGGGCGTCCTTGGCCCCCATGGCGACGCGGGCCACGTAGGCATGGCCGTAGGTCATGGCCAGCATGGCCAGGTCCTTCTTGGGCGTCGACTTGCCCGCCATGGCGAACTTGGCCGCGGCCCCCATGGGCGTGGCCTTGGAGGCCTGGCCGCCGGTGTTGGAGTAGACCTCGGTGTCGAGCACCAGGATGTTCACGTCGCGACCGGCGGCGATGACGTGATCGAGGCCGCCGAACCCGATGTCGTAGGCCCAGCCGTCGCCGCCGACGATCCAGATCGACTTCTTGAGGAGGAAGTCGGTGATCTCCGACAGCCGCCGCGCCTCGAAGCGCTGCTGGCCGGAGAGCTTCCCCTTGAGCAGGGCGATGCGGCCACGCTGCGCCTCGATCCCCTTCTCATCGGACTGGTCGGCGTCGAGTAGCGCCTTCACCAGGTCGTCGCCGACCAGCGTGCCTAGCTGCGCGAGCAGTTCGCGGGCGTGCTCGGCCTGCTTGTCGACCGCCAGGCGCATGCCGAAGCCGAACTCGGCGTTGTCCTCGAAGAGCGAGTTGGCCCAGGCCGGGCCGCGCCCCGCGTCATTCTTGGTGTACGGCGTGGTCGGCAGGTTGGCGCCGTAGATCGACGAGCAGCCGGTGGCGTTGGCGATCAGGGCCCGGTCACCGTAGAGCTGCGTCAACAGCTTGATGTACGGGGTCTCGCCGCAGCCGGTGCAGGCGCCGGAGAACTCGAAGAGCGGCTGGAGGAACTGCGTCCCCTTGACGTCGAGCTTGATGGTGGTCCGGTCCGCCTCGGGGATGGCGAGGAAGAAGTCCCAGTTCTTCCGCTCCGCCTCCTTGATGGGCAGGGCGTCGGCCATGTTGAGGGCCTTCTTGCCCTTCTCGGTCTTCGACTCGGCCGGGCAGATCTCGACGCAGAGCGTGCAGCCGGTGCAGTCGTCGGGGGCCACCTGGATCGTGTACCGCTTGCCCTTGTCGGTCTGCGACTTGAATTCCATCGACTGGTAGGTAGCCGGGGCCCCCGCCAGCGCGGCCGCCTCGTAGAACTTGGGCCGGATGCAGGCGTGCGGGCAGATCAGCGCGCACTTGTTGCACTGGATGCAGAGGCTCGGCACCCAGGTCGGGATGTCGAGCGCGATGGAGCGCTTCTCCCATTGCGCGGTGGCGGTCGGCCAGGTGCCGTCGACCGGGAAGGCCGAGACCGGCAGGAGGTCGCCCTTGCCGGCCAGGATCAGCGAGGTGACGCGCTGGACGAAGTCCGGCGCCGCCTCGGAGACGGCGGGCGGGCGCGGCTTGCCGTTGACCTGCTTGCCCTCGATCTTCAGCTCGTGGAGGTTGGCCAGGGTCTGGTCGACCGCCTCGAAGTTCTTGCGGACCACCTCGACACCCTTGCGCTGGTAGGTCTTCTCGATGGTCTTCTTGATGTGGCCGATCGCCTCGTCGCGCGGCAGCACGCCGGAGATGGCGAAGAAGCAGGTCTGCATGACGGTGTTGATGCGCACCCCCATGCCGGTCTCGCGCGCCACCTTGAAGGCGTCGATGACGTAGACCTTGAGCTGCTTCCGCAGGATCTGCTCCTGCACCTCGCGCGGCAGGTGCTCCCAGGCCTGGTCCGGCCCATGGATCGAGTTGAGCAGGAAGGTGGCGCCGGGGACGGCGAACTCCACCATCTCGTACTTCTCCAGGAAGCCGAACTGGTGGCAGGCCACGAAGTTGGCCTTGGTCACCAGGTAGGTCGAGCGGATTGGCCTGGGCCCGAAGCGCAAGTGGCTGACCGTCACCGACCCGGACTTCTTGGAGTCGTAGACGAAGTAACCCTGGGCGTAGTTGGGCGTGTCCTCGCCGATGATCTTGATCGAGTTCTTGTTGGCGCCCACCGTGCCGTCGGCGCCGAGGCCGTAGAAGAGCGCGCGCACCACGTCCTTGCCCTCGATGTCGAAGCTCGGGTCGTACTTGAGCGAGAGGTGGGTGACGTCGTCGTTGATGCCGACCGTGAAGTGGCGCTTGGGGCGCTGCTTCGAGAGCTCGTCGAAGACCGACTTCACCATGGCCGGCGTGAACTCCTTGGAGGAGAGGCCGTAGCGACCGCCGATGACGGTGAGCTGGTGGTGGAAGCGATTGATGTGGGCCTGCTCGGCCTCGCGCAGCGCCGTGACCACGTCCATGTAGAGCGGCTCGCCGAGCGCGCCCGGCTCCTTGGTCCGGTCCAGCACCGCCAGGTGGTGAACCGAGCGGGGCAGCGAGGTCATGAACTCGCCGAGCGCGAAGGGCCGGTAGAGCCGGACCTTGAGCATGCCGACCTTCTCGCCCCTGGCCACCAGGTAGTCGACGGTCTCATGCGCGGTCTCGCAGCCCGAGCCCATCAGGATGATGACCCGCTCGGCCTCGGGGTGGCCGTGATACTCGAAGAGCGAGTACTTGCGCCCCCCTACCTTGGCGAACTCGTCCATGGCGGCCTGCACGTGCAGGTGGACGTCGGCGTAGTAGGAGTTGCAGGCCTCGCGGGCCTGGAAGAAGGCGTCCGAGTTCTGGGCCGTGCCGCGGACCGTGGGGGAGTCGGGCGTGAGGGCGCGGGCCCGGTGGGCCGCCACCAGCTCCTCGGGGATGAGCGCGCGCAGGTCGTCGTCGGTCAGCTCCTCGATCTTGGCCACCTCGTGCGAGGTGCGGAAGCCGTCGAAGAAGTGGAGGAACGGGACCCGGCTTTTCATCGAAGCCAGCTGCGCGATCAACGCGAAGTCGTGGGCCTCCTGTACCGAGTTGCTGGAGAGCAGGCCGAAGCCGGTCTGCCGCACGCCCATGACGTCCTGGTGGTCGCCGAAGATGGAGAGGGCGTGGGTGGCCAGGGTGCGGGCCGAGACGTGCATGCAGAACGCGGTCAGCTCACCCGCGATCTTGTACATGTTCGGGATCATCAGCAACAGGCCCTGCGACGCCGTGAAGGTGGTGGTCAGGGCGCCGGCCTGGAGCGCGCCGTGGACCGCGCCAGCGGCGCCGCCCTCCGACTGCATCTCGACCACCGAGGGGACGGTGCCCCAGATGTTCTTCATCCCCTTGGCAGACCACTCGTCGGCCCACTCCCCCATGTTGGAGGAAGGGGTGATGGGGTAGATGGCCGCGACCTCGTTGATCCGGTAGGCCACCGAGGCGACCGCCTCGTTGCCGTCCATGGTGACCATGCGCCTGCTCGCCATCGTGCCTCCCGCGGCGGGCCCGAGCGCCCGCCAAGCCGAGTTGTTGGGTGACCCGGTGGAAATGGCGCTTCGGCCGCCACGCCCCGCCGAACTCCCCGCCATGCTGCTGAGGGGGGCGGGAGTCTACCAGATCGACCCGAGCGGGCCGCAAGGCGGATGCGCCCCGTCGCCGCCAATTTCGAGGCGGAACTGGCCTGGATCAGCCCTTGACCTCGATGCGGGGGGCGTCGGCCCAGAGCCCCTCGAGATCGTAGAAGGCCCTGGTTTCGCGCCCCATCACATGCGTGACCACGTCGCCGTAGTCGACGATGATCCATTTCCCGGTCTCGTACCCCTCCACCGCGATCTTGGCGTGGCCGGCCTCCTTGAGCTGCTGATCGACGTGGTCGGCGATGGCGCCGGCCTGCCGATCCGAGTCGGCGGTCAGCAGCACCAGGTAGTCGGCGTAGGAGGAGAGACCGCGCACGTCGAAGACGATGATCTCCTCGGCCTTCTTCTCGAGGCCGGCCCGGGCCACCGCCAGCGCGGTGTCGCGCGAGGGGTCGGGGAGGTTGGCGTCGGGCGCCACCAGCGGCGGCGCGGCCTCGCGGCCGATCGACTTCGGCATCTTGCGGCGCGGGCCGTACTTGCGCGGCAGCTTGCGCTCCAGCGCCGGCTTCTTCTTGCCCTTGGCGCCGCCGGTCTTGAAGGCCGGGCGCCCCTTCAGCGGGGACCTCTTCGGCGCGGTCTTCTTCGCGGAGAACCTCTTCACGGCGGGCTTCTTCGCCGGGGTCTTCTTCTTCGTCGCCATTCTTCCCTCGTTGACCCGGTCAGGCCCGGGTCTGGCCGTCGCCCTCCACCACGAACTTCCGGGTGGTGAGCTCGTGGAGCCCCATGGGCCCGAAGGCGTGGAGCTTGCTGGTGGAGATGCCGATCTCGGCGCCGAGCCCCAACTCGCCACCGTCGTTGAACCGCGTGGAGGCGTTGATGACCACGGCGCTGGCCGTCACCTCGCGCTCGAAGCGCCGGGCGTTGGCCAGGTCGGTGGTGAGGATCGACTCGGTGTGGAGCGTGCCGTGGCGCGCGATGTGGTCGAGGGCGGCGTCGAGATCCGGCACCACCCGCACCGCGAGGATCAGGTCGAGGAACTCGCGGCCGAAGTCGTCGGCCGCCGCCGCCACCGCCGGCACACCGGCACGGCCCAGCAGGGTGAGCGCGGTCGGGTCGCAGCGCAGCTCGACCCGCTCGGCGGCCAGCGCCCGCCCCACCACCGGGAGCAGCGCCGCGGCGGCGTCGCGGTGGACCAGCAGGCACTCGAGCGCGTTGCAGGCCGAGGGGCGCTGCACCTTGCCGTTGACGGCCAGCGCCACGGCGCGGGCCGCGTCGGCGCCGGCGTCGAGGAAGAGGTGGCAGACGCCCATGAAGTGCTTCACGACCGGCACCCGCGATCGCTCGGCCACCGCCTTGATCAGGGACGGGCCGCCGCGTGGGATGGCGAGGTCGATCAGGTCGTCGAGCTGCAGCAGCGCGTAGGTGGCCTCGCGATCGCTGGTCGGCACCACCCTGGCCGAGGCCGCCGGGAGCCCGGCCGCGGCCAACCCCTCGGCGAAGGCGTCGCCGAGGGCCAGCGAGGAGCGGAGCGCGTCGGAGCCGGGGCGGAGCAGCACGGCGTTGCCGCTCTTGACGCAGAGCGCGGCCGCCTCGGCGGCGACGTTGGGGCGGGCCTCGTAGACCATCAGCACCACGCCGAGCGGGATGCGGACCCGCTTCACCTCGAGGCCGTTGGGGCGGCGCCAGGAGTCGGTCACCTGCCCGATGGGGTCGGGGAGCGCCGCCACCTCCTCGATGGCGGCGGCGATGGCGCGGAGCCGTGGCTCGTCGAGGGCCAGCCGGTCCAGGTAGGCGGCGTTCTTGCCGGCTTGCCTGGCGGTGGCCAGGTCCTCCCGGTTGGCGGCGAGGATCGCCTCGCGGCGCGCCAGGATGGCCTTGGCGCCGGCACGCAGGGCGGCGTCCTTCTTCGCCGACGGGGCGTGCGAGAGCAGGCGTGCGGCATCCTTGGCCTCGGTGGCCAGGGCCCGCATCTCCCTGCTCAGGTCGTTCGACTGGGTCTCCATGGCGCGCTCGGTGCCCTGCATACCATGAGAGCGCATCCCGCAACCCCAAGCCTACCGGGGCAAACCATGCCGGCATGCGCCCTACTCCAGCAGCACCAGATCGTTCCGGTGGACCACCTCGTCGGTGTCGCGGAAGCCGAGCACCTCCTCGATCTGGGAGGTCTTCTTGCCGGCCAGCCGGCGCACGTCGTCGGCGCCATACCCGGCCAGGCCGCGCGCGAAGGGCTGCCTCGGGTCGACCGCCAGCTCGACCGGATCTCCCACGCCGAAGTGGCCTTGCACGCCCTTGATGCCGCTCGGCAGCAGGCTCTTCCCCTGCTCGCAGATGGCGCGCCGGGCCCCGGCGTCGACCAGGATCACGCCACGAGCCTTGGCGGCCGCCGTGAGCCAGCCGTCGCGGCCGGAGAGCCGTTCGGCCGAGGGGGCGAAGAGGGTGCCGATGTCCTGACCCTCCAACAGCTCCGCCAGCGCACCGGCCCTGCGCCCGGAGAGGAGCCCGGTGGCCACCCCCTGCGCCCCGAGCCGCTTGGCCGCCTTGACCTTGGTGGCCATGCCGCCGGTGGAGCGCTCGCTGCCGGCCTCGCCGGCCACCCGCTCCACCTCGGCGGTGACCCGGGCCACGTGGTGCAGCAGCTTCGCCCCCGTCTGCGAAGGGTCCCGGTCGTAGAGCCCCTCCACGTCGGTGAGCATCACCACCAGCTCGGCCTCGACGCAGCCGGCCACCAGCGCCGCGAGGGAGTCGTTGTCACCGACCTTGATCTCGTCCACCGCCACGGTGTCGTTCTCGTTTACGACCGGCACCACGCCGCGCGAGAGCAGCTGCTCGAAGGTGCGGCGGGCGTTTAGGAAGCGCTTGCGGCTGGCGAGATCGTCGGCGGTGAGCAGCACCTGGGCCACCGCCAGGCCGTGCGGCGCGAAGGCCTCGGCCCAGGCGTTCATGAGGTGGGGCTGGCCGACCGCGGCGCAAGCCTGCTTGGTGGCGATGTCCCAGGGTCGCCCCTTCTGGCGCGTGAGACCGAGCCGCTGCGCCCCCAGCGTGATGGCGCCAGAGGAGACCAGCGTGAGCCGGCGGCCGGCGCCGACGGCGGCCAGCTCGGCGGCGAGCCGGTGGCAGTTATCGCGGTCGAAGCGACCGGCGGCGTCGGTGAGGGAGCCCGTCCCCACCTTGACGACGAGGCGGCGGACGCGGGCGAGGGCGCTTCTCGGCACCGGGCGAGTCTACCCGACGCCGGGGCGGCGCGGGTAGCGCGGCAGGCGCTACGGGCTGGCCCGGATCCGCACGACGCGCTCGGCCCGTCGGACCCGGGCGGGCGCCGAGACCGTGGCCATGAGGTCGGGGAGAGCTTGCATCATCAGGCAGTAGGCGACCTTCGAGTCCACGGCGGTCCCGAAGCGGTAAGTGACGCCGCTGGAGTCGATGGTCAACCGGATCTCCGCCCCCTCGGGCGAGGGACCCTCGGCCAGACAGCGGCGGACCTCCTCCGAGGCGAGGATCCCCTGCTCCAGGCCCTCCAGGATCCGGTCGCCCTCGGGACGCTGGCTGTCGGCGGCGGCCAGGCGCGCCTCGACCAGCTCCACGAAGGCCAGCTTCTCGCCGTCGGGGTCGAAGGCCACGCGCTCGAGGTGCGGTCGCACCGCCAGCGAGGTGGCGAAGGGCTGCCGCCACTCGGCGGCGCGCGCCTCGACCTCCAGCCGGCAGACGAGCCGTCGGCACTCCAGCGTCCAGGAGGGCCGCCGCCCCGGAAAGAGGGCCTCGAGCGCCGGCCGCAGCCGCTCCTCGGCCGCGGGCGTGCGCTCCGCCGAGAGGAAGCCGGCGCGCAGGCTCTCGAACAGGAAGCGGGCCTGGTTGTCCTCCATGGCACGCTCGCGCTCCACTGGGTCCGGGGGCAGTTCGACCATGGCTGGGCCGACCGGCGCCGGCGCGCTGACGACCGGCGGAGGGAGCCTCTCGAGCCAGCCGATGATGGCCGCCGTCGCCCCCCCGAAGAGGAGGATGGCCGCGGCCGCCATGAGGAGGAGTCGCTTCATGTGTCCCTCTCGAGCGGGATGAGTATCTCGATGCGGGCCCTGCCCCGCAACTCGACGACCAGCGCCCGCACCGCCTTCATGGTCCGCTCCTCGCCGAGCCGGGCGCGGATGGCGTCGCGCACCTCGGACTCGGGCTGCCGCACCTCGGGGCGGCGCTCCTCGACCTGGATGAGGTGGTAGCCGAAGGGGGTCTCCACCACCTCCGAGATCCGCCCCGGCTCGAGCACGAAGGCTGCCGCCTCGAAGGGCGGGACCATCCGTCCTCGCGCGAACCAGCCCAGCTCGCCTCCATCCGCTGCGGTCTCGTCGTCCGAGTGGCGGCGCGCCAGGTCGCCGAGGTCGACCCCGGACCGGGCCTCGGCCAGCAGCGCCTCGCTGCGCCGGCGGGCCTCGGCCTTCTGCTCGGCGCTTGCGTCGGGGGCCACCTTTACGAGCAGGTGGCGGGCCCGCAGCTCGGCCGGCTGCGTGAAGCGGTCGAGGTTGGCCTGGTAGTAGGCGTGCGCCTCGGCTACCGTCACCCGCGCCCGCGGCGCCAGGTCGAGCTCGATCAGGCGGCGGACGGAGAGCTCGTGCTTCACGTACTCCGCGTAGCCTTGCTCGGTGAAGCCACCGCTCTCGAGCTGGAGGCGGCGCCGGGCTGGATCGGGCTGCTGGGCCCGGAACTTCGCCATGGCGGCGTCCACCTCGGGCTGCGACGCCACCCGCTTCCGGCGCCGCGCCTCCTGCCAGAGCAGCTCCCGGTCCACCAGCTCGCCGAGCGCCTCCCTCTTCATGGACTTGAAGGCCGTCGGGCTGCGAATGCCGGCGACCAGCCGACCCTTCTCCTGGAGGCTCTCCTCGAAGTACCGCTCCAGGCGCTCCCGGCCGATCTCGGCCCCGTTCACCCTCGCCGCCAGCCCGAAGTCGGCGGCGCCCGCCGGGCCCGACCATGCCAGGGCCAGGGCGGCGCCGAGGGCGAGGAGTGGACGAGCCATGGTCAGTCCACCTCGGTCCAGCCGCCCCGCGGGCGAAATGCCTGGGCCTCGAGATCGGCCGCCACCAGCCAGGCTCCCGGCGCGCCGATGCGCCGGACGACTCCGTACGAGATGGGCGGGACCACGCCGGTCTCGAAGGCGTAGAGGGCCTCGAGGCTCGAGACCAGCCGCTCGCGTGACACGCCCCGGCCGGCGCGTCGAAGCCCCTCGGCGAGTACCTGGGCGGAGGCCCAGGCCGAGGCCCGCGCCGCGTGGTACCGCTCGCCCACGCCGGCGCGCTGCGTGGCCCGCGCCAGGGCCTCGCTCCCGGCGGCCGTCCCGGCCGCCGGCGCGCTCGGCATGGCCAGCACCACCCTCCCCTGGAAGGCAGCCGGCGCCGAGAGCGCAGCGCGCGCCGTCAGCGCCCCCGAGGCGAGCACCAGCGGCACGAAGTCCCGGGCGTTGGCCCAGCGGAAGAAGGTCGCGAGGTCGGCGTCTTCGCCGAGGAAGAGCACCAGCTCTGCTCCCCTGGCCTGGAGCCCAGCCACGGCCTCGGCGTCGATTCGTCCGCGTTCGAAGGGGACCACCTCCACCCGCCGCCAGCCGCCGGCGCGGAGGCGCTCGGCTCCGGCGCGCGCGGCCTCGGCGTGACGTTCATCGACGGCATGGAGGACCACCGCCGGGACGCCGGCTGGCCCGCTCTCCCGGACCGCGTGGGCCGCCAGCACCCGGGCGTGCTCGCGGGGCCCGCCCAGCAGGTAGAAGACCCTGGGGCGGACCGGAGTCTCGCCGGCTGGCCAGGGCGTGAACGGGCCGACCAGCGGGACTCCCTCCTTCTCGGTGAGGTCGGCCAGCTCCGGCTCGGCGGCCGGGGTGAAGCCAGAGACCAGGGCCAGCAGGTCGTGCTTGGCGAGGAGCTTGCGGGCGCGCACCAGCCCCCCCTCGCTGGCCGGATCGTAGCCGCCCACGTGCAGGACCAGGCGCCGCCCGTGGATTCCGCCGCTGGCGTTGGTCTCGGCGACCCAGGCCTCGAGGACGCCGCGGATGGCGCGGGTGAGATCCGCGAACGGCCCGTGGTCCGGGAGCACCGTGCCGATGCGGATCTCGGAGGGCCCGACGCCCGGGATCGGTTCGTTGCCGAGCCGCTTCAGGTAGGCGACCAGGCTCTCCATGTCGGCGCGGGACACGGAGTACCGCGGCATGACCGCCTCGAGGGCGTTGCCCCCGGCGTCCACGCCCTCGGCCACCGCCCGCGCCGCGGTCCGGTCGTCGTAGGGCGGGTGGCGCCGTCCGCTGGGGAGGATGCGCCCGTAGTGCCTGGTGATCTCGCTCCAGACGATCGACGTGGGGGTGACGCCCCCCTCCGGCCTTCCCCTGCCGTCGTCGCCGTGGCAACCGACGCAGGTGACCAGCTCGGCGGAGAGGGTGGTGGCCCCCACCTGGGCGTTCACCGCGCCGCCCGAGGGGCTCTTCCCCTCGTGGTAGATGAGCCGCCCGGCGCGCTCCATGGCGGTGAGTGGCGCCGCGCCCGCGGCGGTCGCCAGCAGCAGCGCTGCGGCCGCCAGGGCCTGGCCAGGGTAGGGCATGGCCGGGTCCGGTCCCTAGCGCGCCGGCTCCGCCGCGGTGTCGGTGGCGGTGGCGGTGGCGGTGTCGGTGGCGGTGTCGGTGGCGGTGGCGGTGGCGGGGAGCAACAGGCCGCCATCGACGAGCTTGCGCACCTGGAGAGCGAAGGCCTCGGCGGGCGAGTCGAGGCGGATCTTGATCCAGTGGCGCTCCCGGGCGCTGCCGGCGATGAAGAGGGTGGAGTGCTCGCCCACCTCCTCGGTCCACTGCCCGAGCCGCGAGACCACCGCCTTCACGTCGGCCTTCTTGCCGGTGAGGAAGAGCCACTCGGGGTGCTCGGCCCGGTGGGTCCTGGCGAACTGCTTGAGCACCTGCGGCGTGTCGAACTCGGGGTCGATGCTGATGGAGACGTAGCGCACCTTGGTGCCGAACAGGGGGCCGAGCTCGCGACGGACCGCGTTGAGCCGCTCGGTGAGGATGGGGCAGGCTCCGGCACAGCGCGTGAAGATGAAGTCGATGACCACCACCTTCTCTCGCAGCACGTCGGTGTAGAAGCGGACCGGCTTGCCCTCCTGGGTCACCAGCACCGTGTCGGTGAACCAGGAGCGCCCCTTGGCGTCGGCGTCCTGGCCCGGTGCGGGGGTGGCGGCGCTCGCGCCCGCCGCCAGCAGGAGCGCCACGGCGACGGGCAGGGCCCGAGCGGCGGTCACGGCCGACCTCCGGAGCTGGCCGCGGTCTTCTGCGAACGGGCCGAAGCCAGCGCGTCCACCTGCTTGAGGAGCTGCTCCACCTCGGGGAAGCCGTTGAGGCGCACCCACTGCCCCGCCTTCCCGTCACCCACCAGGAACATGGGTGGATGGTCGGTGATGCTCGGGGTGTAGGCGCCCACGCCCTTGAGCACGGCGGTCACGTCGGACCTGCTCCCGGTGAGGAAGGACCAGCCCGGGCTGGCCTTCCACTTATTGGCGTAGGCGAGGAGCCGGGGTGGGGTGTCGCGCGCCGGATCCACCGACACCGACACCAGGAACACCTCCCGGCCGAGGCGATCGCCGAGGGCAACGGTGCTTGGCACATTGTTGGCAGTTGGAATTCACCGTTTTGTCAAGAATCCTTTGATAGAGACTGCCGTTCTCGCCC
>JANPOM010000093.1:0-3942 GCA_031427995.1 Anaeromyxobacter sp. | reverse complement strand
GCTCGAGGGCCTCGCCCAGGTTGCGGGCGGTGATGGGGGCGGCCACCACCGCCAGCATCACCGCGAAGCGTCCGGCGCTGAAGGCGAGGTAGGCGAAGGCCGCCACCGTCACCAGCTCACGCAGCCGCAGCCGGCGCAGGTTGAGCAGGAAGCCGAGCAGGGTGATCCCCAGGACCACGCCGAAGGTGTCATTGAGCGAGCCCAGGTCGAGCGGTTGCATCTCCAGCACCATCCGCTTGACGAAGCCCATCATCCGCTCCATCGACTCCTGGGCCGGTGGGCCAACGTTCTCGAAGCCGAGGCTGGAGAGGGCGAAGCGCAGCGAGGTGATGATGGGGTTGAAGGGGGAGGGGGAGAGCAATGCGGTGAGCAGCGTCGCCGCGCCGGCCGCGGTGGCCCAGCCGAGAGCGCGCAGCGGTGGGGTCACGATCAGCTCGCGGCCGGTGACCCGCCGCAGGAGGTGGCCGAGCAGTCCGACCGCCACCATCACGCCCATGGGGACGATGGCGACCGGCACCGAGGGGTGGAGGTTGGTCCAGAGGATGGCCAGCACCGGCAGGCCGTAGAGGAGCCGGGGCCGCCCCTCCTCGAAGCGGCGGATGGCCAGCATCACCACCGCCAGCAGGACCGTGGCCAGCAGCTCGGGCCGGGCGAAGGCGCGGTAGCGGCCGAAGGCGAGCAGAGGGATCATCACCGCCACCGTGGCCAGAAGCGACGAGACGCTCCAGGCGCCGCGGCGCGGCTGGGCGTCGAGCATCAGCACCATGGCCAGCAGGGCGCCGAAGAGGGCAGGGAACCAGGCCATCGAGCCGTCGCCGAAAGCCGAGGCCCAGAGGTAGATGACGAAGCTGCCGAGCCAGTACGGCATCGGCCCGATCTGCCAGCCTTGCAGCGGGAAGAGGAACGGCTCCTCCGCCCGCAGGCCATGCTGGGCGATGTCCCGCCCGTAGGCCATGTGGTGGAACATGTCGGGGTCGCGCACCTCGGTCAGGTAGGCGACGAAGCCGAGGGCCGCGGCCAGCAGCACCGCGCCGATGAACCAGCGGCGATCGAGCGGCGCGAGGGGATCGATCACGCGCGGGGCTCGGGGCCGGCGCCAGGTAGGGCCTTGGCGCTGCCGGCCTCGGGCCCCTGCCGGGAGGCCTGGAGGAGGGCCAGCTCCTGCGTCAGCCGCCGGACCTGGACTGTGAGCCGGGAGATGACGGTCGTGAAGTGGACGCTGATGAGGAGCAGGAAGAGCAGGGCGAAGAGGAAGAGGGTGGTGGTGACCGCCACCGCCCCGATGAGCTGCGTGATCCGCTCGATCAGGCCATACCAGGTGGCCAGCACCATCATTCCCACCGTGGTGAGCACCCAGAGGAGGGCGTACTCCTCGCGCAGCCGGCGGCGTCGGATCAGCTCCATCACCACCAGGAAGGTGAAGATGGAGATGACGATGGCGAAGGCGCGTTGGGTGGGGGTCATGGCCGTTCGTTCCGCAGGGGGACCAGCGCCAGGGCGAGGGTCATCCGGAAGACGTAGTAGAGCGGCTTGAAGAAGCCGCGGTGCATGCTCTTGCCCTCGGGCGAGCCGAGCATGCGCACCGGCACCTCGGTGAGCCGCAGGCCGGAGCGGGCCACCATGGCCAGCACGTCGGCGTCGGGGTAGTCGTGGGGCCAGCGATCGTGGGCGTAGAACTCCAGGGCGCCCCGCGAGATGGCCTGGAAGCCGCTGGTCGGGTCGGTGAGCCGCTGGCCCGAGAGGTGGCTGGCGATGGCGCCGAAGAGGGTCATGCCGATGCGCCGGGAGAGCGGCGGCCGGTAGGAGCCGGGGTGGAGGAAGCGCGAGCCGACCACCACGTCGTGGCTGGCGAGGGCCGCCAGCAGCGGAGGGATCGAGGCCGGGTCGTGCTGGCCGTCGGCGTCGAGCTGGAGCACGGCGTCATAGCCGTGGCGCAGGGCGTAGCGGTAGCCGGTCTGGAGCGCCGAGCCATACCCGAGGTTGACCGGGTGCGAGGCCACGATGGCGCCGGCGGCGCGGGCCTCGGCGGGCGTCTCGTCGCGCGAGCCGTCGTCCACCACCAGCACGTCGGCCGTCACCTGTCCGCGGACCGCGGTCACCACCCCGCGGATGCGGAGCGCCTCGTTGAAGGCGGGAATGACGACGAGCAGCTTGGTGGGGAGGGGCATGGATGCTGGGGATTCTCCTGCGAATCCAGAGGGAAGAGCGGCCGAACCATAGCCCAAGGCGGGCGCCGGGTGAACGCCGGGCGAGGCGCGGACCTTCGTGAGTCCCGCCACCGGATCTCCTTGCCTGGGAGCCGTCGATCTGGGGGCGTTCAGGTGAGTGGATGGCGGGGGCCTTTGGCGGCGCCCAGTCCCTCGTCATCGCGCGCGGCTGAACCGGCAGCCCCGAGTCACCACGCACCTTGGCAGCGGACTTCAAGAACCGTGGGTTGGAGTTCTCATTCCTCGACGCAGAGAAGGCCGGCGACTTGGGGGTCGAGGGTGGCGGTCACGGCAGGTCCTCCTCGGGGAGCAGGCGGTGGCGCTCGAAGACCGTGAGGATCTCCACGGTGCTCCCTTGGGGGCGGTAGACGATCCGGTAGTTCCCGTCGATGAGCTCGCGGAGGCCCCGTGCCTCGAACGCCGGAAGCGGCCGCCCCCGATGCGCGAGTCGCGACAAGGAGTCGCCCCGTTCCACGAGCGAGGTCATGAGCAGCAGGGCAGCGGTCGGACTGTCCTGGGCGACGAACTCACGGATCTCGACCAGCCGGCTCAGGGCCTGGTCGGACCAGACGACCTTCACCGCGCCCCCTTGCGCGTCAGCCCGAGCCGCCTCCGCACTTCGCCGGTGGTGTGTATCCTCCCGGCATCTGCGTCCGCCAGCCCGGCATCGACGGAGTGCAGGAACCGCTCCCGTTCGGTGAGCCGGTCGTACTCCGCCGGCGAGAGCATCACGGCCGCCGGCCGCCCGTTCTGCGTGATGACGAGCGGCTGGCCGGTCTCTTTCGCGCGGGCCAGCCACTTCTTTGCCTGGGCCTTGAACTGGCCGACCGGAACGACGTCTTCGGAGACCTTGAGGATCCGCATGGACGGATTATGGTCCTTTAACGGACCTCCTGCAAACATGGCCCCCCGGCTGCGATGACCACGGTCACCCTCTTGATCACCCTAAGGCCCGTGATGCCCGGCGCTCCCTCGCCCAGGTACGTTGGAAGATGTCGATAGGCCCAGCTCGACGAACAGGAACGCAAAGAGGCTGGCGTGCCCGAGCGGCGCCCAGCCGCCCGGACTTGCTGCCGGCCGTCAGCGGCCCCGGCTACCGCCGCCAATCATCCCTGCTGCACCGTTCACCAACGCCAGCAGCTCCTGCTCGGCGGCGGCGGCGATCCGGTCCCAGGTGAAGCGCTCGGCCACCAGGTTGCGGGCTTCGGCCCCGAGCCGGGCCCGCAGCGGGCCGTCCGCCGCGAGGCGCGCCATGGCCTCGGCCAGCGCCGCGACGTCGCCGGGCGGCACCAGCAGGCCGTGGGCGGGCGAGCGAATCACCTCGACCGTGCCCCCCTGCGGCGTGGCCACGATGGCGAGACCGGCGGCGGCCGCCTCCAGGATCGAGCTCGGCAGCCCCTCGGCGCAGCAGGAGGGATGGACGAAGAGGTCGGCGGCGGCGAGGAGCCGCTGCACCTCGGCGGGCGGGACCTGTCCGAGCAGGTGGAGTCGCGGCAGCCGCCCGGCTCGGCGCCGCAGCTCCGGCAGCGCCTCGCCGTCGCCGGCCACCACCAGGTGAAGCCCCGGCAGCCTCTCCAGCGCGTCGCAGAGGACCAGCACGCCCTTGTCGGCCGTGACCCGTCCGGCATAGAGCGCCAGCGGCGCGCCGGCGGTGATGCCGAGCCGGGCGCGCGTCGCGTCGCGTCCTCCGGGGTCGCCGCCCGGTCCTGGAGGAACCAGGCCTGGCCGGGGCAGG
>JANPOM010000092.1:0-2189 GCA_031427995.1 Anaeromyxobacter sp. | reverse complement strand
CCACCTCCGACACCGGCACCGACATCGGCCTGCTGCCGGCGGCCGGCGTCGAGTACCTGCCCGACCCGCACTTCTCGGTCGGCATCGAGGGGCAGCTCGGCCTGATCATCCGCACCGGTGGCGGCAGCAGCGCGGTTGACTTCGGCACCAACGGCCTGGCCTTCCTCCGCTTCTACATGTAGCCGTTCGCACTCGACCCCGGCGCGCGCCTTGCCGGCCGCGCCGGGACGCGATACTGACCGCTGCCGATGAGCCTCCTCGTCGCCAGCGGTCTCTCCTTGTCCCACGGGCCCAAGGTCCTCTTCGACGGCGCCGGCTTCTCGGTCGGCCCGCGGGACCGGATCGGCCTGCTCGGCGCCAACGGAACCGGCAAGTCGACCTTGCTGCGAATCCTGGCGGGCGAGGTGCGCCCCGACGCCGGCGCGCTCACCTGGCGGCGCGGCACCCGGGTCGGCTACCTGCCACAGGACGTGGCCGCGCTCCCGGCCGGGACGGTGATCGACTCGGTGCTGGCCGCGGTGCCGGGCCGGGCCTCGCTGGAGGAGCGGCTCCAGGCGGCCGAGGACGGGCTCCACGCCGCCAGCGAAGCCGAGGCGCAGCTGGAGCTCTCCGAGGCGCTGGCCGACCTGCACCAGCAGCTCGACCACTTCGAGGAACGGTTCGGGCGCCACCGGGCCGAGCGGCTGCTGACCGGGCTGGGCTTCTCCCTGGCGGACCTCGAGAAGCCCTGCTCCGCCCTCTCCGGCGGCTGGAAGATGCGAGCCGCGCTGGCCGGGCTGCTGCTACAGGATCCGGACCTGCTGCTGCTCGACGAGCCGACCAACCACCTCGACATCCCCACCCTCACCTGGTTCGACCAGTTCCTGCGCGGCTCACGCCGGGCGCTGATGCTGGTGAGCCACGACCGGGAGTTCCTCGACCGGCAGGTCGGCAAGGTGCTCTCCCTGGAGCTGGAGGGGGTGCGCGCCTACACCGGCGGCGTCACCGCCTACCGGCAGTGGCGTGTCGAGGAGGAGGCGCGCCTGACGGCCTCGGCGAAGAAGCAGCAGGACAAGCGCGAGCAGCTCGAGGGCTTCATCGAGCGGTTCGGTGCCAAGGCCAGCAAGGCGGCGCAGGCCAGGTCGAAGCAGAAGCTGCTCGACAAGATGGAGACGGTCGAGACCCTGGAGGAGCGGGCCACCGTCCGCTTCCGTTTCGCCGAGGCGCCGCGCTCCGGGCGCGAGGTGCTGCGGCTGGATGGCCTCGCCAAGGCCTTCGGCCCACGCACCGTCTACCGCGAGCTGACCGCCACGGTGGCCCGCGGCGACCGCATCGGCGTCATCGGCCCCAACGGCGCCGGCAAGTCGACCCTGCTCAAGCTGGCGGCCGGAGCGCTCGCCCCCGACCGCGGCACCGTCAAGCCGGGCCACGGGGTGGTGATGGGCTACTACGCCCAGCACCTGCTCGAGCCGGGAGGCGTCACCGCCGGCTCGCTCGACCCCAGGGCCACCGTGCTGGAGACGCTCTGGGCCCTGGCGCCCGACAAGGGGGAGGCCTGGGTCCGCTCCATCGCCGGCGGCTTCCTCTTCTCCGGCGACGACGTGCAGAAGCAGATCCGCGTCCTCTCCGGCGGCGAGCGGGCCCGCGTGGCGCTGGCCAAGCTGCTGCTGGTGCCGGCCAACCTGCTCTTGCTCGACGAGCCGACCAACCACCTCGACCTCGACAGCTCCGAGGCGCTCATCGAGGCGCTGCGCGGCTTCCCCGGCACGCTGCTCTTCGTCTCGCACAACCGGACCTTCGTGAACGCGCTGGCCACGGTGATCTGGGAGGTGAAGGACGGCGCCATCCTCCCCTGCCCCGGCAACCTCGACGACTGGCTCTACCACCAGCGCCAGCTTGATGAGGCCCAGTCCAGTGCGGCGGCCGACCCGGGCGGACGCGGCGCCCCGGCCCTCGGCGGCGAGCCGGGGCGGGACCGGAAGCGGGCCGAGGCCGAGGCCCGCAACCAGCGCTACCGGCGCGAGAAGCCGCTCCGCGACGCGCTGGCCAGGGTGGAGGCCCGCATCGCGGCGCTGGAGGCCGAGGGGCGCGAGGCCGGCGAGGCGCTGGCCGACCCGGCCATCTACCAGGACTTCGCCCTGGCCCGGCCGCTCATCGAGCAGAAGGCGGCCGCCGAGCGCGAGCTGGCCGAGCGCTACGGCGAGTGGGAG
>JANPOM010000091.1:0-11242 GCA_031427995.1 Anaeromyxobacter sp. | reverse complement strand
TGCAGCACGAGCGCACGGTGCGCGAGGCGCTCACGGCCGGAACTCATGACAAGGAGGTGAAGGAGGTCCCCACCCTGGAGGCCTTCCAGGCGCGGTTCCTCGACCACGCGGTGGTGAACAACAAGCCGGCCACGGTCTACGAGAAGCGCTGGGTCCTGCGGCTGCATCTCGTCCCCGCCTTCGGCAAGCGTCGGCTCGACCAGATCGGTCCCGCCGACGTGGAGGCCTACAAGGCGCGGAAGCTGAAGGAGGGCCAGGGGGCGAAGACCATCAACAACCACCTCTGCATCCTCCGCAAGCTCCTCAACCTCGCCGTCGAGTGGGGCGAGCTGCCCTACGCGCCCAAGGTGAAGCAGCTCCGCGTCACCCCCTCGGACTTCCGGTTCCTCACCTTCGAGGAGACCGAGCGCTTCCTCCGGGCCTCCGCGCCCGAGTGGAAGGCCTGGCTCATCACGGCGCTCAAGACCGGCCTCCGGGTCGGCGAGCTGCTGGCGCTCAAGTGGGAGGACCTGGACCTGGTCGCCGGCCGCGTCGTGGTCCGCCGGACGCTCTGGCACGACCAGGAGGGAACGCCCAAGGGCGGCCGCTACCGCGAGGTGCCGCTCTCCGAGGACGCCGTCACCACGCTGCAGGCGCACCGGCACCTCCGGGGGCCGTACGTCTTCTGCGAGACGACCGGGAAGCGGCTCAACCACAACCGGGTCAAGGAGTTGGTGCCACGGACCTGCGCGCGGGCCGGCCTCGCCAAGCGGCTCACCACGCACGACCTCCGGCACACCTTCGCGTCACACCTGGTGATGCGGGGCGTGGCCCCTCAAGGCGGTGCAGGAGCTCCTCGGTCACGCGACCATGGAGATGACGATGCGCTACGCGCACCTGTCGCCGGACGTGAAGCGGGACGCGGTGCAGCTGCTCGACCGCCCCTGGGCGCAGCCGACCAGCGCCAATTCGGCCGGCATCCCGGCCGGTTCGGCGCCGTAGGGGCACATGTGGGGCACATGACGGGTCTCGGACGAGGCGGAAAAGAGAAACCCCCGACAACTCGATGAGTTGTCGGGGGCAAACTGGAGCGGGAAAACGGATTTGAACCGTCGACCCTCGCCTTGGCAAGGCGATGCTCTACCGCTGAGCTATTCCCGCAAGAACGGCGCGACCGTGAGGCCGCAAGGAGGCGTTTTATAGAGGGGCGCCGCGGGGGGTGTCAAGGCCCCTGCGACGGGCGGTAGACCGCCTTCAGGAAGTCGGAGAAGTAGGTCCAGGCCGACCAGACCGAGAAGACCATCGACAGGTAGAGGATCAGCGTCCCCACCTTGTTGGAGTCGTACTCGACGGTGGCGAACCCGAAGTCGATGGGGTAGGCGTAGTGGAGCAGCAGGAAGGTGATCCCGAGGATCTGGAAGATGGTCTTGATCTTCCCGTCCTGCCCGGCGGCGATGACGATCCCCTCGCTCATGGCTATGGTCCGCAGGCCGCTCACGATGAACTCCCGCCCCATCACCACGATCACCACCCAGGCCGCCACCCGCCCGAGGTGGACCAGCATAACCAGCGCCGCCATCACCACCAGCTTGTCGGCCAGCGGGTCGAGGAACTTGCCGATCACGGTCACCAGGCCGCGGCGGCGCGCCACCCAGCCGTCGAGGAAGTCGGTGGCCCCGATGACGGCGAAGAGCAGCGCGGCGATGAAACTGGCCCGGCGCGACTCGAAGTAGGTGAACCAGAGGATCACCGGGATCATCGCCATGCGGATCATGGTGATGCCGTTGGGGAGGTTGAAGAACTCCTGGCGCAGGGTGCGGGCGCTCACGTCCGCTCCCCGGGGCGCCCGGTCGGGCCAGGATCGACCAGCACCCGCCCCACGCCGCTGATCTCGACCGCCTCGGCATCGGCCCCGCTGACGAGCAGCGGCGCGATGCGCGGCGCCAGCGCCCCGGTCCAGCCGACCAGGGACTGCAGCGGCACGTGGACCGGCGAGGCCTGGGTCACCTCGACCGCCACCGGCTCTCCGCGCGTCACCAGCACCAGCCGGCCGTGGCCGCGCAGGTGGACCAGGTCGAGCCCACCCGAGGGCGAGGGCAGCCGCCCGTTCTCGAAGGCCACCTGCTCCTGGAAGCCGAAGACCACCGCCTCCCGGAAGTAGCCGGCCTCGCCACCCAGCTCCAGCACCGTGAAGAGCCGTCCGGCGGCGCGCAGCACCACCAGCCCGTCGCCCACCACCCGGTGCATCTGCTCGGGCGGCTCGCCGAAGGGCTTCTCGGTGGCCCGGCCGCGGAAGCGCTTCACCTCGGCGGAGAAGGCCAGCTCGCCGCGCCAGGCGGCCAGGCCGGCCAGGCGGCAGAGCAGCTCCCCGTGCACGTTGACGGTGAGCGTCGCCCCCTCGGCCACGAAGACCTGCCCCACCGGACCCTGCACCGCCCTCGCGGCGGCGAAGCCGGCCAGCGTCAGGAGGCCGCCCGCTTCGACCTGGTCGGAGCCGCGTGGCGAGGCCGGCGACGGCGAGAGGGGCGGCGGCGAGAGGGGCGACGGCGAGGCCGGCGGCGGCGAGAGGGGCGGCGGCGAGGCCGGCGACGGCGAGAGGGGCGGCGGCTCGGTGACCGCCTCGGCGAAGGCGGGGGCAGGGGCGAGGCTGGTGTCGGCCACCACCTGGTCCAGCCGCTCGTCCGCCCACTCCCCGGCCGTCGGTGCCTCCGGCTCGGGCCGAAGACTCCCGGTGAAGGAGGCCTCGACATCGGGCCCCGAGGCCGGCGGTGCGGTCGCTTGGGCCGGCGCCGCCAGTAGCTGGTCGCAGCGGGCCACCATCTGCTCGCTGCCGGCCTGAAGGAACCACTGGCGCGCCGGCCCCGGCCGCCCCAGCTCCAGCCAGGCCAGCCCCAGGTAGCCCGCCGCCTTGCGATGGTCGGGGTTGAGGTCGAGGGCGATCTTGAGCTGCTCGATCGCCTCCTGGTAGTGGCGCGCCTTGAGCCAGGCCAGCCCGAGGTTGACGCGGGCCCCCGGCTCGACCGGGTTGTCGTCGACCAGCCGCTGCCAGGCGATGGCGGCGTCGTCGTAGCGGGCCAGCCGATAGAAGACCTGCCCGAGCAGCCCGAGCACCTGTGGGTCGTGTGAGCGGTAGGCCAGCGCGTCCTCGAGCGCTTCGCGCGCCGGCTCCAGCTCGCCGCGCGCCGCCGCCTCGCCCCCTTGCGCCAGCAGCCGCTGGAACTCGGCCTCGAGGTCGACCGCGGACCGGTCCCTGGCCACGGCTTACCGCCCCGCCTTGTAGGCCAGGTAGAGCGCCAGCACCTTGCGGACGTACTCCTGGGTCTCGGGGATGTTGGGGATGGTGCCGCCGGCGCGCCGGACCGCCTCGGGGCCGGCGTTGTAGGCGGCCAGGGTCCGCACCATGTCGCCCGAGTACTGGTTGGCCAGCAGCCGCAAGTAGCGTGAGCCCCCCTCGATGTTCTGGGCCGGGTCCCAGGCGTCGGTGACGTAGAGCTCCTTGGCCGTGAGCGGCATCAGCTGCATCAACCCCTGGGCTCCCTTGTCGGAGAGGGCCCGCGGATCGAAGTTCGACTCGACCGCCATCACCGCGAGGACCAGCGCCTCGGGCAGCTTGTACTTTGCGGCCGAGGCGCGGATCTGGTCGAGGTAGGGGCCAGGCCGGCCAGCCGCCGGAAGCTGGCGGCTCTCCGGTGCGCCGCCCGTGGCAGCGGTGCGGTAGAGCCCGGCCACGTCCCTGGTGCGCCGGACCTGGCGGCACGACGGATGGGTCGAGACGTTGCTGACGACGAGGACACCCTCGGCGTCGGTATAGGTGCAGATGGCTTCGCCCCTCGCCGCCAGCGGCGCCGCGAGCAGGAAGAAGGCCAGCAATCTGGCGGGTGGAGGTGGCCGACCCATGGTCTCTAAACGTAGCAGGGCCATGGCGTCCCGGACAACTTTACCTCCCCCGCCGTGCTAGATCTGCCGCATGAGCGCGCTTCTTCCCCGCCAGCACGTCGACTTCCTGGTGCTGGGTGGCGGTATCGCCGGCCTCTCCCTGGCCCTCGAGGTGTCCGGGCGCGGCTCGGTGCTGGTGCTCACCAAGCGGCAGCGGACCGAGGGCTCCACCCAGTACGCGCAGGGTGGCATCGCCAGTGTGCTGGCCAGCGACGACCAGTTCGAGCTCCACATCGAGGACACGCTGGTGGCCGGCGCCGGCCTCTGCAACCGCGAGGCGGTCGAGGTCACGGTGCGAGAGGGGCCCGATCGGATCCGCTGGCTGCTCTCGCTCGGCGTCGAGTTCGACCGCGAGGGGGCTGGCCTGCACCTGACCCGCGAGGGTGGCCACTCGCGCCGCCGCATCGCCCACGCCAAGGACGCCACCGGCAAGGAGGTGGAGCGGGCCCTGCTGGCCGCCTGCGACGCCAAGGGGATCCGCATCGTCGAGGACGCGGTGGCGGTCGACCTGGTCACCAGCGGCAAGCTCGGCCTGGGCGGCCCGAACCGTGCCCTGGGCGCCTACGTCCTCTCCCGCGAGACCGGCCTCATCTCCACCATCTCGGCCGGGGTGACGGTGCTGGCCACCGGCGGCGCCGGAAAGGTCTACCTCTACACCACCAACCCCGACGTCGGCACCGGAGACGGCGTGGCCATGGCCTGGCGGGCCGGCGCGGCCATCGCCAACATGGAGTTCTTCCAGTTCCACCCCACCGCGCTCTTCCACCCGCAGGCCAAGAGCTTCCTCATCTCCGAGGCGCTGCGCGGCGAGGGGGGGATCCTCCGCAACGCCGCCGGCGAGGCCTTCATGATCCGCTACGATCCGCGCAAGGAGCTGGCCCCGCGCGACATCGTGGCCCGCTCCATCGACGCCGAGATCAAGCGGCGTGGCGACGACTGCGCCTTCCTCGACATGACGCACCTGCCCGGGGCGTTCCTGCTCGAGCACTTCCCCTACATCCAGGCCACCATCAAGGAGTTCGGGATCGACATGACGGTGCAGCCCATCCCGGTGGTGCCGGCCGCGCACTACATGTGCGGCGGCGTGGTCACCGACCTGATGGGGCGCACCTCGCTGCCCGGCCTCTTCGCCATCGGCGAGGTCTCCTGCACCGGCCTGCACGGCGCCAACCGGCTCGCCTCCAACTCGTTGCTGGAGGGGCTGGTCTTCGGCCGGCGCGCCGCGCTGCGGGCCGTCGACTCCCTCGCCGAGGTCTCCGGCCCCAGCCCCGCCATCCCCGACTGGAACCCGGGCGATGCGCTCACCACCGACGAGGGCGTGGTGGTGGCCCACAACTGGGACGAGGTGCGACGCACCATGTGGAACTACGTCGGCATCGTCCGCACCCAGAAGCGGCTGGAGCGGGCCCGCACCCGCGTCGCCAACCTGCGCGCCGAGATCCGCGAGTACTACTGGAAGTACCAGGTGAGCCCCGACCTGGTGGAGCTGCGCAACCTCGCCGACGTGGCCATGCTCATCGTCGAGTGCGCCCGCCGCCGCAAGGAGTCGCGGGGCCTACACTACGTGCTCGACTTCCCGGCCACCGACGAGCGCCAGCGGCGGGACACGGTGATGACGCTGGGCGACCTGGAGCCGGAGCGCTGAGCGCCGGCGGGGCGCTCATGGCGCCAGACGCGGCGCGCGGGGCCGCTCGCCGCCAGGACCGAAGTCGAGCACCACCGCCCCCAGCCCCCCGGAGATGCGCAGCGTGAAGGGGCGACCCTCCAGCGGGGCCCCGGTCCACTTGAAACGCACCCGGTAGACCACGTCGAAGGGTTCGACGTAGGGGAAGAGCTGGCGGATGGTGGCGTCGGTGATGAGCGCCACCACCTCGCTGGCCGGCACCCGGGCCTCGCCGTCGTCGAGCTCGAGGTGCCAGACGCTGCGCCGGGCGTCGAGATCGTTGCTGCGCCGCTCGGCGCTGTAGAAGGCGACCAGGAACTCCTCTCCCAGCGCCGCGTCGGCCCGCCCCCTGGCCAGCGCCTGCTCGGTCTCGGCGGCGTTCTTCCCCTGCCACTCGGAGAGGCGGCGCAGCCCGGTCTCGCGGACCCGGGGCGAGTACCAGGTGGCCGAGGCGTTGGCGCGGTGGACCAGGCCGTCGTAGAGGCGGGTGTGGCGCGAGGCCTCGTCGCGGACCTGTCCCCAGTCGCCGGCGTCGGGGCCAGGCACGGGGGCGCGTAGGAGCGGAGGGCCGGAGGCGCAGCCGGCCAGGAACAACAGCACCGCGGCGCCGGTCATGAGGCGCGTCACGGCAGGAAGTCCTTGCGGGTGAAGAGAGGGCGCAGCGGCACGCCGGACGCCTCGATGGCCCCGCGGCCGCCCTCGAGCCGATCCACCAGCGCCAAGCAGGCCACCACCTCGAGCCGCTCGGCGCGGCAGCGCTCGATGGCCTTGAGGGCCGAGCCCCCGCTGGTCACCACGTCCTCCAGCACCACCACGCGGCTGCCGTCGGGAATGGTGGTGCGTCCCTCGATCCACTGGCCGGTGCCGTGCCCCTTCGGCTCCTTGCGGACGATGAAGGCGTCGACCGGGTGCCCATCGAGGAAGCTGGTGAGCGCGATGGCGCTGGCGATGGGGTCGGCGCCCAGCGTCAGCCCGCCCACCGCCCGCACCAGCGGTTGGATGGCCAGCACCTCGGACAGCAGGCAGCGGCCCACCAGCACGTGCCCCTCGGCGGTCAGCGCCGTCCGCTTGCAGTCGATGTAGAAGTCGCTCTCCTTCCCGGAGGCGAGGGTCACCTTGCGCCGCTCGAAGGAGAGGGTTCGCAGCAACTCGAGCAGGCGGGCGCGATCGGACTCAGTGCTCATGGGCGGGCTCCAGCGAGGTAGGCGTGCAGTTCGGCGAGGTAGCGGAGCTGCTCGATGATCTGTCGGCGTTCATGTTCGGGCAGGTCGCCCCAGGCGTCCACCGCCAGGTCGAGGTCCCGCCCCACCGACCAGAGCCCGCTGGCCACCGCCTCGGCCAGCTCGGCCGGGGTGACCTCCTGCGGCCCATCCTCCGCGGCGGCGGCGCTGGCGGCGTCCTGCGCGGCCGGGTCGAGCTGGGGCGGCGCGGTCGCGGCGTGGTGCGCCCCACCCAGGAAGGCGTGGAACCGCTCGCGCTGGCCGGCGTCCACCGGCGCCCGGACCCGCGCCTCCTCAACCAGCTCCTCGGCCCACGGGGCCGCCCCGGCGACGCCCAGGCGCGCCGAGAGCGCGTCGAGCTCGCCGAGCGAGAGCGGCTCGCCGAGGAGAGCGTTGGCCAGCGCCAGCGACAGGGCGTCGTCGTCGTCGAGCCGGGCGTGGACCCGGGCCAGCACCCGTCCGCGCGCCAGCAGCCGCAGCGCGGCCAGGCGGCGGAAGCCGGCCACCACCTGGTAGCGCACCCCGCCGGCCTCGACGGCGCCGGTGGCGCCACCGGGGAGCGGACGGAGCTCGACCGGTGAGAGCTGGCCGAGACGGGCCATCGAGCCGGCCAGCACCGCGACCTCACCCTCCCCGCGGAGGCGGAAGGTGACGTCGCCGGAGATGGCCGCCAGCGGGACGAACTCGACGACGCCGGTGGCGTGGGCCGGTGCCGTGGTGCGCGGGACGAGCTCCACGGCGCTCCTAGTGCCGCGCCTACCTCTTGGTCTTGACGATGACCTTGCGCTTGACGGCGCCCATGGCCACCGGCGCCGGCGGAACCGAGGGACGAGCCGGCTGGGCCGCGGGGGCCGCCGCCTTCTTCTCGGACTTCTGCGGCGGGCGAGACGGGGCCGAGGGCCGAAGGGCGGGACGGGACGGAGCGGCGCTGCGGGCCGGAGTGGCGGCGCGGCGATCGCTGCCCACGTCCACCTCGCCCATGTCGATGCGGCCGCGGAAGCTGGCGCCGTCGACGATGATGACGCGCGGCGCGGCGATGTCGCCGACCATGCGCCCTTCCCTGGTGATCTCCACCGACTCGGTGGCGGTGACGTTGCCTACCACCACGCCGGCGATGATGCAGTTCTTGACCTGCACCTCGGCCTTGACCTGGCCGGTCGGCTCGACCACCAGGGTGCGGGTGAGGGTCAGCGTGCCCTCGACGCGGCCGCGGACCGTCAGGTCCTCGTCGCCCGCGAGGCTGCCGCTGATGAGGATCGACTCGCCGATGATGGTGGTGGTGTCAGAGGTGGCCATGGTCACTTCCCCTTGCCTTCCTTGACGTCCATGTCGACATTGCCCTTGAAGACGGCGCCGTCCGCGATGAGGATGCGCGGCGAGCGGATGTCGCCAACCACCTTGCAGTCGGCCTTTAGCTCGACCTTGTCGCTGGCGGCGATGTTCCCGGTCACCTGCCCGGACACCTCGACGTTGGCCGTCTCGATGTCGGCCTCGATCACGCCCGAGGCCTCGACGTAGAGGCTCTCCTTCAGTGAGATGCGCCCCTTAACGGTTCCCTGGATGACCAGGTCTTCGTCACCCGAGATCTCGCCGTCGATGACGATCGAACTCCCGATGACGGTGTGCGCGCCGCTGCGGGACGCGCTCGCCTTTTCGATGCCTGCCATGGCCTTGGACTCCTCCGGACTGCCTGACCCCGGCGGCGATGGCGCGACACGCGCTGGAGCGTCGCCGGACCGGGGGGAAGGCTGGAGGATACGGGGCGCTTCGGCGTGGCGTCAACGCCAATCACCCAGAGCGCGCCTGGACCCAGGCCACCGCGTCGGCGAGCGGCAGCTCGCGACCGCGCTCGTTGAAGAGGTCGTGGCGGAACCCCGGGTAGATGACCAGCTCCTTGTCCTCGGCGCGGGCCGCCTCGAAGAAGCGGTGGCTGGCCTGCCCGTCGGTGATCCGATCCTCCCCGCCGCCGAGCAGCAGCAGCGGGGCGTCGAAGCCGGGCGCCGCCATCAGCACCTCGCGCTGGGCCGCCAGCGAGGCGGTGTACCAGCGCGCCGTGGTGGCGGTGCCGCGCAGCGGGTCGCGGTCGATCCAGTCCTGCAGCTCCGGGTCGGTGGTCAGCTCGGCCGGCTCGACGCGGGCCGCCAGCCCGTGGCGCGGCAGCAGGCCGCCGAGCCAGCGGGCCCGCCGCCGATCGAGCGGCGGCCCGGCCGGACCGAAGCCGAAGGCCGGGGCGGCGAAGATGAAGCCGGCCACCTGGCCGGCGTGGTCGAGCGCCCAGCGCGCCGCGATCAGGGCCCCCTCCCCCTGCCCCACCACGAAGAGCCGTCCCGGAGCGGCGGCCCGCTGCACCTGCAGGAAGGCCTCGGCGTCGGCCAGGTAGTCGGAGAAGCTGTCGACCGCCCAGCGCCGGCCGTCCGATTGGCCATGGCCGCGGAAGTCGACCAGCGCCACGGTGAACCCGCCCCGCACCAGCGCCCCGGCCAGCGCCGGGTAGCGCCCGGAGTGGTCGCCGCCGCCGTGGAAGACGGCCACGGTGGCGCGTGGAAGCGCCGGGCGATAGCGCCGCCAGTAGAGCCGGGTGTGGTCGCCGGAGTGGAGGAACCCCTCATCGTGGGCCGCGTCCGGCGCGGCGGGAAAGGGCGGGACCGTCATCCGCAAGTGAACCTATGGGCGGGCCGGTGGCGCGTCAACCCGGGAGACCGTGGTCCATGCTAGATCCGGGGTCATGGCCCCGCCAAACTTCCTCATCGCCGCGGCCCAGATGACCTCCAGCCCGGATCGGGCCCGCAACCTTGAGACCGCGGTCCGCCTCGTCGAGGAGGCGGCCGACCTGGGCGCCAGGCTCATCGGCCTCCCCGAGAACTTCTCCTACATGGGATCGCAGGAGGGGCTGCTGGAGGGGGCCGAGACCCTGGAGGGGCCGACGCTCGGCGCCATCCGCGAGGTGGCCAGGCGGCGCGGCGTCTACGTCATCGCCGGCTCGATCGCCGAGAAGGTGCAGGACCCGAAGCGGACCGCCAACACCTCGGCGCTCATCGCCGACGACGGCACGCTGGTGGCCGCCTACCGGAAGATCCACCTCTTCGACGTCAACATCCCCGACGGCGCCCGCTACGCCGAGTCGGAGGTGGTGGCGGCCGGTGACCAGGCCATCATCGCGCCGACCGCGCTGGGCCGGATCGGCCTGACCATCTGCTACGACCTGCGCTTCCCGGAGCTCTACCGGAAGCTGGCCGGCTTCGGCGCCGCCATCCTCTCCATCCCGGCCGCCTTCACCCTCTTCACCGGCAAGGACCACTGGGAGGTGCTGCTGCGGGCCCGCGCCATCGAGAACCTGGCCTACGTGCTGGCGCCGGCCCAGGTCGGCACCCACTCGGCCAAGCGCCAGACCTTCGGAAACGCCATGGTGGTCGATCCCTGGGGCGTGGTGCTGGCCCGCTGCGCCGACGGCGAGGGGGTCTGCGTGGCCCCCTTCAACCGGGCCCGGCTGGAGCGGGTGCGCCAGGAACTGCCGGCGCTCAAGCACCGGAAGCTCTGAGGCACGGACGGGTTCGCCCTAAAAGGCGAACATGAACCCGAAGGTCAGCATCAGCCCGTCGTTGGAGAGATCCCAGCTACTCTTCGAGCCGAAGTCGTCGACCTTGGTCTGGGCCGCCTCGAAGACCAGCATGGTGTGCTTGATGCCGGAGTCGCGGTCGAGCTCGCGAGCCAGCGACGGGTCGATGAAGTCGAGCACCAGCGCCAGGCCGCCACCCCAGGCCCAGCCGTTGGTGGCCCCCGACTTGCTGGTCTTGCCGCCCGCGCCGGTCACCCACCACTGGTCGCGGATCAGCGCGACGCGGCCGTAGGGGACGACCGGGATCCCGAACTTCTCCCAGACCGGGTCGACCCGGTAGGTGAGATCGAGCACCAGCGGCACCAGCCTGAAGCCGATCTTCTCCAGGCTCGACGTCTCATCGGCGAAGCGCCCGTGAGTCGTGAACGAGGTGTAGCCGACCCCGGCGCCCAGCTCGAGCGTGCCGTAACCGCTGAAGAGCGCCTTGCCGCCGTGGAGCTTGAACATCCAGCGGCTCGAGGTGCCGAAGGTCTTCTCCCACGGGCCGGGCGTGCCGGACGGGAACTCGGAGTCGATGGAGGGCCGGTACTGCCCGGTCTGGATCTCGAAGGAGCCGAGCCCGGCCAGCCGTTCCCCGGAAGGCCGGTCCTGGGCCAGGGCCGGCGCGGCGGTGGCGAGGAGCGCCAGCCCAGCCGCGACGAACGTGGCGCGCTTCATGACCGCCTCCGGAGCCCGCGCAGCGCCAGCGCCACGCCCAGCAGAGACAGCGCTCCGGCCGGACCGCCGCCGCAACCACCCTGCTCGCGATGGGCGGCGTCCGTGTACCGATCCCAGAAGTCTACGACCGGTGCCGGCGTGCCGGTGACCGCAGCCGAGGCGAGGGACTCG
>JANPOM010000090.1:0-1292 GCA_031427995.1 Anaeromyxobacter sp. | reverse complement strand
TCCCTCCCGGGGGGACGAGAATACCGCCCGCGGAGCGCAGCATCGGGGAGTGGCTCAGCCTGGTAGAGCACTTGGTTCGGGACCAAGGGGTCGCAGGTTCAAATCCTGTCTCCCCGACTTGAAGGCCGCGGAGTTGCTCGCAAAATTCGAGCGCTCCGCGGCCTTCGTTCTTGTCCGCCACGGTTTCGCCGCAACTTTCGCGGCGCGAGAGCGGCGGCGCCCGGTCGTTCACGTTCCGGCGGTAGTGCAAGTCCGCGCGATCCGCGTTTGTTCCAAGGTATGGACACCCGAGGCCGTTGGCTCCGAGCCAAGGGGCCCGAAGTTGACTGCGTCTACCTCGACCTACACCGCAACGGGTTGCGCGACGCTGGCGGCTTGACCTGGAGCAATCCGTCACATTTACCCGAGCCGTTCGTCAGTCATGGGACCGAATCCCATGGCCACCTCCACAAAGCGCGCTTGCCCGCGCCAGCACGGGCATTCCCTTCTTCGCCGGTCCACCGGTTCTCCGGCCACCGTCGCACTGGAGCGGGTCGCATGTCGATTTCTTTCCGAGTTCGGTGGACCATTTCACGCTGGGACAAGTAAGCTGCGCGTCCTAACCAGCCATCGTCTGGGAGAGCACTTGTCTGCAAGGGCCTACGCCTCTGCGGTGACATCCGATGTTCCAAGGGCCCTCTCGCCCCGAAGCGCCGCCGTGGCGCGCGCGGTCGCACTGGTGTTGGCCACTGGCGTCCTCCTCGGATCGGCAGAAGATGTCCGCGCCGAGGGCGTCGGCCACGTCGCGGTACTGCATCACGACGGGAGCCCGTACGAGGGGTCGCCGACGGCCCCGAACTCGGCGCCTCGGGAAAGGGCCTCGCGCGAGTTCTTCTCGACTCACCGAGACGCATACGACTTTTTGATTGTCTTCCCTGCGTTCTCCTTCGACCTCACCTGGAACCAGGCGGAGATCGGAGGGCTGCACACGCCGGTTCGCAATGATGTGACCGGAACCGGTCGCCCCGTGGGCCCGTTCGCCGGAAACTTCGGCTCCTACACACGGCTCAAGGCCTACATCGACATCAACACCCTGGTCCCGGGGCATCCCCAGGCATCGCTCGACCAGTCGCTCGTCTACATCGCCCACGAGGTGGCGCACCAGTGGTCGGGCGCGGCGCGGTACCGGGTCGCCGGCGGCACCAGCAGCGGAGGGCTGCTCGGGCAGGACGGGGCGCACTGGAGCTACTTCCTCTCCTCTCAGGCATCGGTGCTCTACGGAGCCGAGTGGAAACCGTCAGGACCGGGCCAGT
>JANPOM010000089.1:0-1803 GCA_031427995.1 Anaeromyxobacter sp. | reverse complement strand
ACCGCCACGCTCGATGACCTGATCCTCCGCGCCGAGAAGCCGACCCGCTATGTCGGTTGCGAGTTCGGTGCCGTCAGGAAGGACCTCTCCGCCGCGCGCGTCCGCTTCGCGCTCGGCTTCCCGGACACCTACGAGGTTGGCATGTCCAACCTCGGGTTCCGGCTGCTCTACCACCTGCTCAACGACCAGCCTGGCATCGCCTGCGAGCGGGTCTTCCTGCCCTGGCCCGACCTCGAGGCCATGCTGCGCGAACGGGGCATGCCGCTCTTCACGCTCGAGTCGCGGGCCCCGGTCCGCGACTTCGACGTGCTCGGGCTGACGCTCCAGTTCGAGCTCTGCTACACCAGCGCGCTGGCGCTGCTCGACCTCTCCGGCATCCCGCTGCAGGCCGCCGGGCGCGGCGACCAGGACCCCATCGTCCTCGGTGGCGGCCCTTGCGCCTACAACCCCGAGCCGGTGGCCGACTTCTTCGACGCCTTCGCCGTCGGCGAGGGCGAGGAGGTGGCGGTCGAGATCGCCGGGGCCATCGCCGCCTCCGGTTTCCGCCGTGGCGGCGCCACCCGCGCCGAGCTGCTGGAGCGGCTGGCGCGGATCCCCGGCGTCTACGTCCCGGCCTTCTTCGCGCCGCGCTACCACGCCGGAAGCAAGGTCCTCACCGCCATCGACGCGCTGAGCCCGGGCTACCAGCGCATCGAGCGGCGGGTCATGCCCGACCTCGAGGTGCTGCCGACCAGCGCCTACACCAACCCCATCGTGCCGTTCATGTCTACGGTCCACGACCGGCTCCCCATCGAGCTGCAGCGCGGCTGCACGCGCGGCTGCCGCTTCTGCCAGGTGGGGATGATCACCCGCCCCACCCGCCAGCGCAGCCCGGAGAAGGTGCTGGAGCTGGCCGAGACCGGCCTGCGCGCCTCCGGCTACGAGGAGGTGGGGCTGCTCTCGCTCTCCTCCGGCGACTACGCCTGCCTCGACCCGCTGCTCGACGACTTCATCAGCCGCTACCAGGGCGAGAAGATCGCCATGTCGCTGCCGTCGCTCCGCACCGAGACCATGTCCGACTCGCTGGCCGAGAAGATCGGCCGCATCCGCAAGACCGGCTTCACGCTGGCGCCCGAGGCGGCCACCGAGCGGATGCGCGCGGTCATCAACAAGGGAAACCACGAAGCCGACCTGCTCGACGCCGTCGAGTCGATCTTCAAGAACGGCTGGTCGCTGCTCAAGCTCTACTTCATGCTCGGCCTGCCGGAGGAGCGCGACGAGGACGTGGTGGCGATCGCCGCGCTTGCGCAGAAGTGCCTCTCCGCGGCGCGGCGGGCGCTGCCCAAGGGGCAGGGCTCGGCCGCCATCTCGCTGGGGGCCTCGACCTTCGTCCCCAAGCCCTTCACGCCCTTCCAGTGGGAGCCCATGATCACGCCGGAGGAGACCAGGCGGCGGCAGGCGCTCATCACCACCGCGCTCGGTGGACGCCACGGCGCCATCCAGTTCAAGCCGCACGACTCTCGCCAGTCCTCCATCGAGGGGGCGCTGGCGCGCGGCGATCGGCGCGCCGGCACCGCCGTGCTCCACGCCTACCGGGCCGGGCAGCGGCTCGACAGCTGGACCGAGTGGTTCGACGAGGGGCGCTGGCTGGCCGCCTTCGCCGAGTGCGAGCGGGTCCACGGCGTCGGCATCGACTTCTTTGCTCACCGGCGGCGACCCTTCGACGAGGTGCTGCCCTGGGACCGGATCGACTGCGGCGTGACCAAGGCCTATCTGCGGGAGCAGATGGAGGCGGCGCGGACGCTGACCGAGGTGCCCGACTGC
>JANPOM010000088.1:0-14644 GCA_031427995.1 Anaeromyxobacter sp. | reverse complement strand
TCTCGCTGCGGCAGGCGGCCTCGTCGGTCCGCTGCTCAGAGTAGCGCTGCTACGCTTCCGCTGCTCCCTCCTCGGGCGCCAGCCTCGCTTCGGTCTCGGCGCTCTCGTCGGGTCATCATGCCTGGGTCGGGGCACTAGCCGACCTGCGCCAGGGAGAGCCGCCCCGCCCATCGCGTGGCCAGCGCCCGAGCGGTGGCCCGGTGGTCCGGGCTGGCCAGGTCCGGGTCGGCCTCCACCAGGGCGAACGCCTCCTCCCGGGCCTCGTCGAGGATCGCCTCATCCCGATAGAGGTCGGCCACCTCGAGGAGGGCCTGCCCCGACTGCCGCGTCCCGAGCAGCTCGCCCGGCCCGCGCAGCTTGAGGTCGACGCGGGCCAGCTCGAAGCCGTCCTGGGTCCGGCAGAGCGCCTGGAGCCGCTCGCGGGCGTCGGCCCCGGCCTGCCTGAGCTGGGCCAGCAGCAGGCAGAAGCTCTGGGCAGCCCCGCGCCCGACCCGGCCGCGCAGCTGGTGGAGCTGGGAGAGGCCGAACCGCTCGGCGTGCTCCACCACCATGACCGTGGCGTTGGGGACATCGACCCCCACCTCGATGACGGTGGTGGCAACCAGCACCTTCAGCTCGCCTCGTCTGAAGGCGGCCATCACCGCCTGCTTCTCCTCTCCCTTCATCCTCCCGTGCAGCAGCCCGACCGCGTGGGGCGCGAAGGCCGCCGCCAGCTTCTCGGCGCCGCTGGTGGCGTCGGCCAGATCGACCTTCTCCGACTCCTCCACCAGCGGGTAGACCACGTAGGCCTGCCGCCCCGCCGCCAGCTCTCCCCGCACCGTGTCGAGCACCCTCTTGCGCTGCGACTCGCCGAAGAGCCGGGTCTCCACCGGGGTGCGGCCGGGCGGGAGCTCGGTGATCTTCGACTGGTCGAGGTCGCCGTAGAAGGCCAGCGCCAGGGTGCGGGGGATGGGCGTGGCGGTCATCACCAGCACGTCGGGGCGCCTCCCCTTGGCCATCAGCGAGGCCCGCTGCATGACGCCGAAGCGGTGCTGCTCGTCGACCACCACCAGGCCGAGGCGCTCGAAGCCGACCGCCTCCTCGAGCAGTGCGTGGGTGCCGACCACCAGCCGGGCCCGCCCGGAGCGCACCGCCTGGCGCACCGCCTTCTGGGTCCCGCCGCGCCCCAGGGCGCCGACCTGCGCCACCTCGATGCCACTCCCCACCAGCCAGCGGCGCAGCGTCCCGGCATGCTGGTCGGCCAGGATCTCGGTAGGGGCCATCAGCGCCGCCTGCCATCCCGACTGGACCGCCAGCAGCGCAGCCACGAAGGCGACCGCGGTCTTCCCGCTGCCGACGTCCCCTTGCAGCAGCCGGTTCATCGGCTCGGGCCGGGACATGTCCCGGGCGATCTCGGCCAGCACCCTCTGCTGCGAACCGGTCAGGGTGAAGGGGAGGCGCGCCACCGCCGCCGCCAGCGCCCTTGGGCCGGCCTCGAAGGCGATGCCGGCCTCGACCTTGACGCCCCTTCGCCGGCGCGCCAGCGCCAGTTGCAGGAAGAAGAACTCCTCGAAGACCAGCCGGCGAAAGGCCGGCGTGGCCCGCGCCGCTGCCGCGGCCAGATCGCTCCCGGCCGCCGGGAAGTGGGCCTGGCGCAGCGCCTCGCCGCGCGGCAGGAGCCTCCGGCGCCCAAGCACCCCGGCCGGCAGCTCCTCCAGCGCCCGCGGAGCCAGCTCGTCGCAGAGCCGCTTCATCAGCTTGCGGAGCGCCGGATGCTGCCAGCCGGCCGGTCCCGGGTAGATCGGGACGATGCGCGAGAAGTTGGCCGAGTCGCCCGGTTGGTGGCGCTCCAACTCCGGGTTGGACATCTGCTTCCGGCCGCCGAATCCCTCCCCCACCTTGCCCCAGCAGAGCAGCGTGTCGCCCGGCTTGACCTGCTTCTCCTTCCAGGGCGGCGCGTTGAAGAAGACCAGGCTCAGCGGCGAGGTGCCGTCAGTGACCGAGACCTCGAGCATGGCGCGGCCGTTGCGCATCCGCTTCTGGCGCACCGCCTGGACCGTGGCCAGGATGATCCCCTCCTGCCCTACCGGCAGCCCGGCGATGCGGCTCAGCCGGGTCCGGTCCTGCCAGGTGCGCGGCCAGAACTCGAGCGCCTGGCCGGCGGTGAGCCGGCCCCGCTCCTCCAGCAGCGCTCTCGGCGAGGCGTGCACGCCAGGCAACTCGTCGAGCGGGGTGTCGAGGGTGATGGCGGGGCCCCAGGGCGGCGGGGGTGGAGCGGGGCGGGGTGCCGTCGCGGTCGTGCTCGCGGCCGGGCTCGCGGTCTGAATCGAGGACCGGGGCGGGGCCTCGGTCGCCCGGACCGTGCCGAGCCGAGCCGCCTCGGCCACCTCGGACGGCACCTCGATGAGCGCCGCCAGGTGGCCGGCCAGCCGGATCAGCGCCGCCCGCCGCGCCTGGCTGGCCAGCCCATCGAACCGCTCCGCCTCGGCAAGCAGGCCTCGCATGGGCCCGCTCTCCGGGGCCCCCAGCGCACGGGCCCTCGCCACCGCCTCGCGCAGCATGTCTGAGAGGCCGGCCAACCGGCCGGCGCCCACGAAGCCGTCCTTGACGGCGAACCGCAGCGGCGCCACCAGCGCCTGGAGCGCGGCGGCCGCGGCGGCGGAAGGTGGGGCGGCCGGCGGTTTCACCCCGGGAGCCTATCCGATCACTCCGACTCCGGTACCTCGTCCTCGATGAACTCCAGCTTCTGGATCTCGTACTCGCGCGAGCCTCCCGGGGTGACGACGGTGACGCTGTCCCCCTCGCTTCGGCCAATGAGTGCGCGGGCGATGGGCGAGGTGACCGAGATCTTCCCCTGCTTCAGGTTGGCCTCCAGCTCGCCGACGATCCGGTAGCGGACCTCCTCGCCCGAGTTCGAGTCCTCCAGGGTCACGGTGGCCCCGAAGATGACCTTGTCACCGGCGTGCTTGGTGACGTCGATGACCTCGGCCGAGGCGATCCAGTGCTCGACCTGCAGGAGGCGCCCCTCCACGTGGGACTGCTTCTCCTTGGCGGCGTGGTACTCGGCATTCTCGGAGATGTCACCGTGGGCGCGAGCCTCGGCGATCTCCTTCACGATCTTGGGGCGCTCCACGACCTTGAGCCGCTTCAGCTCGGCCTTCAGCCTGGACAACCCGGACGCCGTCATCGGTACACGGTCAGACATGGGCTCGCCTCTCCGAAAAACGCGGGCGGCCGACCCGGGGTGACCGGACGGCCGCGCTCACCATCAATTCCTAGAGAACCCGCCGGTTCCTGTCAACGGGCAGGACCGATGCCGTGATACTCCTGCAGCGAGCGGACCCCGGCCGGGCCGGCGTGCATCGCCTCCATCGCCATTACCCCGGCGCGGGCGCCGGTCAGGGTCGTGAAGTACGGCACCGCCTTCATCAAGGTCTCGCGCCGGATGGAGTAGCTGTCCGAGACCTCGCGCTTTCCGTCGGTGGTGTTGACGACGAAGTGGACGTCGCCATCCTTGATCCGGTCGACGATGGAGGGGCGCCCCTCCTTGACCTTCTTCACCGGCGTGGTCTGGATGCCACGCTCGCCGAGGAAGGCGTGGGTCCCGCCGGTGGTCAGCACCTCGAAGCCGAGGCCGACCAGCCGCCGGGCGATGTCGACCACCGCCACCTTGTCACCGTCGCGCACCGAGACGAAGGCCCGCTTCCCGACCCCGCTGATGGGCAGCGTGTTGCCGGCCGCGGCCTGGGCCTTGAAGAAGGCGACCGGGAACCTGGCGTCCACCCCCATGACCTCTCCGGTCGAACGCATCTCCGGGCCGAGCAGGTTGTCGACGCCGCGGAAGCGGGTGAAGGGGAAGACCGCCTCCTTGACCGAGACGTGCTTGGGGCGCGCCGAGCCAGTCACGCCGGCCTCGGCCAGCGACTTGCCGACCATGCAAAGGGCGCCGGCCGCGGCCAGCGGCAGGCCGGTGGCCTTGCCGACGAAGGGGATGGTGCGGCTGGCGCGCGGGTTGACCTCGAGAACGTAGACGTCCTTCCCCTGCACCGCGAACTGGACGTTCATCAGGCCGATGACGCCCAGCTCCCGGGCCATGGCGATCGACTGCCGTTCGATCTCGGCCACCAGCTCGGGGGCCAGGCTGAAAGGGGGCAAGGAGCAGGCCGAATCGCCGGAGTGGATGCCGGCCTCCTCGATGTGCTCCATGACCCCGCCCACCACCACGTCCTTGCCGTCGGAGAGCACGTCGACGTCGACCTCGGCGGCGTCCTTGAGGAAGCGATCGACCAGAACTGGCCGATCGTTCGAGGCCTGCACCGCATCGGTCAGGTAGCCCGCCAGGTCGGCGTCGTCGTAGACCACCTCCATGGCCCGTCCGCCCAGCACGTAGGAGGGGCGCACCATGACCGGATAGCCGATCCGCCTGGCAACCGCGAAGGCCTCCTCGGAGTTCCGCGCCATGCCGTTCTCGGGCTGGCGCAGCCCGAGCTTGACGATCATGGCGGCGAACCGCTCGCGGTCCTCGGCACGGTCGATGGCGTCAGGGCTGGTGCCGAAGATGGGGACACCCAACTCGTGGAGCGGAACCGCCAGCTTGAGCGGGGTCTGGCCGCCGTACTGGACGATCAGCCCCCTGGGCTTCTCCTTGTGGACGATCTCCAGCACGTCCTCCAGCGTGAGCGGCTCGAAGTAGAGCCGGTCGCTGGTGTCGTAGTCGGTCGAGACCGTCTCGGGGTTGCAGTTGACCATGATGGTCTCGAAGCCGGCCTTGGTCAGCGCGAAGGCGGCATGGACACAGCAGTAGTCGAACTCGATCCCCTGCCCGATGCGGTTGGGGCCGCCGCCGAGGATCATCACCTTGGGCTTGTCGGTGGGGGCCGCTTCGCACTCCTCCTCGTACGTCGAGTAGAGGTAGGGGGTGTGGGCCTCGAACTCGGCGGCGCAGGTGTCGACCCGCTTGAAGACCGGGCGCACCCCGGTGGCCCAGCGCGCCTCGCGTGCCGCCGCCTCGGTGACCTGGGCCAGCTGGGCGATCCGCTTGTCGGAGAAGCCCATGCGCTTGATGCGGTACCAGGCGTCGCGCCCCTGCGGCAGGCCACGGCCCAGCTCCGGCTCGGTGGCGACGATCTCCTCGATCTCGCGCAAGAACCAGGGATCGATGCCGGTGGCGCCGGCCACCTCCTCCACCGTCATGCCGGCCCGGAAGGCGTCACCCAGCCAGAAGATGCGGTGGGCCCGCGGCACCCGGATCTGGGCGTCCACCACCCCCTTCTCGGCGGAGGTGAAGGCGTCGCCGGGGCGCTTCTTGAGCGGCGACTCGAAGCCGCAGCGATCGATCTCCAGACCGCGGATGGCCTTCTGCAGCGACTCCTGGAAGGTGCGCCCCATCGCCATCACCTCGCCAACCGACTTCATGGCGGTGGTGAGGGTGTCGTCGGCCCCCTTGAACTTCTCGAAGGCGAAGCGGGGGATCTTGGTGACCACGTAGTCGATGGTCGGCTCGAACGAGGCCGGCGTGTAGCGGGTGATGTCGTTCTTGAGCTCGTCGAGCGTGTAGCCGACCGCCAGCTTGGCGGCGATCTTGGCGATGGGGAACCCGGTGGCCTTGGAGGCCAGCGCCGAGGAGCGAGAGACCCGCGGGTTCATCTCGATGACCACCAGCCGGCCGGTCCTGGGATCGGTGCCGAACTGGATGTTGGAGCCGCCGGTGTCGACGCCAATCTCGCGGATGATGCGGACCGCGGCGTCCCGCATCACCTGGTATTCCTTGTCGGTGAGCGTCTGGGCCGGGGCCACCGTGATCGAGTCGCCGGTGTGCACTCCCATGGGGTCGAAGTTCTCGATGGAGCAGATGATGACGACGTTGTCGTTCTTGTCGCGCATCACCTCCAGCTCGTACTCCTTCCAGCCGATGATCGACTCCTCGCAGAGGATGGTGTGGTTGGGCGAGAGCGTCAGGGCCCGGCGGGCCATGGGCTCGAACTCCTCGCGGTTGTAGGCGACCCCGCCTCCCTCCCCGCCCATCGTGAAGCTGGGGCGGATGATGATGGGGAAGCCGATGTCGTCGCCGATGGCGCTGGCCTCCTCCCAGGAGGTTGCGTACCCCGACCTGGGCATCTCCACGCCGACCCGCTTCATGGCCTGCTTGAAGAGCAGGCGGTCCTCGGCCATCTCGATGGCCTCCAGCGAGGCGCCGATCAGCTCGACCCCGTGGCGCTTGAGCGCCCCGCTCTTGGCGAGCGCCACCGCCAGGTTGAGCGCGGTCTGGCCGCCCAGCGTCGGCAGCAGCACGTCCGGCTTCTCGCGGGCGATGATCTGCTCCGCCACCTCCGGCGTCATGGGCTCGATGTAGGTCCGGTCGGCGAACCCGGGGTCGGTCATGATGGTGGCCGGGTTCGAGTTTAGCAGGACGATCTGGTAGCCCTCTTCCTTGAGGGCCTTGCAGGCCTGGGTCCCGGAGTAGTCGAACTCGCAGGCCTGCCCGATGACGATGGGCCCCGACCCGCAGATCATGATCTTCTTGATGTCGGTACGACGCGGCATGGGCGCGGAACCTAGCACGAAATGCGCGCCTTTTTCCCCACCGCGGTTCGGGCCGGTTCAGGCCCCCAGCTTGTCCGCGGCGTCCTTGCTTCGAGCGGCCCGGACCACCTCCAGCATGTGCCGAATCTTGGGGAATCGCCCGGCCACCGCTGCCACCACCGGAGCCGGGAAGGTCACCACCGTGACGGCGCTCCGGGCCAGCAGCGCGCCGGGCCGGGGCTCGCCCAGCACCCCCCCCTCGCCGAAGAACGCGTTGCGCTCCAGCAACCCCACCTCGACCGCCCGGCCGTCGCGGGAGAGCAGCACCGCTGCCGTGCCGTCGCGGAGCAGGTAGAGCCGCTGGTCCTCGCCGTCGGCGGCGATCAGCTCGCCTGCCGCGAACTCCTCGATGCGGGCCAGCTGGAGCAGGTCCCGCCGGGCCTCGTCGTCCATCAGCTTGAAGAGGACGTTGGCCTCGACGAAGGCGGTGGCGGCGAGGTCCCCCCAGATCTCTCGCGGTGCGTTCGGCATGAAAAACGCTAACACGAGGCCGGGTGCCGGCTCGTGGAAACCCGCGGCACCCTCTTGGCCGACTCAGCGGATCGACTTGGTCCGGAGCGCCAGGGCCACGTGGGCCGGCACCAGCCCGGTCACGTCCCCGCCAAAAATGGCCACCTCGCGGACCAGGCGGGAGGAGACGTAGAAGTAGTCCTCCCCGGTCATCACGAAGACCGACTCGAACTCAGGGAGCAGCTTCCGGTTCATGTTGGCCAGCTGGAACTCGTAGTCGAAATCGGAGACCGCCCGCAGGCCGCGCAGGACGGTCTGGACGCCGCGCTGGCGGGCGTACTCGACCAGCAGGCCGTCGAAGCTGTCGATCTCGACGCGCGAGTCGCTCTTGACCGCCTCGCCCAGGAAGGCCATGCGCTCGGCCACCGTGAAGAGCGGCTGCTTCTGTGGGTTGTTGGCGACCGCGACGATGAGCCGGTCGAAGAGGTTGAGGCCGCGCTGGATGATGGCGACGTGCCCGTTGGTGAGCGGATCGAAGCTGCCGGGGTAGATGGCGACGCGGGCCATGGGGTGCGCCAGTATCCCTCAGTCCCGGACGTAAATCGAGATCCCGGTGGCGCCGTAGCGGCGCGAGTCGACCAGCGAGAGCGGACCGATTCGCCCTGGCGGAGTCCACGCCGCGTCGTGCTCGGCGACGGCCCGTCCACCCGGCAGCAAGAGCGGGCCGGCCGCGGCCAGCCCATCGGCGGGGCCGTCCTGGTAGGGCGGATCGACGAAGGCCAGGGCGAACCCGGCCGGCAGGCGGCGCGCCAGGTCGGCCACCCGCCCGAGCCGAACCTCGACCCGGGCCGTGAAGCCGAGCGCCTCGACGTTGCGGCACAGGATCTCGGCGGCCCGGCCATCGGCCTCGACGCAGACGGCCCGCTCGCAGCCCCGCGAGAGGGCCTCCAGCGCCAGCGCGCCGGTCCCGGCGTAGAGATCGAGCACGGCCCCGCCGTCGAAGAACTGGCCGAGCAGGTTGAAGATGGCCGCTCTCACCTTCTCGCTGGTCGGCCGGGTCCCTTGCCCCTCGGGCACCTCGAGCCGACGGCCGCGCGCGCTCCCGGCCACGATGCGGGTCACGGACCTGGCTCGACCAGCGCCTGCTCGAGGAAGCGGGCGACGCGCCGTGCGCTCCCGGCGGCGCCGAGCCGCTCCAGGAAGTCGAGCACCTCGCCGTAGGCCCGGGCCTCCAGCCGGGCCAGCGCCCCGTCCCCCAGCGCCGCCTCGGCGGTCGCCAGCGGCGCCTCCCGGCTGCGCTCCGGCGCGGCACCGGCGGCGAGGTCGAGCGCCAGCAGCGCCACCTCCGCCGCGGCGCCGCCGTCGTCGCAGCCGGCCACCGGAGAGCCGGCCAGGCTGCGGAGCAGCTCGGGGGTCACCGGGCCGCGGCGCAGCACCGGGGTTCCGGAGAGGGCGGAACAGAGGGCCAGCAGCTCGCGCACCTGGGCCTGGACCGCCGCGCGCGTGGTGGGAGCGTCGAAGGGCAGGCTGGCCACGTCGGGCAGGGACTCGGCCCGCGCCAGGTCGCCGAAGAGCAGCCCAGCCTCCAACTCGCCGCCGCGGGCCACCACGCAGTCGAGCCCGAGCCCGGCCTCGAGGGCCGGCGCCGCCACCCGGGCCAGCACCTCGGCCCGGGCCTCGGCCGGCACCGCGGCGAGATCGATGGTGAGGTGGGTCAGCCCGGCGTCGGCCATCGACCAGGCCTCGCTGAAGGCCGCCTCGACCTCGGCATCGCGCCGCCCCGCCACCCGCACCTGGCCGGCCAGGAAGATGGGGAGCCCGGCCGCCACTTCGTCGGCCGCCCGCGCCACCGCCTTGAACCATGGCTCGGGGGGCGAGCCGGCCGGCAGCGAGAGGCCGAGCACGCTCTGCAGCTGCTTGGCGGCCACCAGCGAAGCCCGGGCCACGCCCGGCGTGGGGGCCAGCACCAGCGGCAGCGTCAACCTCAGCTCGGCGGCGGCCCGGATCAGGTCCTTGGAGGAGAGCAGGCAGGCGGCGCTGCGCGGTTCGAGCCGCTCCACCACTCGAGCCGGACGGAAGGCGAGGACGGGCGAGAGCACGCCCCAACATAGCACGGGCGGTCCGGTGGGCCGGCGCCGCGATCCCCGGCCGGTTCAGTGGTCCTGCGGGCAGACGGCGTGGACGTGGGCGTAGCCGGCCGTCTCGATCTGGATGGTGGTGTGGTCGACGCGGAAGCGATCGCAGAGCACCCTCTTCACCGCGGTCAGGATCTCGTCGTTGCGCCCCAGTGCCGCGGTGTCGATCACCACGTGGGCCGAGGCCGCGTAGAGCCCGCTGGAGATGGTCCAGAGGTGCAGGTCGTGGATTGCCACGATCTCTGGCGAGGCCGCCGCCATGGTGGCCTGCACCTCGGCCAGGGAGAGGTGACTGGGCACCCCCTCCATGAGCACCTCGGTGATCTCGCGGACCAGCCCGAGCGTCCCCCAGAGGATGAGCGCGGCGATGACCAGCGAGAGCAGCGGGTCGATCCAGGTCCAGGCCGGCCAGAGCCACATCACTCCGGCGCCGGCCAGGATGGCGACCGAAGAGACGGTGTCGGCCACCACATGGAGGAAGGCGGAGCGGGCGTTGAGGCCGTGGTCGTGACGCAGCACCGCCAGGATGGCCAGGTTGGCGGCCAGGCCGACGGCCGCCACCACCGACATCAGGCCGAGATCGATGGGGGGCGCCCCCTCGCGCAGCCGGCTGATCGCCTCCCAGGAGAGCCAGCCGGTCAAGAGCACCAGCGCGCCCACGTTCACCTGCGCCGCCAGCACCTCGGCGCGCCTGAAGCCGAAGGTGCGCCGCTGGTCCGGCTTGCGGGTGGCCACCCAGGCCGCCACCATCGCCAGCGCCAGGGCCCCGGCGTCCGTCAGCATGTGGCCGGCGTCGGAGAGGAGCGCCAGCGATCCGGACAGGAGGCCGCCGATGGTCTCGGCCACCATGATGGTGCTGGTCAGGGCCAGCGATAGGGCGAGCCGGCGGAAGCTGGAGCCGGCGCCGTGGGCCTGCCCCTCGCCGTGGGCGTGGCCCGGCTCGGGGTGGTGGTGGTCGTGGCCGTCGGGGCCATGGCCAGGGTGCGTACCGCTCGACATCGGGCTTGAACCTCCGGGCCGGAGAGTCTACTTCAAAGGAGTAGCGGCCAGCAGCCGGCGCCGCCCGGGATATCCTTGAGACCATGCAACGACAGTCACACCTGACGGCGGCCCGGGACGGCACCCGCGTCCACTGGAGCGTGAGCGGGGTGGGCGCCCCCCCGGTGCTGCTCTGCGACGGCGTCGGCTGCGCCGGCTACATCTGGCGGTTCTTGCGGCCGGAGCTGGCCCAGCGCCACCGGGTCATCCACTGGAACTACCGGGGCCACGGCCAGAGCGAGGCCCCAGCCGACCCGGCCCGGGTCTCGATCGCCGACTGCGTCGACGACCTCTTCGTGGTGCTCGACGCCGCCGGCGAGCGTCAGGCGGTGCTGGTCGGCCACTCCATGGGCGTGCAGGTGGCGATCGAGGCCCATCGGCGCGAACCGGAGCGGGTGGCCGGGCTGGTGCTCATCTGCGGCGCCCCGGGGCGCCCTCTCGACGCCGTCCACGACGTTCCCTTGGCCGCGACCGCCCTCCCCTACGCCCAGGCGGCGGTCTCGCGCTTCCCCGGGATCGCCCGCATGCTCTTCCGCTCGGTGGTCCCGACCGAGCTGGCCCTCAAGCTGGCGCTCACCTTCGAGGTCAACGAAAGGCTGGTGGCCCGCGAGGACCTGGTCCGCTATCTCGACGACCTCGCCGACGTCGACCCGGCCCTCTTCCTCAAGCTGCTCGGCTCGGCGGCGCAGACCGACGCCTCCGACCACCTCCCCAGCATCGTCGCCCCGACGCTGATCATCGCCGGCGAGCAGGACACCTTCACCCCCATGTGGCGCTCGGTGAAGATGCACGCCGCCGTCCCCGGCAGCGAGCTGCTGGTGTTGACGAACGGCAGCCACGTCGGCCCGCTCGAGCACCCGGAGCTCTGCGGCCTGCGCATCGAGAAGTACTTCAACGACTACTTCCCGGGCGGGTCGCCGGGGCGCGGGACGGCCCGGTGAGCCGGGCCGGGTGGCCGACGCCGCTGCTGGCGCTGTTGCTGGCGGCGCCGCTGGCCGCCTCGGCGCAGCCCTACGACCCGGCTTACCGCTGGCACACCATCGACACGCCGCACTTCCAGGTCCACCACCACCAGGGGCTGGAGGCGCTGGCCCAGCGGGCCGCGCGCGAGGCGGAGCGGGCCCACGCCAGGCTCACGCCCTTGCTCGGCTACTCCCCAAGCCAGCGGACGCAGCTGGTGGTCTCCGACGACAGCGACGCGGCCAACGGCTCGGCCACCCCGCTCCCCTACAACACCATCCGGGTCTACGCGGTGCCGGCCGAGTCGGGCTCGGTCCTCAACGACGAGCGCGACTGGCTCGAGGCGGTCATCGCCCACGAGTACGTCCACATCCTCCACCTCGACAACATCGGCGGCTTCCCGGCGCTGGTGAACGAGCTCTTCGGCAAGATCTGGCCGCCCAACGGGCTCACCCCCGGCTGGATGATCGAGGGGCTGGCGGTCTCGCACGAGGCCCCGGCCGGAAGCGGCGCCGGACGGAACGACAGCGCCCTATTCGACATGTACCAGCGGGCGCTGGTGGTGGAGGCGCCCGGCTTCCCGACCCTGGCGCAGGCCTCCAACCCGTTCCTCGAGTGGCCGCGCGGCACCGTCCCCTACCTGCTGGGCGGCCGCTTCATGGCCTGGCTGGAGCGGCGCTCCGGCCCCGAGGCGATGCGCGGCCTGATCGCCGACCAGGGCTCGCGGACCTGGCCCTGGGCCCCCTCCTGGGCCACCGAGCGCTGGCTCGGCGCCGACTTGCCGGCGCTCTGGAGCCAGTTCGCCGCCGAACTGCGGCAGCGCTACGCCGCCCAGCTGGCCGAGGTTCGCACCCGCCCGGTCACCCGGCCGGCGCCGCTCACGGCGCGCGGCGGCACCATCGAGCGGCCGCGCTGGCTCCCCGATGGCTCCGGCCTCGCCTACCTCGACCGGGGCCTCGATGAGCGGGCCGGGCTGCGGCGGGTGGCGAGAGACGGGACCGACCTGGGCCGGGCGCTGGTCGTAGACATGGACGGCAGCTTCGCGCTCCGCTCCGGGAGCGAGGCGGTGGTGGCCAAGGGGCAGGTCTGGCACGAGTTCCGCCTCTACACCGACCTCTACCTCGCCGACCTCGATCGAGGGAGCGACCGCCGCCTCACCGACGGCGAGCGGGCCACCGACCCGGCGCTCACCCCCGGCGGGCGGGCGGTGGTCTACGTGGCGCAGGCCGGCGGCGGCGAGCAGGCGCTGCGGCGGCGGTCCGTGGAGGGTGGTCCGGCCGAGACGCTGCTTGAGCTCAAGGGCGTGCAGCTCTACGAGCCGGCCGTCTCGCCCGACGGGCGGCGGATCGCGCTGTCGGTGCAGCGCGAGGGGCGCCGCGACTTGGTCATCCTCGAGGACGGTCAGCTCTGGGACGTAACCAGCGACGACGCGCTCGACCGGGCGCCGAGCTGGTCCCCCGACGGCCGCTGGCTGCTCTTCTGCTCGGATCGCGGCGGGCTCTACAACCTCTACGCCTGGGAGATGGGCACCGGCCTGCTGCGGCAGGTGACCAACGTCGAGACCGGGGCCCTGGAGCCGGCGCTCTCGCCGGACGGGACCACCCTCGCCTTCGTCACCTACTCGCGCCGAGGCTACGACCTCGCCACCATCCCCTTCGACCCGGCATCCTGGCTCGAACCGGCCCCGGCGGCGCCAGCGGTGGCGGCGCCGGTCCCCGCCCCGGGAGCCGAGACGGCGGTCCGGCCCTACTCGCCGGCCGAGACGGTCCGGCCATACTTCTGGCTGCCGACCTGGAGCATCAACCAGGACGGCGGCACCTACGGGTTCTTCACGATGGGCGCCGACGTGCTCGGGCGACACAACTGGCAGCTCGACGCCTACGCAGAAACCACCACCATGACGCTCGGCTACTCCTTCTCCTACGTCGGGGGCTGGTCCTGGCCGAGCCTCGACCTCTACTCCACGCGCTACCTGACCGGCTCGCCCGGCTACCCGGCGCGGCCGGTCTCGGCCTGGACGCCGCTAGCGCCCGGGGCCACCTTCACCTTCACCCGGCTGGAGCGGCAGCTCGCCTTTCGCCTCGGCTGGACCCCGACGCTGATCGAGTCGCTCTCACCGGTGCCACCAGACCTCGGCTACCCGCCGGGACGGCTCTTCGCCGACGGACTGCTCTCGGAGGTGGCGCTCTCGGCCGCCTACGGCGACTCCCGCCGCTACGCCCACTCCATCTCGGCCGAGGAGGGCCGGACGCTGGCGCTGCGGCTCCGCTACGCCAGTGACGCCACCGGCAGCGACTACCAGCTCTGGCGAGCCCGCCTCGCCTGGAACGAGTTCACCCGGGTCCCCTTCACCCGCCACGTGGTGCTGGCGACGCGCCTCTCCGGGGCCCTCGGCCACGGCTCGCTGGGCGGCTCGCCCCCCTTCTCGCTCGGCGGGATCCCCTCGACCGACCTGCTGGCGCTCACCACGCTCCAGTCCTTCTCGCCCTCGGATCTCTTGCGCGGCTACGCCGCCGGCCAGTTTGCCGGCAACGGAACCCTCTCGGCCACCGTCGAGCTGCGCTTCCCTCTCTTCAGCCCGGAGGCCGGCCGCTCCACCTGGCCCATCTTCCTGCGCCGGGTTCACGCGGCGGTCTTCGCCGACTTCGGCGAGGCCTTCGTGCAGGGGACCGAGCGCGGCTACTCCGGGCCCGACTTCCACTGGGAGCGGCTGCGGATGGGGGCCGGCGCCGAGCTGCGGCTGGAGACGGCGCTCGCCTACTGGCTGCTCACCGACATCCGGCTCGGCGTGGCCCGCGGGCTCGGGAAGCCGCTTGGCGGCGTCGGCCCGGCGCAGGACCCCTACGCCATCTTGCAGTGGTATCTCACCCTCGGCCCGTCGTTCTGAAGCACGCCAGGCGGCCCGCGGCGTCGCCTTGCGGGGGCTGGTAGACTGGTGCTAAACAGGCGCGCCTTCGCCGACATAGCTCAGTTGGCAGAGCAGCTGATTCGTAATCAGCAGGTCCACGGTTCAAATCCGTGTGTCGGCTTAAAGGGGACGGGCGCCGGGGGTTCAACCCGGGCGCCCGCTACTCCTTGCCGCCTCACCTCCGCCGCCGCCTCACCTCCGCCGCGTCACCACCTCGATGCGCCGGCCCATCGCCTGCCTGAAGTAGGCCGCCTCGCGCGCCACGTCCCAGAGCTCCAGGTCGAGGTCTCCGCGGGCCCGCGCCAGCAGGCGCACCCGGCCGTTCACGACCGAGGCCCGCAGCCCTAGCACCGGCTGGTGGTGGCTGCGGTCGAGCGCGTCGGCGGTGCGCAAGAGCGCCACCAGCCGGCGCAGCAGCCGGAGCTGCCCGGGTGGGAGCCCCTCGAGATCGGGCCGGCCGGCCTCGGGCGGCGAGCGCCGGTGGTAGCGGGCCACCAGCGCCACCAGCTGCCGCTCCTGGTCGGTGAAGCCGGCCACGTCGGCGTTGGCGATCAGGTAGTGGCTGTGCTTGTGGTGGCGCTGCGGCGAGACG
>JANPOM010000087.1:0-21820 GCA_031427995.1 Anaeromyxobacter sp. | reverse complement strand
GCCGGCTGGCCGATGGCGACCAGCGCCTCGAAAACCGGCCCCTGGGCTCCGGCCGGCGCGCCGGCCAGCTCCTCGGGCGCCACCTCGATCGGCCCTGGGAGCAGATCGCAGAGGATGGGGGCGGTGGCCACGGCCTGGGAGACCAGCTGCTGGAGCAGCTCGGCGTGGGCCGGCGTGCCGGGCACCGAGGTCATGTAGGCGCCGACCAGGTAGGACGGGTCGCCGGTCAGTTCGGCGGCCTCGGCCTCGAGCGGCGCTGGCTCCACGAGCGCATCGACCGGCGGCTCGGGCGGCTGCTCCGGCGGCGACTCGGGCGGCAGCTCCGGCGGCTGCTCCGGCGGCGCCGCGGGCGGCTGCTCCGGCGGCAGCTCGGGCGGCGGCTCGGACGGCAGCTCGGGCGGCGCGAAGAGCTGGTCTGGCTCAAGGCTGCCACCGGCGGCGATGAAGTGCGCCTCCGATGTGCTCACCGGCGCGTTGAGCGGCCCAGGGCCGCGCCAGGCCGGCTCGGCGTGCCTGAAGAACCCGGCCGGCGGCTCGAGCGGCCTGGCCTCGACCGCCGCTGGCGCCTCGAGTGTGGCGATCGGCTCCTCTGGCGGTGACACGGCGCCCTCTTCGAGGAACGGCTCGACCAGCGAAGCGTCCGGCGCGGCGGGGGACGGCTGGTCGCCCTTGCGAGCCTTGATGATCCGCTCGAAGGCGGAGCCGATGGTGGAGCAGAAGAGGAGCAGGTCGCCGAGCCGGCGGGCCGAGACCGGCGCCGACCCGTTGTCGCCGTAGAGCAGGCAGACAGGCCGGCGGCGCAGCAGGATCGGCGTCACCAGCATGGTGCGCGGCGTCCCGCGCCCCAGCGCGTCGAGGACCGCCAGGTTCCCGGCCGCGGCCCGGTCAGCCCTGCCCAGGTAGGGGGCCATGGACTCGATGGCGGTCCGGAACATGCCGGGGTCGTCGGCATAGATGGCCACGGTGCGGACCAGGTCCCGGGCATCTCCCTCGGGCCCGAGCCCGTCGTGACCGGCCACGGCGTCGCGGGTCACGGCGAAGAGCGCGGTGAACTGGAAGAAGTCGCGGGCGTAGCGCAGCGTGGTGACCACCACCTCGTCGCGAGTGCGAGCCCCCGCCAGCACCTCCCGTGCCTGCTCCAGCGTCCAGCGCGGCGGCGCCGAGCGATCGAGCGAGGACGCATCCACCGGCCCCGGCGCTGGCGGCGCGGCCGGCGCTGGCGCGGGCACCGCCACCTCGATGGGCGGCGCGGCCTCCTCCGGGGGGGCCGGCGCCGGCTCCGACCACTCGACGTCGAAGGCCTCCAGCGCCTCGGAGAGCGCGGCGGAGAGCGGCTCGAGCGGCTCGCCGCGGTCACGAGAGAAGCCGGCGAAACCGGGCGGCGGGCGGGTCGGCTCATGGCCGTCGGGCTGCGGCGCGCTGGCGTGGACGGCCGGCATGGCCGATCCGAGGTAGATCCCCTCCCGCGCCGCGAGCGGCTCCGGCTCGGCCGCCCGGCTCGGGCCCTCCGCCGCGACCGCATGGAGCGGCGCCGCCACCACGCCGGGGCTGGTCCCGCGCCTGGCCGACTGCTCGCCGAGCCGGGCCAGCCGGGGGGGAAGTGGGCCACCGTAGAGCCGCTGGATGAGCGTGCGGACCCGCCACTCCGGTCCGACGTGCGGCGCCAGGTGGAGGGAGAGCATGAAGCTCACCTCGTCGAGCAGGCCGAGGTCGACCGGGTTGGTGGCGACCAGCGAGAGCTCGCGGCCGTCGAGCGCGAATGGGGCCAGCCCGTGCCGCTCGGCCACCTTGGAGGGGAAGACACGGCGAGCCCGGGCGTCGATCCTCTCGTAGGCGGAGAGCGGCGCGACCGGCAGGTCGGCGGCGCGACCCATGGCGGCCACCAGGCGGTTCTCCGGCAGCAGCCCGAGCTCGAGCAGGGCGGTGTCGAGCGTGCCGCCGGCCTCCCGCTGCCGCGCCAGCGCGCGGAGAAGGTCATCGGGGGAGACCATCCCCTCCTCGGAGAGGAGTTGTGAGAGCTCGAGCGCCAGTCTTTTCCCCTCGCCCGCGTCAGTGCCTCGCCCCATGCCAGACGACTACTGCGAGCGCCAATCCCCTCGCTGCGGCAGGCGGCCTCGTCGGTCCGCTGCTCAGTGTAGTTCTACTACGCTTCCGGTGGTCGGGCCGGTCAAGACGCCTCGACCACGGCGGTGCCGGCCGCGAGATCGTTCAGTCCACGCCCGGTGCGGGTGAAGAGCGCCACCAGCGGGCCGCTGCCGAGCAGCAGCACTCCCACCACCGAGGCGGCGGCGCGCCCGGCGCTGCGGGCCAGCCCGGGGCGTGCCCCGTCGGGGCCGACCACGCTGAGCCGGTAGACCCGCTTGCCAAGGCTGGCGCCGAGCAGCCAGGTGCAGAGCAGCTGGTAGACGAAGGCGGCCAGCGAGAGCGCGCCGAGCGCCGGGACCAGCAGGCTCGGCTCGGGACCGAGCCAGCCGGCGATGGCCCAGGCGACGAGGAGGAAGGGGAGGCCGTCGATGGCCCAGGCGGCGGCGCGGTGGCGCGAGGGCGCGCGGCGCAGCTCGGTGATGGGGCGCTCAGCCATGCCTTCAAGCTAACCCGGCCGGGGACTCGGGCAAGGAATCAGGCGGGGGCCTGTCCCGCGCCGCCCAGGTCCCCCACCACCGCCTGCAGCACCGCCACGCCGGCGATGGCGGCGGTCTCGGCCCGCAGGGTGCGCGGTCCCAGCCACCCCCGCCGCGCCCCGGCCGCCTGGCAGGCCGCCAGTTCACCATCGGTCAAGCCGCCCTCGGGACCGACCAGCAGCGCCACCCCGGGCGCGCCCTCGAGACCCAGCCCTGCCAGCGGCGCGCCGCCCGGCCCGTGCAGCACCACCAGGAGGTGCCCCGCCGGCACCGCGGCCAGCGCCTCGGCCAGCTCCACCGGCGCCTCGACCAGCGGCACGTCGGCTCGCCCGCACTGGCGCGACGCCTCCTCGGCGATGCGCCGCCAGCGCTCGGCTCTCTCGAGCCCCTTCCCGGCGTCGAGCCTCAGCACCGACCGCTCGGCGGACCACGGGCAGAGCCGCGCCACGCCCAGCTCGGTCGCCTTCTGTACCACCAGCTCGCACTTGTCGCCCTTCGCGAGGGCGAAGAGGAGCGAGAGCACCGGGCCGGCCGAGACCGCCTCGCGCTTCGCCCCGACCGCCAGCGCCGAGAAGCCCGGCTCGATGACCGCCTCCCAGGCCCCGCCCCGTCCATCGAAGATCTCTATCGCGGCCCCCGGCGGGAGCCGCAGCACGTCGCGCAGGTAGTGGCGCGCCTCGTCGGTCAGCTCGGCCCGGGTGGCGCCGATCCGCTCCGGCGGCAGGTGGACGCGGCGTCGGATCACGCGCGTCGCTCCAGAGCCGGCCGCTCCATGGCCAGCAAGGACCACTCCCCCTCGCGCCGGTCGCCGCCCGGCAAGGGACGAAGGCCGGCTGCGACGTAGGCGGCGCGCACCTCCCCTTCTTGTGGCGTGAGGATCCCGGAGAGCAGCACCAGGCCGCCGGGCGCCAGCTGCGCGGCGATGGCCGGCGCCAGCTCGCAGAGCGTGTTGGCGAGGATGTTGGCGAGGATGAGTTCGAAGGGGCCAGGCTGCTCGGGCACGTCGCAGAGGTCGAAGGTCACCCGCACCCCGTTGAGGGCGGCGTTCTCCAGCGCCACGCGGATGGCGACGGGGTCGTTGTCGTTGCCGATCACCAGCGGCGCGCCGAGCTTGCGGGCGGCAATGGCCAGCAGGCCGGAGCCGGTGCCGACGTCGAGCACCCGGGCGCCCGGCGTGGCGGTGAGCCTCTCCGACATGGCGGCCAGGCAGAGCGAGGTGGTCGGGTGGGTGCCGGTGCCGAAGGCCATGCCCGGGTCGAGCGTCACCTCGACCATTCCCGGCGGCGTCTCGGCGGCGATCCAGCTGGGCCGGACGAAGACCCGGCCGATGGATAGCGGCACCAGCCCCTCCTTCCACTTCTCGCCCCAGTCCTGGTCGGGCAGCTCCTCGAGCTCGCCGCCACGCTCGCCGGCCGCCCAGGTGGCGTCGTCGCGCCCGGCGAAGAAGGCGACCACCAGCGCCCGCCCCGGCTCCGGCTGGCGCGAGCCCGGCATGGGGATCCCCTCGCCGTCGCGGACCTCGACGCCTCCCGCCCCTTCCTCCATGAGCGCCGCGGCCACCTCATCGGCCTCGCTCCGCTCCACCTCGACGGTCACCGACCAGCTGGCCATGAGTGCCCTGCCTACCCCGTCCCGCCCCGCTGATCCAGCGCGAGTGGTCGGAGCTGCGTCGATATCGCCCGGCGCGAAGGCTGAACAGTGTTCGCGTTTGGAGCCAGTGCCCCGCCCAAGGCAAGATGACGTGACGAGAGAGCCGAGACCGAAGCGAGGCTGGCGCCCGAGGAGGGAGCAGCGGAAGCGTAGTAGATCTACGCTGAGCAGCGAACCGACGAGGCCGCCTGCCGCAGCGAGAGGATCGGCGCTCGCAGTAGTCATCTTGCCTGGGTCGGGGCACTAGCATGGAGCCCAATGAGCTGGAATGTGTTGCTGGTCGAGGCCGACGCCGCCGTCGCCGAGGAGATCCGGGCCGCCTTCGCGCCGGCCGGCTTCGTCGTCACCGTCACCGAGGCCGGTGAGAGCGTGCTGGAGCGGACCCGCGCCGCCGCGCCCGACCTGATCCTGCTCTCGGCCGAGCTGCCCGACATGAGCGGCTTCTCGGTCTGCAACCGGCTCAAGCGCGCGCTGCCGGGCACGCCGCTCATCCTCTACACCCGCGAGGCGACCGACGGCGCCATCGAGGCCCACCGCGCTTCCAAGGGGAAGGCCGACGCCTACCTGCGCGCGCCGCTCGACATGGCCGACCTGCTCGGCAACGCCGCCGGGCTTCTCCACGGCGAGCCCGGCGCGGCGGCGCCGCCGGCCGCACCCGCCGCGGCCCGGGCCACGGTCTCGCCGGGCGCCTCCGCCCCGCCCACCACCACCGCGGTACCGCGCCCGCCGGCCGGCGCCCGTCCACCAGCCACCGCCCCCCCGGCGCCCCCCGCCGCGCCACCACGCCCGCCCGCGCCGCCGCCACGGCCCACCGTCGCCCTCCCGGCCCAGTCGGCGCCGCCGGCCCGGCTCAAGACCGCCGGAGTCCGGGCCGAGGCGCTGCTGGCCGAGTGGCCGCGCGATCCAGCGCCGCCCAAGGGGACGCCGGAGGAGAAGCTCGAGTACTTCCGCGAGCGGCTCAGGGTCCGCGACGGCTACATGCCGAGGCTGCGCGACGCCATCGGCGAGCTCAAGACCGAGGCGGCCCAGCTGATCGGTGACGGCGAGGAGCTGCGCGCCACGCTGGCGGCGAGGGTCAGCCAGGTGGCCAGCCTGGAGGCGCGGCTTGGGGAGGCGGCGCAGGAGCAAGCGGCCGCCACCGCCCAGCGCACCGAGCTGGTGCGGCGGGTGGCCGAGGTCGACGCCACGCGCCAGTCGCTCTCGGAGGTGCTCTCCGAGACCATGCAGGAGCAGGAGAAGGCGGAGCAGCAGTGGTCGGCGCGCGTCGCCACCGCCGATGCCGCCCGCGCCGAGGTGGAGCGGACGCTGGCCGGGGCGCAGGAGGCTCACGTCCGGGAGCTGCAGGCCATCGCCGCCGACCGGGCCGACGAGCGGGCCGCCGCCGAGGAGACCCGGCTCCACACGGAGGCCGACCAGGCCGCCTCGCTGGGCCAGCTCGAGGCCGAGCGGCTGGCCGACCGCGAGGCGGCGCGCACCGCCGCCGAGGCGGCCTCGGCCCAGCTGGTCGAGCTCTCCACGGAGCGCGACGAGCTGGACCAGAACTTCTCCACCACCGCCTCGAAGCTGGCCGACGTCGAGGCGGCGGCAGAGGCCTCGGCCCGGCTGGCGGCCGAGACCCAGGCGGCGCTCGAAGCGCGGCTCACCGAGACCGAGGGGCGGGCCCAGCTGGCCGCTGGCGAGCTGGCCGAGCTGGCGGCCCGGGTGGAGACCACCGAGCAACAGCTGGCGCAGAGCGAGGCGGCCCGCGCCGAGCTCGACGCCGAGCTCGCCCAGCTCCGCGCCGGGCTGGAGGCGGCGCTGGTCCGGGCCGGCGACGCCGAGCAGGCGCTCTCGGCGCGCCAGGCCGAGCTGGCGGCGGAGCGGGCCCGCGCGGCCGAGCAGGCCGGCGTGCTCGAGGCCGGGAAGGCCACGGCACACGGGGTGCGTGGCGAGCTGGCCCGCGCCGAGACCGGACGAGCCGAGGCGGTGCACCGCGCCGCCGAGGCCCAGGCCGAAGCGAAGCGGCTGGCGGCCGAGCTGGAGGCGATGCGGACCCGCGAGGCCGAGTCGCGCGAGCGGATGGCGCGGCTGGAGCTGGAGGTGGCCCGCCTGGCACCGCTCGAGCCGGTGGCCGGCGAAGCGGTCCGGCTGCGCAAGGAGCTGCCGGCGCTAAAGGAGCTGGTGCACCAGCGCACCCGGGCGGCCGAGGCCTCCTCCCGCGCGGCCCAGTCGGCGGCCAGCGAGCGGGCCAAGCTGGCCGAGCGGCTCAGCATCGACACCGGCCAGCTCCAGTCGGACGTGCGGCGGCTGGAGGGGGAGCTGACCCAGGCCCTGCGCAAGCAGGACGACGCCGAGCAGGCGGCGACCCGGGCCCAGGCCGAGCTGCAGCGCGAGCGGCAGGCGGCTGAGCAGGCGCGCGGCACCTTCCGCGAGGGGTCGACCCAGTCGGAGCAGCGGCACGCCGCCGACCTGCAGCGGGTCAAGGCAACGGCGGCCGAGCTGGAGCGCCACCTCGAGGGGCGCGCCAGGATCGAGCACCAGCTCAAGCGGCGCATCGGCGAGCTGGAGGCGGCCGTCAAGGCCGGGGCGGCGGCCCCCGAGCCGGCCGTCGACGGCCCCGTGCTAGCCGCGCTGCAGGCCCGCTTCGCCGAGCTGGAGACCGACCGCGACGACCTGCGGGACGAGAACGAGTTCCTCAACGGCGAGGTGGCGCGCTACACGCAGAAGAACCGCGACCTCACGGCCAAGCTAGGCGGGAAGTAGCCCATTCGTGCTGGCGCCCATTCGTGCTGGCGCCGGCGCAAGATTCACGGCGACGGCGTCTGCTTCGAGGACGGAGACTGCGACGACAGCGACCCGACCCGGTACCCTGGCGCCACCGAGATCTGCGACACCGACGACGAGGACTGCAACGACAGGACCTACGGCGCCGACGCCGACGCCGACGGCTTCGAGTCCTCCGCCTGCTGCAACGGTCCAGACAACTGCGGGTCGGACTGCGACGACACGCGGGTCTCGGTCAACCCACTCGGCTCGGAGATCTGCAACGGGACCGACGACAACTGCAATGGCTCGATCGACGAGGGCTTGAGCGTACCGCTCTACCTGGACTTCGATCGCGACGGCTACGGGGTGGCTGCTGGGACGCCCATCAACCTCTGCCCCGGCGCGGCCGGCTACTCGACGCTCAACAACGACTGCGACGACAAGAACGCGGCCATCACACCGGGAGCCATGGAGTGCTTCCTGACGCCGCAGACCGCCTTCAACGTGCGCATCTGCTCCAGCGCCGGTATCTGGGTGCCGGCCGCCTGCCCGGTTGCCAAGCCGGCCTGCATCGCGCAGCCCAATGGCCTCGGGGTCTGCGAGTAAGCGAACAGGGACGCCTGGAGCGGCCAGCGCCCTGCAGGCGCCGCAATGGTGGAAAGGCGCGCCGAGGGCGGCGGGCCTCGTCCGACCGCTCTGCTCATGGCTTGCGCTGGCGCCGCTAGAGGCCGGCGCCAGCGCGATTGGACCGCCGCGACAGCGCCCAGGCGATCAACAAGACCACCGCCACGCCGGCCACCCAGAGCAACGACCGCGGCCGGTCGCCGAACCCCTTCCAGAACATCCAGGCCGACGAGGCCACGTAGATGGCCGCCGCCACCACGGCGCGCTTCGACGGCGTCGGCTTCATGCCTCGGACCCGCGCCACCACCAGGCCGAGCGCCACCAGCGCCGCGAAGAGCACCAGGATGGCGCCGACCTTCTCAAGCGCCTCGCGGAGTTCCTGCCCGAGAACGATCACCAGGGCCAGCACCCCCTGCAGCGCGACGGCGGCACGCGGGGGGTGACCCTGGGGGGTGGTGCGCAGAAACTTCGGCAGGTAGCCGTCGGCGGCCATGGCCGCGTACACGCGTGGTCCCAGGAAGATCATGGCCGACATCGCCGAGAGGAAGACCAGCACCGAGGCGCCCGACCAGAGTGCTCCCGCAGTCGGTCCGACCAGCCTGGCCATGACGGCGTGGCCCAGGGTGACGCTCCCGCCACCACCAGCCAGCCCTTTGGCGAAGTCGTCATAGCCGAAGACCACCGTGGCGTCGGCCGGCGTCAAGTTGACCACAAAGATCCAGTTGACCAGCAAGTAGAGGCTCGCGACCAACACCGTCCCGATGATCATGGCCCGCGGCACGGTGCGCGCCGGGTCCTCGAATTCGTCGGCGGCGTAGATCGCCGCGTTCCATCCGGAGAACGCGAAGGCGATGAAGAACAGGCTCCCGGCGAAGGGACCCGCCGGGAAGGGGACGGTCGTCTGGGCTTGGACCCAGTCCATCGGCCAGGCGTTCGCTCCCAGCGCGAGGCCCACAACGACGAAGGCCGTCAGGAGCAGTACCTTCACGGCGATGAGCAGGTTCTGGAACCGGAAGCTGGTGCGAAAGCCGATGGCGTGGAGGACCGTCAGGAGCACCACCAGGCCGGCCGCCGTGGCCCGGTATGGCAACCCAGTGATGACAGTCCCGGCGAAGGCGGCGGCGGCCAGCGCGTCGATCGCGATGGGGACCGAGAAGCCAAGAAGCAGCGAGGCCCACCCGGCCAGGTAGCCAGCCGCCGGGTGGAGCAGCTCGGAGAGGTAGCGGTACTCGCCGCCGGAGCGCGGCACCAGCCGGGCCACCGCGCCGTAGGCCAAGGCGCCGCAGAGCGCCAGCACCGCGCCTACGACCCAGGCCAGCAGGATGTGACCGGGGCCCATGTCCTGGGCCATGAAGCCGGCGGAGAGGAAGACGCCCGCGCCGATCATGTTGGCGGCGACCAGGCCGACGCCGGAGGCGAGGTGGAGCTTCGGCAGGGTGGAGGCGGTGCGCACGGCGGCATGGTACATGAGCCCCATGACCGCCGCGCTCTTCAATTTGGTCGTCCTGGCCCTCGCCGCGGCCGCTCCCGAGGCCTCCACCGTCACGCCGGCCGCCCCGCAGGCCGCGCCGACGCCGGCGCCCGTCGCCGCGCCCGCCGACTTCATCGCCGAGGCCCGCGCGCTGATGCGGACCGTCACCTGCCAGGGTGACGGCCCCCTTCCGCACGGCTTCGACGAGGCGACCGTGGCCGCGTACTGCAGGAAGCAGTCGAAGGCGATCGCCTCCTACCGCGATCGCTACCTGCCGCTGGCGGCGCCGTTCCTGGCGCGGCTGCGCCCGGCCGGCACGCCCACCACGGTGGTCTACCCGTTTGGCGGCGGCGACCTGGTCTCGGCGCTCACCACCTACCCCGACGCCCGCGACCTCACCACCCTGTCGCTGGAGCACGCCGGCGATCCGCGCCGCCTTTCCGCCATCGCCTCCAAGGAGCAGCTGGCCGACTCGCTGGAGCTGATCCGCGCCACCTCCAGCGGCCTGCTCTACGCCTCTGACTCCAAGACCGAGAACCTGATGAAGGGGCAGCGCGGCGAGATCCCCGGCCAGCTCGCCTTCTTCCTCACCGCGCTCGCCATCCACGGCTTCGAGCCGGTCCACCTCAGGTACTTCAAGATCGAGAAGGACGGCGCGCTCCACTACTACACCGCCGCCGAGATCGCGGCGCTGCAGGGCCAGGAGGCCAAGCTGCTGCGCGGCAAGTGGACCGAGCCCGACTTCTCCATGGCCTTCTCCAACTCGGAGCTGACCTTCGTGAAGAAGGGGGAGGATCCGGCCACCGCGGCGCGCCTCCACCGCCACATCGCCTGGGACCTCTCCGACGCGGCCATCGCCAGGACCGGGATCATCGCCCACCTCGAAGCCAAGGGGACCATCGCGGCCTTGACCAAGGCCGCCTCCTACCTGCTCTGGCGCGACGACTTCTCCCGCGTCCGCAAGTACCTGCTCGGACACATGACCCTGATGATCTCCGACTCTACCGGCATCCCGCCGCGCTGGGCGACGATCGCAGGCTTCGTGCAGGAGACGTACGGGTCCTTCGAGGTCTCCTATCTCGAGGCCGACCAGGCCACCAACGCCGAGTTCAAGGAGCTCTGGGCCTCGCAGCCGGCGCGCAAGCTGCCGTTCCGCTACGGCTACATCGACGGCCTCAAGGACGGCGACAAGCCAGCCGGCCGCTACCACCTGCTGGTGACGCGCAAGGCGCCGAAGTAGCGCGCCATGCGCCGGGTCGGAGCGCCACTGCTCGCGCTGGCCATCCTCGCCGCCGCCTGCGCCGCGCCGCGGAGGCCGTTCGCCACGCCGTCCACGACCGGCACGGCCCCGCCACCGTCGCCACCGCCGCTGCCGCTGAAGCCGCAGGCCCCGCCATCGAGCGACCCCTTCGCCCCTCCCGACCGGACCCAGCCACCCTGGTCGCAGACGCCGGTGAAGCTGCTCGGCATCGGCGAGGTCGAGACCGGCGAGGCGGCCGGCGGAACCAGCTGGCGGATCGGGACCTCGCGCGGCACGGTCTGGGCCTGGCGCCCGGCCGGCTACCGCCCCCGCGACGCAGGCACCTGCCTCTACCTGCATGGCTACTTCACGACCGTCGATCAGGCGGTGGCCGACCACCGGCTGGCCGAGCAGTTCGCCGCCTCGGGACGCAATGCGCTCTTCATCGCCGTGGAGGCCCCGGCCTGGAACGGCGAGGAGGGTGTCTGGCCCGACCTCGCGGACCTGCTGGAGGAGACCTTCCGGCGAAGCGGCCTCAAGCCACCGCCCGGGCCGGTGGTGGTGATGGGCCACTCAGGCGCCTTCCGCCCCATCCTCTCCTGGCTCTCCCATCCGAGGCTGGAGGAGATCCTGCTGCTCGACGGGCTCTACCGCGGAGAGGCGCAGCTCCGCGGCTGGCTGTTGGGCTCCGGGAACGGCAACCGGGCCTCGCGCCCGCGCCGGCTGGTGCTGGTCTCGGACGAGACCTTCCCGGCCGCCGAGGCGCTGGCCGCCAGCGTGCCGGGCGCGGTCTCGCTCGCCGAGGTGCCGGGGCCCGACCCAGGGCTCGACGGCCCGGCCCGCGCCGCCCGGCTTGTTCACCTGAAGTCACAGCACACGCACATGGCAATCGTCGAGAGCGGCGAGGTGATGCCGGTGCTGCTGCGCGCCTCCCGCCTCGCGCCGCTTCACTGACCGCCCCCGGCCGCGCCATGCCCCGCCCGTTCGGCGTCTACGTCCACTTCCCCTACTGCGCCCACCGCTGCCCGTACTGCGACTTCGCCGTGACGACGCGGCAGGTGCCGCCCGGCGGGCGCTACGCCGCCGCGGTCCTGGCCGAACTGGCGCTGCGGGGCACGCCCTTCCAGCCGCTCGACTGCGTCAGCCTCTTCCTCGGCGGCGGCACCCCCTCGCGTTGGGCGCCGGCCGAGGTGGCGGCGGTGGTGGGCGGGGTGCGGGCGGGCTGCGGCCTGCCCAGCGGCGCCGAGGTGACCATCGAGGCCAACCCCGAGTCCTGCGACCGGGAGCGGCTGCTGGCCTGGCGCGAGGCCGGCGTCAACCGGGTCTCGATCGGCGTGCAGTCATTCGACCCGGGTGTGCTGGCGCAGTTGGGCCGGCGCCACGACGGTGAGACCGCCGCCCGCGCCATCGCCACCGCCGCCGCCGTCATCCCCAACGTCAGCGTCGATCTGATCCAGGCCTCGCGCCGCTCCTCGGTGGCCATCGCCGCCGCCGACGCCGCCCGCGCCGTGGCTCTCGGTGCGGTCCACGTCTCGGCCTACGCGCTGACGCTCGATCCGCGGGTGATGGCCGAGGAGGTCCCGCTGGCCCGGGCCGCGCGTACCGGCCGGCTAGCCTTTCCGGGTGACGACGAGGCGCTGGCCCAGGCCCGGGCTGCCCGCGCGGCGCTGCGGCGGCTCGGGCTGCGCCGCTACGAGCTCTCCAACTTTGCACGCCCCGGGCGCGAGTCGCGCCACAACCGGCTCTACTGGGAGGGCGAGAGCTACCTCGGGCTCGGGGCCGGCGCGGCCGGCTGCCTGCGCGGCGCGGACGGCGGGGTACGCTGGCAGAACCTGCGCGACGCCGACGCCTGGCTCGCCGCGGTCGAGGCCGGGCGCCTCCCGACCGGCGAGGAGGACCGCTTCGACGCCACCGCCGACCGGAACGAGCGGCTCATGCTCGGCCTGCGGACGCTGCGCGGCGTCCCGCTGGCGCTGCTCGACGGGTCGAAGGCCGGCGAGGTGGCGGCGCTGCGGCGGGGCCGGCTGGCGGTGGTGCGCGACGGCCGGCTGGTGCTCACCAGCCGCGGCCTCGACCTGCAGAGCGCGGTGGCGGAGCGGCTCTTCGTCTGACCGCGCGCCCGGGTCGGTGAGCTGGACCTTCCACTCCTCGGCGACCATCATCGCCGCCACCGAGCCGAGGGCGCCCCGCTCGCCGGCCTGGGCAGGAACGCGCTCACCAGGATGGCGGCGGCGGCGAAGGCGGCCGCCATCAGGAAGCTGGAGGAGAAGCTGCCGCTGCGCTCGGCCAGCAACCCGGCCACCGCCGGCCCGGCCACCTGCCCGAGCCCGAAGAAGAAGGTGATGTAGCCAAAGGCGCCGAGGGCCCGCCCCGGTCCGACCTGGTCGGTGATGGCGGCGATCATGATGGTGGGGATCGACCAGGCGGCGACGCCGAAGAGCCCGATCGAGAGGATGAGGAAGATCCTTGGCAGGTCACCGGCAGCGAAGAGGTAGGCGACCATCTGGACCAGGAAGGCGGCCATCAGGCCGGCTCGCCGGCCGCGCCGATCGGAGAGGGCCCCGAAGACCGGGCCGGAGAGCAGCGAGAGCAACCCGACCCAGGACCAGAAGCGGCCCGCCTCCACCTCGGTGAAGCCGCGCTGGCGCACCAGCGAGGTGACGATGAAGGTCACGTAGATGGCGTAGGTGTAGCCGAAGAGGGCATAGGCCAGGCCGAGCAGCCAGACCGGCCTGCTCCTCGCCATGGCCAGCGGCGGCGCGGCCGGAGCAGGAGGCGCCCCGGCCAGCACCCGCGGGGCGGGCGGATCGCGCAGCAGCAGCGCGGCCACGGCGGCGATGACCCCCACCGCCACCGAGAGCAGCAGCCAGTTGGTGCGCCACCCCTCGGCGCCGTACCGCCCATTGACCCAGGGGATGAGCGCCCCCGAGACGATGATGGCGAAGCCGCTACCGATGGAGGCGAAGCCGGCCGCCCGGCCGCGACCGCTGCCGTCGAACCAGCGGGCGATCAGCCCCATCATCGGGACGTTTGCGGAGCCGCTCCCGAAACCGGTCACCGCATAGAGGGCGACCAGGGCGGGGAAGCTGGAGGCCCGGCTCACCAGCGCCATCGAGGCGGCGATGAGGAGGAGGGCGAGGACCACCAGGCGGCGGGCGCCGAGGCGGGCGGCGACCGGGCCGGCGGCCACCACGGCGGCCAGGTAGCCGAGGAAGTTGGCGGTGCCGATGGTGCCGCACTCGGCATAGGAGAGGGTGAGCCCTCCCGCCATCGAGGGCAGCAGCATGCCGAGCGCGAAACGGCCGAGGCCGAGGCAGGCGAAGATCGTCAGCGTGCCGGTGCCGACGATCACCCAGGCATAGCGAGCGGCCGGCCACGGTGCCATGTGAAGGCAGTCTACCCGGTTGGGCGGCGAGGAGTCGGTCGGGTCACGGCCCCGGCTCCGGTACCAGCGAGACCGGCCTGGCCTGGGCCTCGTCCACCGCCGCGGCGAAGGCGGAGAAGGCCGGGAAGTCACGCGGCGAGATGCGGGCCAGCGGCACCACCACGCGCTCCTCCGAGAGCAGCGCGGCGCCCTCGCTCCACTCGCGCCGCTGGTAGCCGCCGAACGGTGTCGAGAGCCGCAGCGCGGGCGCCGGCGTCGCCACCAGCCCTTGCGGCGGGTCGAGCCGGACCCGCGTCACCAGGTCGATCGCCTCGGGCAGCAGCAGCGGCTGGGTGCGCGTCGCCAGGCTGGCGAGCCGGCTGGCGAGCCGGAGCGGCAGCCCAGCCCGCTCAACCTGCAGCCCCTTCCCCACCGGCCGGCCCAGCGCCGGCGCCCGTCCGCGCCAACGGATGGTGAGCGGCTCCTCCGGCGACTCGACGCCGTCGAGCGCCACCTCGGCGATGGTGAGCCCGGTGATCGCGCCGACGAAGATCGACTCGATCACCTCCTTGAGACGTGAGCGGTCCATGCGGCTGAAGGCGTCCTTGACCTCCGCGCCGGCAGCGCCGTGGAACCGCTCCGACGCCTCCAGCTCGGCCGAGCCATCGGCCGCCAGGCGCACCACGAAGTCACTGGCGCGCCCCTCCGCCACCGGCGGGTTGGCCGGAGTCCGCTCCCGGGTGGCCGGCTCCCCGGGTCTCGGCACCACCAGCGCCTGGCGGCCGCGCAGCCGCTCCGGCAGCGCGCCGAAGGGGAGCTGGCGAGAGATCCCGGCCAGCCAGGCCGGTCCCCCCGGCAGGCTCACCTTGAGCAACATGACCGGCCAGTCCTCGTCGCGTCCGAAGCGAGAGGGCTCCTGGTTGGCCTCGAACGGGCTGACCAGCGCGAAGCGCGACTCCAGCCCGAGCGCGTCGAGCAGCGCCGCCATCAGCACCAGCCGGTTGCCGCGCCCCCGCGAGAGGATGACGCTGGCCGGGGTGAGCTGGAGGTCGAGTCCGCCACCAAGCCGCAACCGGGTCTCCTCCCATGCGGCCCGCGCCAGCGCCTCGGGCGTGGCGCCAGCGCCAAGCCGTGCCCGGATCCCGGCCGCCACCTCGCGCACTTCGGCGGTGGCGCGGAGCAGCCCGGCCATGGCGTTGGCCCGGCGCTCCTGGATGGCCGCGCCTCCGTCCCCCACGCCCACCTGGATGAAGGGGATCAGCTCGGGGCCGGGCGGCGTGAGCGGCTCGAGCCGCAGCTGCGCCACCTCGCGCCGCGCCACCCGCACCAGTTCGCGGTCCCCCTCGACCACCACCGCCGCCGGTGGTTCGAAGTGGTGCGAGTCGGCCTGCAGCGAGAAGCCGCGAGGCGCGCTCACCAGGTAGCTGGAGGCGAAGACCCGCTCCCCGTCCTCGGCCAGGTAGAAGGGACTGGTGGCGAGCGGCAGCACCGGGCGCGGCGCCCGCACGGCGCGCAGGTACTCCAGCTCGAGGAAGTCGCCCGGCTCGAGGTTGGAGAGCGAGTGGCTCCCCTTGGCGTCGCCGAGATCCGGCTCGACGACGCGGCCGTCGGCCTTGATGGTCCTCAAGCGGAGCAGCTGGGCCCCGTCGGGCGGCGTCACCTCGCCGTAGCGATCGACCGCCTGCTGGTCGAGGAGCCGGATCAGCTGGTGGACCCGCTCGGTCGAAGCGCCGCCGGGGTGGAGCTCGACCGCGGCCGCGTCGAGCACCAGCACCGCCGAGCCGGTCTCCCGCGGCTGGCTGGCCCGGTACTGGCGCAGCACCGCGTCACCGTCCACGGCCAGCGCGTCGAGCGCCTCCCCTCGGTCCTCCAGCGCCAGCAGCCGGCGCGTGGTGAGGTCGGCCGGATCGAGCCGCAGCGCCTCCTCTCGCGCCGCGCGGGCCCCGGCCCGGTCGCCGCTGAACTCGCGCAGGTCGGCCAGCTCGCGGGCCAGCCAAGGGTAGCGCGGCCAGGCTGTGCCGAGGGCCTGCAGCTGCGCCGCCGCTCCGGGGCCGTCACCCGCGGCCCGCCGCGCCGCTGCCAGCCTGGCTCCGAGGGCGGTGTCGGTGGGACGCCAGCGGACCAGCGGCTCGAGCAGGTCACGAGCCGCGGCCGGATCTCCGCGGCGCAAGCGGTGCAGCGCCAGCCGCTCCAGGCCGCCCGGACAGCCGCGCCCCTCCAGCACCAGCGAGTCCTCCCGCGCCACCTCCTCGCGCTCGACCGCCTGGGCGATGAGCAGCGGCGCCGCGCCGCACCGCGTCCCGGCCGCCCGGGCCTGCTCCAGCAGGGAGGTGGCCAGTTCGGACTGGCCGCGCGCCAGCGCCACCAAGGCCCTCGCCACCAGCGCCGGTCCGCGCTCCGAGAGCGGCCCGGGGAAGCCGCCCAGCAGCCGCTCGGCGTCGGCGGCCCGCTCGGTCGCCACCAGCAGCCGGGCCAGCTCGATCCGCACCGGTCCGTCGCCCGGGTCGAGCTCGAGGGCGCGGCGCCAGACCTGCTCGGCCCGGCTCCGGCGCACCTGCTCGTCGAGCGACCCGTCGGCCAGGTGAAGGCTGCCGCGCAGCGACAGCAGCGGGGCGGAGCGCGGCGCCAGGGCCAACCCCTCCTCGGCCAGCGCCTTGGCGGTCTCGGGGTCGTTGACGGCGTCGCGGGCGCCGAGCAGCAGCGCCGTTGAGCGTCCCCCCGGCTCCAGCGCGGTCACCAGCTCGCCTGGCCGCCAGGCCGGCGGCGGCACCGGGCCGGCGCGGACCGGGGTGAGGGCGCCGGGCGGGCGCGGGCGGGAGAGCAGCCGCGCCGGCCGGCCGTCGGCGCGGGAGAAGCCCACCAGCAGCGACGGGACCCCGGACTCCCGCCCAAGCTTCACCAAGAGCTGATGGGTGCCTGGCGCGAGGTCCACGGAGAGATAGCGCTGCACCGGGTCGAGGCCGGCCCAGCCGCGCCGCTCGGCCAGCGGCGCACCGTCGAGCCAGGCACGCCAGGAGCCCTCGGCGCGGATCATGGCGAGGTGCGGTCCGCCTTCCAGCACCTCGACGTCGGCGACGAGGTAGTGGAAGGCGCCGTCGAACGGCTCTCCGTCGAGCGTGATCTCGCCACTCGGCGCTTCGAGCGGGCGGGTCGGCCGGGAGGGAGCCTGCAACGGCCCCTCCACGGCGGCCGGGAGCTGCCCCTGCTCGGGCGGGAAGGGGCGCTCGAAATCGAGCGCGGCGAAGTCGCCGTATGGGCCGGCCACGGTCCAGGCGGAGATGGTGCCGTTCCCGGCCCGCAGCGCCGCCACCCGCTCCCCGTCGCCCTGCCGCTCCGCCACGGCGATGCGCGCCACCCTGACCCGGTAGGCGGCCATCCCGGCAAGCGGCCGGCGCGGGTGCAGCCCGGCCAGCGCCGCCCCGATGGCCGGCACGGTGTCGGGGGCCTCGGCGGTGAGCCGCGCCAGCTGCCGCAACGCCACCAGCGCCAGCGGATGATCAGGACTCTCCTCCACCAGCGCCGCCAGGTGGGCCACGGCCCGCTCCGGCTGGAGCGAGCGCTCCGCCTGCATGGCGGCGCCGAGCCGCGCCCAGGGCTGGTCCGGGCGTGCCGCCGCCAGGGTCTCGAGCTGGCGTCCCGCCCCCTCCGGCTCCCCGCTCATCCAGCCGTCGAAGGCGCGCCGAGTCGCCGAGGAGGGAGCGCCGCCGGCCCCAGCCAGCCCGGCCGGTCCGGCGCAGCCACCGAGCAGCACCAGCAGGGCGAGCGCGGCGCTCCTCACGGCGGCCCTCCCGCCGCCCCGGCCGGCGCCAACCGGACCGTCACCCGCCGCGCCACCGCCCGGTCGAGGGCGATCAGCTGGTCACGGAATGGCTGGTAGTCACTCACCGGGACCTCGGCGCTCTTCCAGGTGATGGCGAACTCGGCGAACAGCGCGCCCGGCTCGCCCCGGTAGGCTAGCGACCAGGCCAGGTGCGGGCCGTCCGAGCTGGCCGGGGCCGGCAGCGCATCGGCCGCCGCCCCCGGCGGCAGGGAGACGCGGTAGCTGGCGCGGCCGCTGCTCGGTTCCTCGAGGCGGAGCGGCTGGCGCCTCGTCGAGAGCGGGGCCCAGCTGTCGGTCATGCTGGGCGGCTCGCCGAAGGGGTTGAAGGTGAGCCCACCTGGGTCGAGGCGGGCCAGGCGCGGCAGGCTGGCGGTGTAGCGCTGGCGAACCGGCTCCTCCAGCCGGGTCAGATCCGAGAAGGTGACCTCCTCGACCCGCAGCCCCGGGTAGAGCTTCCCGAGCGAGCGCTCCAGCGTGCTCTTCCGGTCGGCCTCCGGCTGGTAGGCGCGGCGCAGGGCCGGCGCCCGCGAGCCGGCCTGCAGGTAGGTCGCCTCCAGGCGGGCCGAGCCGTCGGCCGAGAGCTGGAAGGCCATCCCGGTCTCCGAGCGGTTCTCCTCGGGCCGGGCCAGCGGTAGCCGGCCGAAGCTGGGCGGGCCGCCGGGGTTGATGACCAGCACGGTGGCGCCCCGATCGGCGACGGGGATCTCGCCGGTGCCGCTCTGCTCGGCGGTGCCGTCGAGCCAGAGGTCGAGCGAGGGGACGCGCAGGATGGCGTGGTTGAAGACCGCCAGCGAGGCCGGCGCCTCGGGCATGGCGCCGAGGTTGCTCATCCGCAGCAGCACCAGGCGCGAGCCGATCCCGGCCGCCTCGAGCAGGGCATGGGTGAGCGAGGCCTTGTCCTTGCAGTCGCCGAAGCGGCGTTCCAGCACCTCGTCGACGGCGTAGGGCTTGTAGCCATGGATGCCGAACTCGAGCGCCACGTAGCGGGTCTGCGTCACCACGAAGGCGTGGAGCGCCGCCACCACGGCGCGGCGCGCCCCCGGCTCGAGCGCGTCGCCACCGCCGGGAGGAAGCGCGGCCGGGAGGCCGCGGGCCGTGAGCGCCTCCCCGGCCAGCCGGAGGGCCAGCGCCCGCAGCTCGTCGCCGGGGCGGAGCTGCTCCTTCACCAGCCCCCAGTAGTAGCGGTTGACCAGATCCCAGCTTCCGAAGGTCGAGACATGCAGGTAGCGGAGCAGCTCCGACCAGCCGGGCAGGCGCGGCTCGACGATGAAGGGGGGGATCCCGGTGGCGGTCCAGCGGTGCTCGGTGAGCCCGCCGGGGAGCGGGCGCTCGGCGTGGACCACGCCGGCCGGGCGATTGGCGTGGATGGCCCGGCCCGCGGGGGCCAGCAGCACGTAGTCGAAGCGGCGGCGCGCCGGCCCGCCGTCGATGGCGGCCAGATCGTTGAAGGAGTCGGAGAGCAGGTTCGACTCGGCCACGTCGTCGAGCCGCCAGGCCACCTCGAGCACGTCGCCCGGCTGGAGCGCCGGGAAGGTGAGTGTTCGGACCTGGGTGTCGTAGTAGGTCCGGTACCAGGGCTCGCTCCCGCTCGACTCGCGGTCGTTCCAGGTGGCCACCACCGATCCGTCCGGCTTGAGGATCCGCCCGCGCTCCACCCGCAGCTCCTGCCGCCCCGGCGAGTAGGAGACCGACTGCTGGCGGGCCTGGTCGGCGCCGCGCGGCGTGAGCACCCTCACCACCGTCTGCTGGAAGCGCGAGGTCAGCCCGCTCGCCTGCAGCCGGACCACCTCGAGGTCGCCCAGCACCACCAGGTCGTCGCCCGGCTCGGGCCGGTGCGGCGCCGCCGCCAGCGCGGTGGCGTCGAGGGCGTACGGGGCCTGGTAGGGCTCGCGCCGCGGCTCCAGGCCGAGCACCAGCTCCTTGAGCGCCGGCTGCTGCGGGCGCAGCTCCAGCGCACGGCGCAGGTCGGCCAGCGCCTCGCCGCGCCGGCCGGCCCGAAGCCGGGCCCGCCCGCGCCGCTCCCAGGCCTCGGCGTCCTCGTCGCAGAGCGCCAGCGCCGCGCCGTACTGGGCCTCGGCCTCCGCGCCGCGGCCGTTGGCCGCCAGCAGGTCGCCGAGCCGCAGCCGCAGCGAGGCGTCGCCCGGGTCGAGCCGCAGCGACTCCTGCAGCAGCGTCACCGCCCCGGCCACGTCGCCGAGCTGCACCAGCAGCGCCACCAGCTGGGCGCGCGGCCCCGGCAGGTCGAAGGCGAGCGCCACGGCCGTGCGCAGCAGCGCGGCGGCCCGGCGCGGCTCACCGGCGTCGCGAGCCGCCCCTGCGGCCGCCTCCAGCGCCGCCGCCGTGGGAGGGGTGAGTTCGGCCAGCTCCAGCCGCTCGCGCCGGGCTCGGGCCCCCTGCCCGGCCCGCTCGCGCGCCTCGGCCAGCGTGAGCCGCCCCTCCACCCAGCCTGGCGCCGCCGCCACCGCTCGCTCGGCCGCCCGCACCGCCAGCGGCGCGCGGTCGAGCCGCAGCAGCTCGCCGGCCAGCAGCCGCTGCACCCTCGGCTCTCCAGGATCGAGCGCCTCGGCGGCGCGCAGCTGGGCCAGGCGGCGGTTGCGGTCCTCCTCCTGCGCGGCGGCCAGCAGCCGCGCCTCCAGCCAGCGGGGCGCGGCCTCGACCAGGCGGCGCGCCACCACCGCCGGCTCGGCGCCGCGAGGCTCGAAGGTCCGGCGCAGCGCCAGCGCCACCACCTGGGCCTGGAGCGCCTCGGCGTGGGCCCGTCGCCCGGCCTCGCCTCCGGCGCCAGCCAGTCCCGCCGCCTGCCGGCCGAGCCGCTCCACCAGCCCGGAGATGGCCCGCGGCGCGGCGCCGGGAGCGGGCAGGGGCGGCAGCGCCTGCCGCACCGCGGCCGGCTCGCGCGCCGTCAGGCCGAGCCCGTCGCCCCGGGCATCGGCCAGCCGCAGCCCGAAGCCCATCCAGCCGGTGGCATGCGAGAGCTTCACGAGCAGGCGGTTCGGGCCGGCTCGCAGCGTCACCAGCGCTCCGCGCTGGTCGAGCCGCGCCGGGTGGTCGATCCGCCCCTCCAGCGCCAGCACGCCGTTGACCCAGACCTTGCTGCGCCCGCTGGCCCCGAGCCAGAGCCGCGCCGGCTGGTCGCGCGGGCTGTCGACCACCGCGAGCGCGTAGGCGGCCACCTCCTCGGCGGGCCGGAGCAGGGCGCCGAGCGCCACCTCGCCGTCTACCACCGCCTCGGCCGGCACCGCGCGCCAGCCGACCTCGCGCCCCTTGCCGGGCAGGCGCGCCGCCAGATCGAGTGACTGCTCGGGCGGTTCGGCCCGGTCATGCGCGCGCCTCCCCTCGTCGTCGAAGGGGCCGATGGCGAGCCAGCGGGTCACGAAGCCGAGCTTGCCGAGCTGGGCGGCGGCGCGCTGCAGGTTGCCACGGGCCCGCTCCTCCCGCGCCAGCCGGACGCGCGCCAGCGCCCGGACCTCGGCGTCGGCGTCCGGGTCGTCGAGCAGGCGGCCGAGCGCGAGGATCCCGCGGGTGCGGTCCGGGACCTGGTCGGCCAGCTCGCGCAGCTCGGCGAGCGGGACCACGGCGCGCGGCCCGTGGTCGCGATCGAGCGCGGCGAGGGCGGCGCTGTGGCGCTCGGCGGCCAGGTCGCGACCGCCCGGCGCGACCCGCCATGCCGGCGGGGCGGGGGCCGCGCTGAGCAGGGCGGCGAGCGCGAGGAGCGGAGCATTCATCCTGCGCGGGTGCCTGGCCCATGCACGATGACGTGACGAGGCCGCCTGCCGAAGCGAGTGAGCCGGCGCTCGCGGTGGTCGTCTTGCATGAGGCGAGGCGCCAGTGGAGGCGGCGGCGGCGTGCCCGCCCGCCCCGCTCCGCTACGGCTTCAGCTCGGCCTTGATGAAGGCGGCCACGGCCTTGATCTCGTCGCTGGAGAGCATGGCCTTGAAGGCCGGCATCTTGGCCCTTCCATTGGAGATCACCGGCTCCATCTCGGCGGCGGTGAGCCTGGAGGTGAGCATGCTCGGGGTGTTGAAGATGGCCTTGCCCCGCCCGTCGGCGCCGTGGCACCGTGTGCACTTTCCGTGGAAGACCACCAGCCCAGACTCGCCGGCCTGGGCGGCCAGCGGGGTGGAGAGGGCGAGGAGGAGGGCGAGGTGCTTCATGGTCTGCTCCGGTCAGGGGCGCCCGCACCACGCGAGCGTCGGGTCAGTAGACCACTTCTCCCGCCGGCGCTCGCGGCCAACCCCCACCGCCACCAGCAGCGACCCGCCCACCAGCCGAGCGGACGAGCGTC
>JANPOM010000086.1:0-7348 GCA_031427995.1 Anaeromyxobacter sp. | reverse complement strand
CAGCGAGATCCGCGAGGCGCTCTCCGAGCCGATCAACGGCATCGTCGAGGCGGTCAAGGTCACCCTGGAGCGGACCCCCCCGGAGCTGGCCGGCGACATCGCCGACCGCGGCATCGTGCTGGCAGGCGGCGGTGCCTTGCTCAAGAACCTCGACGTGCTGCTGCGCGAGGAGACCGGCCTGCCGGTCTTCCTGGCCGAGGACCCGCTCTCCGCGGTCGTCATCGGCGCCGGCAAGGCGCTCGAGTCGCTCGACATCCTGCGCCAGGTCACCTCGGGGCGTTAGGACGGGCCGTCGGTTTTCCCCGACATCCCACCTCCGCAACCCCGCGTTCTCCGGGGTGCCGCGGCTTGGCAAGGGCGGTGCAGTGATGGAATGGCACGGACGGCATGCGCGTCCGGGACCTTCCAACCACTTCCCTGCTTCAAGGAGAACACCATGCGGAACAAGCTCCCCAGCCTCGTCGGTGCCGGCCTCGGTCTCGCCCTCTTCCTCGCCGTCGCGCTGCTCCCCGCCATCCTCTACGGTGGCTACGCCGGGCTGATGCTGGCCGGCGGCATCGTCGGCACGCCGGTCCAGCCGACCCTCCTCGTGAAGGCGCTCATCGTCTTCGGCATGGTGCTCGGCGTCACCGGCCTCGCCTCGCTCTTCGCGGTCCTCGGCGCGGTGGCCGGCGCGGCGGTCGGCGCACTGACCGGAGCGGTCTCTCGCAAGCCGCTGGCGCAGGAGAGCCGGGGCTAAGCGTTCTCTTCCCCGCCCGCGGGCGGGATCCGGCCCCGGTTCCCTTTCAGCCAGGGGGCCGGGGCCCTTCCCTTGCGCTCCTGCGGTGTAGTGCCGCAGGGCCCCGCCGGGTTGCGACTGATCAACGCGGTTCGACTCGTTCCGAATAGAATCCGCCGCCTTTCGGGTGCCTGCCACATTTCGCCGCACTCGAGAAACGAGCCCCCATGCGCCACCTGATCCTCGTCGTCTCGCTCCTCCTCGCCGGCTCGGCCAGCGCCGCTCCGCCTCCAGGGAAGGCCGCTCCCGTCAAGGCCGCACCGGCGCCTGCTCCCGCGGCCGAGCCGCCGAAGCTCGGCGACGCCGACTGCCTCGGCTGTCATGCCGACGACAGCACTGGCCGCAAGGTGGACGACGGTCTCTTCGCCGCCTCGGTCCATGGCCAGAACTCGATCTCCTGCACCGACTGCCACCAGGGTTACGGCGAGGGGCCGCACCAGGACCAGGGGCCGAAGCGCTCCGACGCCGAGCAGGCCAGCCTGGCCCGCCTCGCCAAGGCACGGTGGGGCGAGGGCGAGCAGGCCGTGAAGGTGACGGCCCCGGCCGCCTACCTGGCCTGCGCCACCTGCCACGCCGGGGCCGCGGAGGCCTTCTTCGGGAAGTCGGTCCACGCCAGGTGGCTCCGCGAGGACGCCAAGGCGGCCGGCCCGACCTGCGCCAGCTGCCACGGCTCGCCGCACACCGTGGCCAAGAGCATGGAGCCGTACGCCCCGTCGGCCAACGCCCGCGTCGACGTCCCGGCCGATCGCCGGGCCATGCAGAAGGCCTGCGAGTCCTGCCACGGCAACCAGGAGTTCGCCAGGTCGGCCGGCATCAACGCCGAGGTCAAGCAGGGCTACCAGGACTCGATCCACGGCAGGCTGGTGCGCGTCGGCAACCCGGTGGCCCCGGCCTGCGTCTCCTGCCACGCCTCGGAGAAGGCGGCCGGCGGCTCCCACGCCATCGCCGCCAAGACCGACCCCACCTCCCCGGTCTTCGCCGCCAACCGCAAGAACACCTGCGCCCGCTGCCACGAGGGCTCGACCGACAACTTCGCCACCCTCATCGCCCACAAGCCCATCCAGGAGACGGGCGGCCACATCGTCCCGCACCTCACCCACGTGGCCTTCTCCTACCTGACCACGCTGACGCTGCTCTTCTTCGCCTTCCACGTGCTCATCGACTTCATCTACGAGCTGCGCCAGCGGGTGGCCGCCAAGAGCCACGGCCTCACCGCCGACGACATGAAGAGCGTGATCCGCTTCGACATCCACCAGCGCGCCCAGCACTGGCTCATGCTCAGCGGCGTCATCCTGCTGGGCCTGACCGGCTGGCCGCTCCGCGGCGCCGGCGTCTTCACCGGCGCGCCGCTCATCGGCGGCATGGACGCGGCCGGCTACTCGACCGCCTTCATGAAGCTCTTCGGCGGAGCCCAGGGTGCGGCGCTCTGGCACCGCGTCGGCGCGGTGCTGATCATCATCTCGTCGGCCTACCACCTCTTCTACTTGACGTTCCTGGCCGCCAACAAGCGGCTGCCGCTCTCGATGCTGCCGGTGCCGAAGGACGCCATGGACATGAAGGACAACATCCTCTTCATGCTCGGCCTGAAGAAGGAGCGTCCCCAGTTCGACCGCTACATGTACCTGGAGAAGTTCGACTACTGGGCGGTGTTCTGGGGCATCGTGATGATGGTCGGCACCGGGTTCGTCTTCTGGTTCCCGGTCTTCTTCGCCAAGTACGCGCCCGGCTGGATCATCACCGCGGCTCAGATCGTCCACGGCGAGGAGGCCACCCTGGCCATCACCTTCCTCTTCGTGGTGCACTTCTACAACGTGCACCTGAAGCCCTCCATCTTCCCCATGAACTGGGCCTGGCTCAACGGCCGCATCACCGTGGCCAACCTGAAGCACGAGCACCCGGCCGAGTACGAGCGGCTCAAGGACAAATTGAAGTAGGCCAGTCCCGCTGGCGCCGGCTTCCGGTGGCGCCAGCGCAAGATGCGGCCGCATCTCCTGACTTCGAATCGCCCTCGCCCCAAGTGACGGCGCCGCTCCGCCCGCAGCACCCGAAAGCGGGTAGGATGAGCCGGTCCATGACCCTCGGCACGGGCACGCGGAACCTGCTCATCGCCTCCGCCGCCGTCCTGCTGATCGCGGGGGCCGGCGGTTTCATGCGCTTCAAGAACTTCGTCGACGAGGACCCGCGCCTCTGCGCCACCTGCCACCGCGCCAGCCCGGAGTTCTCGCTCTGGCTCCAGGGAAGCCACAAGTCGATCTCCTGCCAGAAGTGCCACCACTCCACGCCGGAGCAGGGGGTGGCCATGATGCGCGCCTTCCTGGCTGGCAAGATGCCCAAGGGGCGCCACGCCAACGTCGAGGTGGGGGCCTGCGCCGCCTGCCACCTCTCCCACGACCCGCGCTGGCCGCAGGTGGGGGCCTCGCGCGGCCACCGCGTCCACTTCGAGATCCAGAAGATCGCCTGCGTGAAGTGCCACGCCGCCAGCGTCCACGGCTTCGAGCCGGTCTCCAGCGCTTGCGTCGAGTGCCACGGCAAGCACCTGGTGGGCGTGGCCGGGATGACCCGGCTCCACTGCTTCGCCTGCCACGAGTTCCTCACCAACGAGCCCGGGCTGCGCCCGACGCGGCGCGACTGCATGCGCTGCCACACCGCCCAGGGAATCCACGCCCCCATGAACGACCACGGCGGCGCCATGGAGATGGCCTGCGCCTCCTGCCACAAGCCGCACGCCCCGTCCGGCCAGGGGACGCTCAACTGCGTCAGCTGCCACACCCAGATGAAGAAGGGGGGCCTTCACAGGGGCGCTGGCCACCAGCACTGCACCGACTGCCACAAGCCGCACACCTGGAAGGCCGAGGAGCCGGCCTGCCTCACCTGCCACGCCACGGCGCGCGGCCACGCCCAGGGGAAGGCCTGCACCAGCTGCCACCACTTCGGCGGCGCCCCGCTGCCCCCCCGCGCCCCGTCGGACTCCCCGCCCCCATGACCCTCCGGCTCAAGCTTTTCGTCCTGATCGGCGGGGCCATCTTCTTCGCCACCTCGGGCGTCACCGCCATGGCGCTCTGGCGCGAGGTGATCCGTGGCCAGGAGCTGCTGGTCCGCGAGGGCGTGGCGCTGGCCTCGACCGCCGCCGCCGCCTCGTCGCACTGGATCGGGACGCACGGCGCCGAGCAGGGCGCGGCCAAGGCCCTGCCGGCCATCCTCGATCGGCTCCTCAGGTCGGCGCCGCTCGACCGGGCCTGGGTGGTCGACCGGAGCGGCAGGGTGCTGGGCTGCGCCTCGCGCACCGGCGAGCCCTGCCCGGAGGGGTTCATGCCCACCGAGTTCCAGAGCGCCGACTGGGCGCTGCAGGCGCTCAAGCGGCTCGTCAACCCGGAGGGGATCGTGGCCCGCGCCCCGGTGCTCCACGGCGGCGAGGTGGTGGGGGCGGTCTGCGTCGACTTCTCCCACGAGGAGGTGATCGGTTCGGCCCGCGACATCGCGGTGGGCGCCAGCGTGGTCGGCGCGGTCTGGATCTCGCTCGGCCTGATGATGGCCGGCCTCTTCATCCGCCAGGTGACCAAGCCGGTGATCGACCTCATCGAGGCGGCCGGCCACCTGGCCGAGGAGAAGGGCGTCCAGCTCGAGGAGCCGAAGGACCGCGAGCTGCGCGACCTGGTCCACGCCTTCAACCAGATGTCGCGGCGGCTCGAAGAGCGGCGCCACGAGAACCAGCGGCTCATCGCCGAGCTGGAGGAGCGGGTCGAGCAGAAGACCCGCGAGCTGCTGCGCGCCGACCGGCTGGCCACGCTGGGTGGCATCGCCTCCGGCTTCGCCCACGAGATCGGCAACTCGCTCAACGTCATCCGCGGCTACGCCTCGGTGGCCGAGCGCGAGCTGCCGGCCGGCCACGCCAACCGCGAGGATGTCGTGGCGATCCGGCGCGAGACCGGGCGGGCCGCCGCCATGCTGGAGCGGTTCCTGGTCTTCGCCCGGGCCCGCGACTCAAGGGCCCACGCCCAGTCGATCGAGCCGATCCTGCGCGAGGTGGTGGAGGTGGTGGGTCCGGCCGCGGCGCAGGCCGGGGTGGAGCGAGTGGTGGAGATCGCCGGCCCGCTGCCGCTGGTGGTGGCCGACGCCGGGCTGCTGCGCCAGGCCTTCCTCAACCTCTGCGTCAACGCCGTCCACGCCATGCGCGAGCGGGGCGGCGGCACGCTCACCGCCCGGGCCCGCGTCGAGGAGAAGCAGGTGGTGGTCGAGGTGAGCGACTCCGGCGCCGGACTGGAGCCGGAGGTGGCGCGCCGCATCTTCGAGCCCTTCTTCACGACCAAGGCCGAGGGGACCGGGCTGGGGCTGCCCATCGTCCGCCAGGCGGTCGAGGCCCACGGGGGCACGGTGACGGTGGTGAGCCAGCCAGGACGGGGCGCCACCTTCCAGATCCGGCTGCCGTCGGCCAGGCCGGGCGCGGAGGCGGACGAGGGGGACGTTCCGCATGAGGAGGGGTACGCATGAGCCAGGCGAAGCCGAAGCTGATGGTGATCGACGACCTCGACTCGGCCCGCGCCATGATGCGGCGGACCCTGGCCCGCGGCTACGAGGTCTACGACTTCGCCAGCGTCGCCGAGGCCCTGCCGGCGGTGGAGCGCGCCGAGTTCGACGCCATCATCACCGACCTGCGCATGCCGGGCATCGACGGCCTCGCCGGGCTGAAGCGCTTCAAGGCCAAGGTCCCCGGCCTGCCGGTGATCCTGGTGACCGCCTTCGCCACCGTCGAGACCGCCATCGAGGCCATGAAGGCCGGGGCCTTCGACTACCTGACCAAGCCCTTCGAGCCGGAGGAGCTGGAACTGGTGGTGGGGCGCGCCGTGGAGCACGCCCGGCTCAAGCGGGACAACGCCCGGCTGCGTCAGCAGCTCAGCGGCGCGGGCGACGCCAACGGCATCATCGGCGGCTCGCCTGCCATGCGCGACGTCACCTCGATCCTGCAGCGCATCGCCACCGCCAACGTCCCCATACTCATCGAGGGCGAGAGCGGCACCGGCAAGGACCTGCTGGCGCGCGCCGCCCACGCCATGAGCGCGCGGGCCGGGAAGCCCTTCGTGGCGCTCAACATGAGCGCCATCCCCGAGAACCTGGCCGAGGCCGAGCTCTTCGGCCACGAGAAGGGGGCCTTCACCGGCGCCGAGCAGGCCCGCGAGGGGTTCTTCGCCGCGGCCGAGGGGGGCACCCTCTTCCTCGATGAGCTCGGACTGTTGCCGCTGGCGCTCCAGCCCAAGCTGCTGAGGGTGCTGCAGGACGGCGAGTACATCCCGGTCGGCAGCCGCAAGCCGCGCAAGGCCGACGTCCGCATCATCGCCGCCACCAACGAGGACCTGGCCGCGCGGGTGAAGGCCGGCAAGTTTCGCGAGGACCTCTGGTTCCGGCTGCGGGTGGTGCCGGTGCGGCTGCCGCCCTTGCGGGAGCGGCGCGAGGACATCCCGCTGCTGATCGAGCACCTTATCCGCAAGCACGCCGTCCGGCTCGACCGGCCTCCGCGCCAGCCCGACGCCACCGCGCTGCGGGCGCTGCTCGACCATTCCTGGCCTGGCAACATCCGCGAGCTGGAGCATGCCATCGAGCGCGGCCTGCTCCTGGCGCAGGGCGAGGCCATCACGCTGGCCGACCTGCCACCCGAGCTGACGCCGGCGCCTGCCGCCGAGGGCGGCGACGGCGGCCGTTACCGGACCGCGCGCGACGCCTGGGAGCGGCGCTGGCTCGAGGAGCTGCTTCGCGAGGCGGGCGGCAGCGCCGGCAAGGCGGCCGAGCTGGCCGGGCTGCACCGCTCCACGCTCTACGAGAAGCTGACCCGTCACGGGCTGGCCGAGAAGGAGTCGAAGGGGTGACCGCCACGCCGGCGCGGCCACGGCCCGCGGCGGTCCGGATCCGCCTCGCCCGGCTGGAGGAGGCCGCGGCCATCGCCCGGGTGATGCGCGCCGCGGTGCTGGGCCAGCGCGGCCGCTACCCGGCCCGCACGCTGGCCGCCTGGGCTCGCCTCCCAGCGCTCTACCACCGCTGGGCCATGACCGCCGGCGGCGAGCGCTACCTGGTGGCGGTGCGCGGCGCGCGGCCGGTCGGCTACGCGGCCTGGCGAGGCGGCGAGCTGACCGCCCTCTTCGTCCGGCCGGGCGAGGCGGGGCGCGGGCTGGGGGCGCGGCTGCTGGCGCGGCTCGAGGCCGAGGCGGCGGCCGGCGGGGCGCGGCGGCTCACCATGGTGGCGGCGCCCGGGGTGGTGGCGTACTACGCGGCGCGCGGCTGGCGGCTGGGGCGGCCGGTCCGGTCGCCGCTGCCGGGCGGCGGGGTCTTGCCGGCCTGGCGGATGTCGAAACGGGGCTGAGCGGCAGCGCCTTGGCCCCCACCCGGGGCGGGGCTCGCGTCATCACGGGATATTTTCGGCGAGTGGGGGTCCGCGCCGCGGCTGGAACCGCGCCCCCTTTTCTGCTACGTGGCCTGACCATGTCACGCATCTACAAGTCGCTCCCGCCCAAGGGGACCCCGGTCGGCATCGCCTTCTCCGGCGGCCTCGACACCCGCTGCGCCGTGGCCTGGATGTCCGAG
>JANPOM010000085.1:0-12559 GCA_031427995.1 Anaeromyxobacter sp. | reverse complement strand
TCTCGCTGCGGCAGGCGGCCTCGTCGGTCCGCTGCTCAGAGTAGCGCTGCTACGCTTCCGCTGCTCCCTCCTCGGGCGCCAGCCTCGCTTCGGTCTCGGCGCTCTCGTCGGGTCATCATGCCTGGGTCGGGGCACTAGCCGGCGACGCGGGTCAGGTACTCGCCGGTGCGGGTGTCGACGCGGAGCATCTCGCCCTCGTTGATGAAGAGCGGGACGTGGACCACGTAGCCGGTCTCGAGGGTGGCCGGCTTGGTGGCGCCGGAGACGGTGTCGCCGCGGACGCCGGGGTCGCACTTGGCGACCAGCAGGTCCATGGCGTTGGGCAGGGTGATGCCGATCGCCTTGTTGTTGAAGAAGACGATGTGGGTGGTGGTGTTCTCCTTGATGAAGTTCCGCGCCTCCCCCATCTGCTCGGCGGTCAGGAAGGTCTGCTCGTAGTTCTTGTTGTCCATGAAGTTGTAGTGGTCGCCCTCGCGGTAGAGATACTGCATCTCCTTCTCCTCGATGTCGGGCTTGCCCACCACGTCGCCGGACTTGAAGGTCCGGTCGATGGTCCGGTTGTTGATCATGTTGCGGATGCGGGTCCGCACGAAGGCCGAACCCTTGCCAGGCTTGACGTGCTGGAACTCCACGATCTCCCACGGGTCGCCGTCGATCTCGATCTTGAGGCCGCGGCGGAACGCCGAGGTGTCCATGCTGTCGCCCATCTGCTTCTCCTGCTCCTGTGGGAATCGCCGGGACCGTCGGGGTGCCGGCCGCGCCGGGCCGGCGCCCCCGGCGAGGGGTGTCCCTAGAGCTCGGCCAGCAGCTTCGGGGCGGTGACGCGCATCATGAAGCGCGCCTTGCCGAAGTTGCCGTCGGGCTTGAGGGCCACCACCATGAAATATTCGGGTGAGACGAACCGGGCCACCATCAGCAGCCGCTCCGTGAGGACCGAGAGCTCAGTCACCGGACCGGCCTGGTGGGCCGCCGCCGCCTCGTGTGCGAGGCGGAAGAGGCTGGAGTACTCGACCAGCAGGGTGCGTACGTCCAGCCCCGGCTGGTCCAGGTGGTGGCTGTCCACCTCGATGCCATCGACGCCCATGAGCGAGCATGCGACCGCGCCATCGACGTTCTGGACGACCTGCTGGAGGAGTTCTCGAAAGCTCATGGCTCGCCGCTCCGCGTCGTAAATCCCCGAAAAGACGAGGACCGCGTCACGAAGCGGGCCGTATGTAGCCCGCTCGCGCGCGATCCGTCAAGACAGCCGAGGTCCCCCGAAAGGGGTCTAGGCCAGGTCTACTTGCAGAGCTGGACGCCGCTCTGGCCCGGCTGCGGACAGACGCCGATGGGGGTCGGGGCGGCCGGGTCGGGGCAGAAGACGCCCGACCCGTTGCCGTTGGTCACGTTGACCACCACCGTGAAGGGGCCGGTCTCGAAGGACTGGCCGTCGGCGTAGTGGCCGGTGGCCCGGATCTCGGCCAGCACCTCCGCCAGCAGGGCCGGGTTGACTGCCAGCAGCGTGGCCACGCTGGATGGGATGACCGGGATGGAGAGGACGGTCGAACCGGTCGACTCCACGGTCCGGGTGGTGTCATTCACCGTGACAGCCGGGATCGAGACCGCCGTCGAGCGGTAGCTGATCTTGAAGCCGGTGACGAAAGCCGTGGCGGTGTTGGTGCCGCCGTTGCGGTCGCCGTTGTCAGGGCGCTGGTTGTCGGCCTGGAATGGCCAGTAGAGCGTCCCGCCGGTCGGGGCGTAGGTGGTGTCTACCCAGAGGTTGCCCATCATCACCGAGTCGCAGGTGGACGGGTAGGAGCAGCTCCCGTCGTCGTTGGGCGTCGGCGGGAAACAGGCGGCCGAGAGGCGGACCGAGGCGTTGTTGTCGACGCAGCCGGTGGCGACGGCGAGGAAGAGGAACAGGGCGGCGAGCGTGCGGGTGTTCATGGCGAGCGTCCCTCCTGATCTACCCGCCATTGGCGACGGAGGTCGCCTGGCGGTTGAGGATGCGGGGGGTGATGAAGATGAGCAACTCGGTATGATCGTCGGAGTCGACCTCGGTCCGGAAGAAGAAACCGAGGATGGGGATCTTGCCGAAGAAGGGCACCGCGCTGCGACGGTTGGCGGTCTGCCGGGTGTAGATGCCGCCGATGACGGTGGTCTCGCCGTCCTTCACGAGCACCTCGGTCTCGGCCTCGCGCTTGGAGATGGAGGGCTGGCCGTTGGCGCCGGTCAGCTGCGGGTTGGCCTGGTTGTTGGTGGCCTTGATCTTGAGGAGGATCGAGCCGTCGGACGAGACGTGCGGCGTCACCTTGAGCTCGAGCTTGGCCTCGATGAAGGTGGTGTTCACGCCGGAGGCGCTCACCTGCGAGAAGGGGATGCTGATGCCCTGCCCGATGGTCGCCTCCTTGTTGTCGATGGTGGCGACCTGGGGCGAGGAGATGGTCTTGATCACTCCGCTGTTCTCGAGCGCGGAGAGCCGGAGGTTGAGGTTGAAGGCGCCGCCGGCCGAGCCGAAGACCAGGCCGATGCCACCTCCGGCACCCTGGCTGATGGCGGCCGGGAGGTTGACGGCGTACTGCGGGGCCGCCGCCGTGCCGGTGGTCGGCCCGCCTCCCACGGCGCCGGCGCCGGAGGCGATGTTGGGGAAGGCCAGACCGGTCGGGTTGCCGAAGGCCTGGGACATGGAGGCGTTGCCGCCCCACTGGACGCCGATGGCCTTGTTGAAGTTGGAGGAGGCCTCGACGATGCGGCTCTCGATCAGCACTTGCGGGATGGGCGAGTCGAGGTTGCGAACCAGCCCCTCGGCCCGGGTCAGCGCCTCCTGGATGTCCTTGACGATCAGGACGTTGGTCCGCTCGTCGGTGGAGACGCTGCCGCGCTCGGAGAGCACGTCCTTGATCCGGCCGGCCATGTCTCCGGCCCGGGCGAAGTTGACCGGGATGATGCGGACCTTGAGCGGGATGAGCGGCCTGCGCGCCTCGGCAGCCTTGAGCGCGGACTCCTGCTCCTTGGCGATGTCCTCGAGCTTGGCCACCCGGATGATGTTCCCCATCTCCTCCTTGCCCAGCCCCTTGGTCTTGAGCACCAGGTCGAGGGCCTGATCCCAGGGGACGTTGCGAAGGGAGACGGTCACCTTGCCGCCCACGTCGTCGGAGACCACCAGGTTCTTCTTGGAGACGTCGGCGATGAGCCGCAGCAGGTTGCGGATCTCGATGTCGTGGAACTCGAGGCTGATGCGCCGGCCGGTGTACCCCTTCCTCTGCGGGGCGCCGGAGGAGGCGTAGGCCGGCCCCTCGGCGGCGAAGCCGGCGGCGCCGGCCTCGGCGGCGGAGGCCACGGTCCCGTCGGTGAGCATGACCGGCTCCTCCTCCGTGCTGGTAGAGGCGGTGGCCGGCGCGGCGAAGGTCCAGGCCAGGCCGTCCCCAGTCTCGGCGAGGGCGTCGGCGGCCGGGCCGCGGAGCGTGGCCACCACCTTCACCAGCCCGGTGGAGGGCTGGTTGAAGGAGGAGACCATCATGACCGGCCCGCCAAAGGCGCTGGTGTCGAGCGACCGCTCCAGCTTGCGCGGCAGCTCGGCCGCCTCCAGCGTCAGCACCACGGTGCGGGCGTCGGGGCGGGAGATGGTGTGGCGGGCGCTGCCGGAGATCTCGATGCGAGAGATGCCGTTGAGGTGGCTGAACTTCACGTCGCTGATGCGAGCCAGCCTTGGCGCCGGAGCCGCGGCGGGTGAGGGCGCGGCCCTAGCCGACACCGGCGCCGGGGACGCGGCCGGCTTCGTCTTGACCGTGGCCGGGGCGGCGGCGACCGCCGACGGCGACGAGCTGGACGGAGCGGGCGACGCGGAGCCCCGGGTGGTCACCGCGATGCCGCCGGCGACCCGCTTCACCTGGTAGGCCGGCAGCTCGCCGGCCACGTCGAGGACCACGCGCACCTTGTGGGAGTCGCGACCGAACCGGACCTGGCCGAAGTCACCGTCGAAGGTGAGAGTCCCCTTGGGCGCCTTGGCGACACCGTGGAGGTCGAGCGCGAGCCGGACCGGGTTCTTCAGCTCGATGATCTCGATGGTGCCGACGTCCCCATCGGTGGCCAGCAGCAGCCCCCGCGGAGAGCGCTTCACGCCGGTCACGGCGCTGGCGGCGTGCTTCACCGGGGCCTTGTCGGTCCGGCGGGAGACCACGTTGTCGTTGGCCGGTGGGGCCGGCGTCGCCGCCACCACCGGTGCGGCGGCCTGGGCCACCGGCTCGGCCGGCGCGGCCACGGTGCCCTCGGCCTTGACCGGTGCGGCGGCCAGCGCCACCTCCTGGGCCTTCGGCGCCGCCTGCGGCACGGCCGGCGTGGCGGTCGCGGTCGCGGTCGCGGGGGTCTCGGGCGAGAGCACCCGGACCACCACCGACTCACCGCGCTCCAGCACCTCGTAGCGGCGAGCGCCGTCGAGGGCGACGATGACGCGCCCCACCGTGCTCCGCTCGTCCTTGTACTGGGCGGTCGAGACGGCGATCACGCCCCCCTTCCCGACCTGGACCGGCGACGCCACCGCGGTGACGTCGGCGCCGGCCAGATCGATCACCAGCCGGGGCGGATCCTGGAGCTTGAAGACGGTGTAGGAGGGCGCCCGCGAGCCGCGGATGGTCAGCTCCACGGCGCCACCCTGCTCGGCGACGTCGATGGCCTGGATGGCGTTGGCGTCGGCGGCTCGCGCCGGGGAGGCCACCGCGAGGGCGCCGATCAGCGTGAGTCGGGCAAGGCGCTGGAGGTGGTTGATCATGGCGACTCCTCGAGGTTGATGGCTTCCCGCTTGGGGAGGCTGAGCACGGTCTGGGTTCGATCGCGGGTTCCATCGGCGCGGGTGGCCCACTCGGCGACCACCACCTGGCCGGTGCGGACGGCAGCGACGCTGCCGCCGTTCTTCCCGATGCAGGAGCCGCGGCGGACCGTGTAGCCGGTCCCGTTGGGCGCCTGCACCATGGCCACCGGGTCTTCCAGACCGGTGATGACGGCCACCAGCTTGAACTGCTCCAGCTCGAAACGGCCGAGCGGGGTGGCGCAGCGGGTGGCCAGCGAGGCGCCGCCACCACGGCTCTCCGAGAGGAAGCTGCGGAAGGGATCCCGCTTGCCGACCGAGGAGTAGGACCAGGCCTCGCCGGACTTCTGGCCGGGCTCATTGCCGGCGGCGGCCGGCTTGACGGGCTCGACCGGGCGGGCGGCGGGCGCCGCCACCGCCGGGACGGGCGGCTTGGGCTTGTCGCAGGCGGCGGTCAGCAGCAGCGCCGCCAGCGCGGTAAGGCCGAGGCGGTTCACTTGGCTCCCCCCTTGTTGGCGCCGGCCGGTAGCTTGGCCTGGTTGACGAACATGAAGGTGGTCACCAGGAACTTGGAGTCGACCACCAGCTTGCCGCCCACGTCCTTGGGCGTCGTCATGGAGATGTCGCTCACGTTGACGATGCGGCGCAGCCGCCCCAGCGAGTCGAAGAAGGTGGCGATCTCGTGGAAGTTGCCGTTGACCGTCATGGAGATGGGGATGCGAGCGTAGAAGCCCTCGGCCTTCTCCGGCTCGGGCGTGATGGTGGCGATCTCCAGCCCGGCCTTCTGGGCGCGATCCTGGAAGAGCCCGAGCAGCTCGTCGATGTTCTTCTCCTCCGGCAGCTCGGAGAGGGCCTCGGCCAGCCGCTGCTCCAGCAGCTCCTTCTCCTTGCGGAAGCGGTTCAGGTCGTTGGCGATGGCCTGCTTCTCGGTGAAGTCGCGCTCCAGCCGGGCCTGCTCGGTCTCGGCCTTCTTGATGCGGACCTCGACCTCGGAGATCGACGGGCCGTAGGGGAGCGAGAAGACGAAGTAGGAGAGCGCGGTCACCAGCACCAGCGTACCGGCCACCAGGCCGATCTTGAGCCCGAGGGGCGCCTTGGCGATCCGATCGATGAGCTGTTCCATCGCCTTACCCCTTCTTCCCGGCAGCGGCCGCGGCGGACTCGGCCGCCAGCGGGTTGTAGGTGGCGGTGGCGGTGATCTCGAAGTTGACGAGCCGCTCGGAGCGTCCCGTGCCCTTCACGGCGGTGGTCTTCTTCAGCTCCACCTTGGTGAAATACTTCGACTGCTTCAGCTTCGACATGAACTCCGAGACGTCGTCGATGCTCACCGCCGCGCCCGAGAAGCTCACGGCGCCGTTCTTCTCGTCGAGCTTGGAGAGCCAGAGCTGGCGCGGCGTCACCGTGGCCAGCTCCTCGAGCATGCGGACCGGGCCGGTGCGCCCCTGCTTGAGTTTCACGAGGACGTCGAGCTTTTTCTGCAGCTCCTGCTGCGCGTCCTTGATGTTCTTGACCTCGCCGATGATGCGCTCGAGCTGGGCGATGTCCTCGCGGGTGCGGGCCAGCTTGGCCTCGCGGGTCTTGAGGTCCCCGGAGCGGGAGGCCGCCCAGAAGTAGTTGGCGAGCAGGCCGGCCACCAGCACCACGGCGAAGAGCACCAGCTGCTGCCGGCCCGCCTCCTTCTTCTTCGATACCCGGACTGGGAGTAGGTTGATCCGGACCATGGTCACTTGTCCCCGGGGCGGCGCAGCGCCAGCCCGACCCCGACCGCCGCCGCCGGCGCGCCGGCCAGGATGGCCGCCGCGTCGAACTTGCGGTTGTCGATCTCGATGTTCTTGAACGGATTGAGGATCTCGACCGGCACCGCGGCGCGGGCCTCGATCACCTTGAAGAGCGCCGGGATGCGCGCCGTGCCGCCCGAGAGGTAGACCCGCGAGATGCGCGAGTCGGCCGCCGAGGAGGCGAAGAAGTCGAGCGAACGCTGGATCTCGCCGCCCATCTGCTCGGCGACTCCCTGGATGACCCGCTCGACCTCTTGCGGCACCACCGCGTCGGTCTCCCCCTGCCCGCCCACCTTGAGGGCCTCGGCCTCGTCGTAGGAGATGCCGAGCTGCTTCTGGATCTCCTCGGTGAAGGCGTTGCCACCCATGGTGATGTCGCGGGTGAAGGTGGTGATGCCGCGAGTGAGGATGTTGATGTTGGCCACGGTGGCGCCCACGTTGATGAGCACCACGGTGTCGGTGGGGGAGAGTTCGTAGCTGGCCTCGAAGGCGTTCTGCACCGCGAAGGCGTCGACGTCGACCACCGTGGCGGTCAGGCCGGCCTCGGCGCAGACCGACGAGTAGTCGTTGATCATGTCCTTCTTGGCGGCCACCAGCAGCACGTCCATCTGGCCGGCCGCGTCCCCCTCGGGCGTGAGGATCTGCGTGTCGATGTTCACGTCCTTGACGTCGTAGGGGATGTACTGCTCCGCCTCCCAGAGGATCGACTCGTCCAGCTCCTCCTGGGTCATGCGGGGCATCGAGATCTTCTTGATGATCACCGAGTGGCCGCGGACGCCGATGGCCACCTCGCGGGTCTTGACCTTCTGCTGGGCGATCAGCTCCTGGATGGCCTGGACGATGGCGGCCGAGTTCATCAGGCTGCCGTCGACGATGGCCTCGGGCGGCAGCGGCGCGGTGCCGTAGGCCACCAGCGAGTAGCCGCCCTTCTTCTCCTTCAACTGGACGAGCTTGACGCCCGAGGACCCGATGTCGAGCCCGACGGCGAGCTTGCTCCTGCTCATGGCGTGCGCCCCCCATTCCTTCCGCCGCCGAACACCTTGGCGCGGTCCGACGGCGTCATGCCGAGCGCCAGGATGATCTTGCGCTTGGTGTCTACCCGGCACTCCTGCCCGGCCTCGACACGAGCCACGGTGAGCGGAGAGACGCCGGCCTTGCGCGCCAGCTCCGCCTTGGTGAGGAGCTGATCCTCACGCAGGCGCCGCAGGTTGTTGGCCGGACGGCGCGAGGCTTCCGCGCGGACGGCGATCTTCGGAGATGGAGGAGCCATGCGAGAGAGACGCTACGCGATCGATCCCGATCGGATCAAGAAAGCGACCGGCGCCGATATCGCATGACGATGGCTAGCGATATGCCTTGGATGGCATCTGATAGCTCTTTATCGGTCGGCGACCGATCAGAAGGCCCTGGCGCCGGTCAGCGGGCGCCGGGGCAGATGGCGTTGCCGCCGGTGACCCCGTCATGCCGGCAGGCGTGCAGCTCGCGCGGCACCTCCAGCCAGTAGACCGACTCGGCGAAGTCGCTCCGGGTCCCGGCCGCGGTGTTCTGCGGCGGAGAGCCCGGGTCGAGCTGCAGGCCGCTGTACTGGACGCCGCCGCGGGCGCCCGCGGTGATGCGGGCCAGCGGGGCGCTGGGGGGAGAGACGCTGGAGCGCTGCTGGCCACGGTAGAGGGTGGTGCTCCCTGCCACGGTGTAGCCGCAGCCGGCGCTCGGAACGCCGGTCAGGTAGTCGCTGGCGTACCCGTAGGTGAGCGGGGTGCCCAGGTTACCGCTGCACGGATCGCCGCCGCCCTGCACGCCGAGTGGCTGGAAGCCGTTCCAGAGCACGCAGCTGAAGGTCACCAGGCTGCCCGAGCCGGTCTTCTCCGAGGAGCAGGTGCCGGAGTCGGGGCAGCTCTGCGTCGGGCAGACGTCGCCGTACTGGTAGAACCAGCCCGGATCGCCGCGCTTGGCGTAGCACTGGGCGCCGCCGGCCGCTGTGCAGTCGGGCAGGCTGGCCCCGACCACCGCCCTGGCCTTGGTGGTGTCGATGAGCCCGCATTTGCCGCCGGTCCCGGCGCACTCCGCCGAGGGGTAAGCCACGTCGGTGTAGCGGGCCCGGTCGAAGGTCTTGGCCTCGGCCCGGGTCTTGAACTTCTTCTCGGCGGTGCCGCCGTAGGCCCGCACCCCGTAAAAGCGACCCTTGGTGCAGGCGGCCGTGTACGCGCCGCCCACGTCGTCGGCCCCCATGCCGGCCACGTTGGGGCAGGTGCCGTTGGCGTCGCAGCTCGCGGTGGAGGTGCGGCTCAGGGTTCCGGCCCCGGGCAAGGAAGCGGCAGGCGCGGGACAGGTGATGCTGAGGGACACGCTGGAGGTGAAGGTGCCAGCGCTGGCGCAGGTGGCGGTGGCGCCGCAGCTGCTGCTGGTCAGGTTGTTGTTGAGCTGGCCGTTGGTGCAGCTGAAGCCGCTCGACTGGGCGCAGGAGCCGTAGTTGTCGGTGGTGGTGGAGTTGACCGCCGAGCAGCCCGACTTGCAGCAGGACATCAGGTTGTCCGGGCCGCAGGCCTGCCCCTGCTGCATCATCCGCTCGCGGTTGCCCGAGCCGAGGTAGGCGTGGACAACGCGCGAGGCCGGGTCGTAGGTGAGATCCGGCATGTAGAAGAACTCGGAGCGGCCGGCCGCGTACTGCAGGTCGTCGGAGCGACGCTGCTCCTCGAAGGTGCGGGCGGCGAACCAGTTGGTGGCCAGGCCGGTAGTGGGGTCGAGCTCGCCGGGCTCGTGGAAGCGGGCCACGAAGAGGTTGCCCCCCATGTCGCCCCAGGCGGCCAGGTCGAAGAAGCCGTCGTTGTCGAAGACCGCCCTATCGGTGTCGCCCACGTCGGCCAGCTGCACCGCGCCCGGCACCGGGAACATGCTGGTGCCGACGCCGAAGCCGAGCTGGCTCTTGAAGGTGTCGTTGGTGTAGCGCCAGTAGACGCTCCCGGTCCAGGCGTCGACCATCCAGACCGCCGCCCCCTGCGACATGGCCGGGTCGTATCCACCGTTGACCATGACGATCCACTTCTCCTCGAAGCCGCGGGCGGCGTCCGGCGCGGCCGAGGTCAGGCCGGCCTTGATCTTCACCGGCCCGATGGGAGGGGCCTTGGGGGCGAAGTCGGACCAGGACTGGCCCATGTAGCGCTGGTCGTCGGAGCAGGGCGGCGGGAATGACCAGCGCAGCGTCGGGTTGGCCGGGTTGGTGACGTCGAGGGCGTGGAACTGCGTGCCACCGGAGCGCTCGGTGACGATGGCGACGGAGCGGAACTCCCCCGACTGCTTATTGCCGTCGGCGGCGCCGGAGAGGCCGTCGACCCAGATGTCCTGCACCATGGCCGAACCGTCCACCATGTACTGGTGACCGGTCAGCATGTCCTTGAGGCGCGGCAGCAGGTCGGGCGGGACGAAGGCCCAGAGCTCGCCGCCATTGCCCGGGCCGTAGGGGTACTCGCAGGACTTCGGGTCGACCGCGGCACCGGTCGGCACGGTGCCGGCGTCGAAGGCATGGAGCATGCCGTCGTTGGCCCCCACCAGCAGGATGCGCTGCCGCTTGCGGTTGTCGTACCAGTACTTGCCGTAGGCATCGAGCGTCCTGCTCGAGGTGAGGCCGCAGTAACTGCCCACCACGTACTGCTCAATGGGTGTCTGGGCGGCCTTGGCGGCGAACTCCGGCGGGCTGCGCAGCGTCGCCTTGCACTGGTTGTCGTAGCCGGTGTCGCAGACCGGCGCGGAGACCGGCGGCTTCACCAGCACCGGGGAGGAATGGAAGACGTCGCTGAGCTTCCAGAACTCGTTGGCGGTGCTCTTCGACCAGTTGGCCGGCTCGCGCTGCTCGCCGTTGGCCCCGGCGCTGCAGCCGGAGACGACCCCCGGCCCGGCGCAGTTGTCGCCGTCCACGTCGAAGACGTCCCAGCCGCGGACGAAGTTGATGACCGCGGTGGAGCAGGCGGTGAGCTGGGCCGCCGTGACGGCCGCCGCGCTGGCCGGGCAGGCCACGCCGGAGCTGCCACCGCAGAGCTTGGTGCGCGACAGGTTGGTGTAGCACCAGTCCCTGGTCATGTTCATGAAGGGCTGGAGCGTGGCCACCGTGCTCGGCTCGACAGAGACCTTGGCCCCGTTGACCCAGGTCCAGATGGCACGGCTGTTGGCCTGCCCGGTGACCGCCGTCTTGTAGCCGTCCCGCGCCGTGCCGCTGGCGAGCAGGCACGCAGCGTCATTGTCCGGGGTCGCCGTGTACTTGCACGACAGCACCCGTCCGGCGTCCCAGATCGGCTTGGCGGTGTTGCCTCCCGTCCCCTTCTTCTCGAAGGCCCCGGTGACGACGTTCTCTGTCACCTCGTCGCAGTCGGCGTCTACCATGAAGACGTCGGAGCAGGTGGAGAGGCTGTTGCTCCCGACGCTGCCGTTGTAGTTCGGGTAGACCATCTTGCCGCGGCAGTTGACCTGGGCCTGGCCGATCGGCGTCTTGGTCGCGTCGCAGCCGTTCAAGAACTCATCGAAGAGCAGCCACTGGTAGACGTGCCCTTGCCAGTAGGCGGTGTCGTTTGGGGTGAAGCGGGTGATGAAGACCTCGGAGGCGGCGGTGTGGATGGTGGAGAGCGAGGAGGCGGCCGGCGCAGAGAAGGAGTTGGCGCGGCTCACCACGTCGTTGACCGCGGCGGCGATCTGGCTGGCCAGCTCGGCCGGCGTGGTGGCGTCGTAGGCCTTTCCGCCGCCCATGTTGGCGGTGGCGGTCAGGATGTTCCAGGTGGTCGAGTTGGCGCCGAAGGCGGTCCTGATGCCGTAGCCGATGGTGCTCACCTGCACCACCTGGTTGAGCGGGGTGGTCATGGCGAGCCGCTTGTCCACCCCGTTTAGCCAGGAGGCGACTCGCGGCGTCAGGGTGGCCCCGCTGATGTTCAAGGTCGAGGACGAGATGCACCTCGGGTAGCCGGCCGCCTGGGTGCCGCAGTTGCTGACGTAGGTCGCCTGGTCGTAGCTGGTCCAGGTGGCCGGGAAGGCGTTGTAGGTGGCCGGCATGCTCGTCTCGGTGTTGGGCGCACCGTCGGTCACCAGCAGGATGGCGCTGGTCTGGCAGCCCCAGCAGATGGTGCACTGTTCGTATCCCGGGCCGACCCACGGGGCGTTCATGGTGCCGGCGGCGGTCTCCATCAGTTGACCCGAGGCCATGGTTCCCGAGAAGTAGTTGCCGAGCGCCAGCAGACCGCCCGCCAGCGGCGTCGCTCCGGAGATCAGGTTGGGAGCGCCGGCCACCAGGGCGCCGGTCTTGTCCCGCTTGTTCATGGCGTCGATGATCTTCTGGCGGACCGCGGCGGTGGCGGACCGGTTTTGGGCCGCGGTGGTCAAGGGGTGAAGGTAGGAGCGGGGCTTGTCGGGGCCGAGCGGCACCACCAGCGTGGCGCCGACGGTGGGTGTGCCCCCGGCGTTCAAGACCGACAGGCCAAACCGGGCCGCGTCGAGGTTCTCGGTGATGTTGATGTCGGTCGAGTCCATCCAGACGGTGTTCTTGATCACCTTGCGGGCGGTCATGAACTTGGGCGGGTTGAGGTTGAGCCACCAGCCGTCGAAGATCACCCGCTTGGTGCCGGCGCTGCTCTGCAGGAAGAAGAAGCCCTGGTTGGCCAGGCAGCCGGTGCACCTGATGAGGTCGGCCGCGCTCAGGGTGCCTAGGCCGGTCGAGTTGCAGGTGAGGATCGGGGCAGCCGTGGTCTCGGTCCAGCTCGCATCCCTGTAGATCCTCCCCTTTTGGAAGAGGCAGTTGTTGCCAGTGCAGGTGCTGCCCCAGGAGGGGTTGTCGACCAGGCCGTCGACGTTGGCAATCGCCCCCTTGCCGCCGTCGAACTGCGTGGGGGCGGCGGCGCTGGTCAGGAGGACGCCCGCCTGGTCCTTGAGGAACATCCACTGAAGTGCGGGTGAGTTGGTGAGGGTGCAGCTGCCGCTGACGCCAGAGCCGGGCCTTTGCAGATCGGCCGTGCTGGTGGGG
>JANPOM010000084.1:0-31624 GCA_031427995.1 Anaeromyxobacter sp. | reverse complement strand
CCGGCGGCGTCCTTGATCAGCAGTTCGACCCGGCGCTCCGCGTCGTCGAGGCGGACCCCGGCGTCGCGCGCCAGCGTGACGCCCTCTGCGAACCGCTCCACCGACTGCTCCAGCGAGAGATCGCCGGCCTCGAGGGCCTCGACCACCTTCTCGAGGCGCGCCACCAGCGCGTCGTAGGACGTCTCGGCCGCCTTCTCGGGCTTGTCGCTGGTTTTCGCCGCCATCCCCATTCCCTTAGCCCCGACCTCCCGACCGGTCAACCCGCACCCCCGGCGCCGCCGCGACCACGGCGCCCCGGCACCGGATCGTCACCAGCGTCGAGCACCTTCACTTCGGCATCGACCCACCCTTCGCCCAGCGCAACTTGCAGCGGCTGGCCCGGCGCCAGCGCCGCGCTGCGCGTCACCAGCCGGCCGTCCTGGAGCGCCAGGGCGAAGCCGCGGCGCAGCATGCGGGCCACGTTGGCCGGTTCCAGTCGCGCCGAGAGGGCCGCCAGCCGCGAGGCCTCGCGCCTGAAAGTGGCCGCTTGCCACCCGTCGAGACGCCGGCGCGCCGCCTCGATCCTCGCCCCCAGCGCCCGCAGCCGCGCCCTCGGCTCGGTCCGGGCCAGGCGAGCACGGAGCGGATCGAGCCGGGCCCGCCCCGCCTCGGCCGGCCCCAGCGCCCCGGCCTCGGCCCGCCGCAACAGGTCCTCGACCCGGTGGCGCTGCGTCGAGAGCAGATGGGTCGGATCGCCAAGCTCGGCCCGCAGGGCCCGCAGCTCGCGCCGCCGGGCGTCGAGGGTTCCGGTGGTGGCCCGGTGCAGCCGCCCGCCCAACCCGGCCAGCTCCGCCAGCAGGTCGTCGCGGACCGGCGCCACCAACTGGGCGGCGTGGGTCGGGGTGGCGGCGCGGGCGTCGGCCACCAGATCCGCCACCGTCACGTCCATCTCGTGCCCCACCGCCGAGATCACCGGCACCGGCGAGGCGGCGATGGCGCGGGCCAGCCGCTCGTCGTTGAACTCCCAGAGGTCCTCGCGAGAGCCGCCACCGCGGGTCACCACGATGACGTCTACGCCGTGGCGCGCCAGCGCCTGGAGCGCCGCCACCACGGTGGCCGCCGCCCCCTCCCCCTGCACCCGGCACGGGGCCACCAGCACCGGCAGACCGGGAAAGCGGGTGGACAGCACGCGCAGGAAGTCTCCCAGCGCCGCGGTGGTGGTGCTGGTGGCCACGCCAATGCGGCGTGGCAGGAAGGGGAGCGTCCGCTTGCGCGACTCGGCGAAGAGCCCTTCGGCGGCGAGACGGGCCTTGAGCTGTTCGAGCTGCAGCGCCAGCGCGCCGGCGCCGTGCGGCTCCACCTCGCTCGCCGCCAGCTGATACCTGCCGTGAGGCGGGTAGATCTCGACGCGCCCCCGGACCGCCAGCTCCTGGCCCTCCTCGAGCTGGAAGCGGAGCCGCCGCGCCTGCGAGGCCCAGAGCACGCAAGGGAGCGTCGCCCCTTCGTCCTTCAAGGTGAAGTAGACGTGGCCGCTCGACTGGACCCGCAGGTTGGCCAGCTCGCCGCGAACGTGGACATCGGCGAAGCCCGGCTCCAGCGCCGCCTTGAGCGCCTGGGTGAGCTGGAGCACGGTGAGCGGCGCCGCCTCGGCCGGCGCCGCCCGGGGGGCGAAGAGATCGCCCATCTCCGGCGGCGGACGCCTCGGCGTCCGGCTCACGGGCCGGTCCCCCGGCCCGGTCGTCGCAGCGACAGCAGCCGCTCCAGCAGCTCGTCAACCCGAGCCTGGGACTCGAGCCGCCACGGCGCCAGCGATGGCCCCGGTCCGACGTGCACGCCGAGCACCAGCGGCGGCCCGACCGCGAAGGCGTCCTCGTCGGTGACGTCGTCGCCGAGGTAGAGGGCCGTGTCGAGCCGCAGCTTCTTGAGCAGCGCGCGCAGGGCGTCTCCCTTGTTGGGGAACTGGCGCGGCAGGACGTTGAGCACCTTCTTGCCGGCCACTAGCCGCGTCCCGGCCAGCTGGTTGGCGGCGGCGTAGGCGGCCCGCTCGGCGCGGCGCCAGGTGCGCGCCAGCCCGTAGTGAATCGCCAGCGTCGAGCGTTTGTCCTCGAAGTGGATGCCCGGAACCCCGGCCAGCGCCTGCTCCAGTTGGCGGCGCCAGCCCCGCACCTGGCGCAGCACCGTGGCCGGGACCGGCCGGGCATGAAGGAACTCGAAGCCGTGGTTCCCGACCACCCAGGGCGCCACCCCCTCGGTGAGCTGCTGGGTGTGCCTCCACCCCCGGCCCGAGATGGCCGCCACCGGGTAGCACCGCGAGAGCCGGAGCAGCAGCTCCCTGGTGGAGCGGCGCATGCGGCGGCCCTCCGGGTCGCGCACCACCGGGGCCAGCACCCCGTCGTAGTCGAAGGCCAGCAGGACCAGGTTGGGCGCGCGGTGGCCGGCGAAGCGCTCGAGGATGCCGCGATGGGAGGGGTGGAGGATGTCCCGCATGACGCTGACCGCCGATGATAGCACCGGGCACCGGCAGGGAGCGCGTGTGTTCCGGCCGCGCATGCGTAGAATGGCCGCGTGCCCCGCATCCTCCTCGCCGAGACGCACGTCCCGACTCGCGAGATCGTCCAGAAGCGCCTGGCCGACTCCGGGTTCGACGTGGTCCTCACCGACGTTGGCGCCGCGCCCGGGGCTTACGCCATCGAGCGTCCGGACGCCGTGGTGCTGGCCGTCACCTCGCCTGGCGCCGCCGAGGCTGCCAAGGCGCTCCGCCTGATCGACCCGCGGTTGGTGCTGGTCGCGCTCGATCACGGCCACCTCGAGGAGCCGCTGGGGGCCGACGCCGTGGCTTCGCTCAAGGCCAGCGCCTACGTCAAGACTCCGCTGGGCCGGGAGCTGGCCGATCGGCTCTCCCTCCTCATCGGCCAGGCCACCGCGGCCCGCGCCCGGCTCACCGGCGTGGCCGCGCTCCTGGCCCGCCCGCAGGCCGCCGGCGGCGAGGTCACGCCGGGCGTGGTGGCCCGCCTAATCCACCAGGTCTGGCGCTCCACCAGCGACGGCGTGCTGGTGCTGGAGGGCGAGAGTGGGGAGCGGCGCATCTTCTTCCTGCGCGGCACGCCGGTGGCGGTCGAGTCGTCGGCGCCGGTCGAGGCGCTGGCCGGCTGGTTCGACGCCACCGGGCGGCTCGACGAGACGGCCCGCGACGCGGTGCAGGACGCCGTGGCCGGTGGGCTCTCGGCCGGCGCCGCCCTGATCGCCGCCGGCGTGGTTGAGCCGGGAGAGGGGCTGCAGGCGGCCCTGCGCGCCCACGTCCGCTCGCTGCTGGTCACCAGCATCGGCGCCCGGACCGGCCGCTGGCGCTTCCACCTCGGCGACGAGTTCACGGCCCAGTTCCAGCCGGTCGAGGTGCTGCCGCTGGCGCCGCTGCTGGAGGGCGCGCGCGCCCACCTGCCGGTCAAGCACTTCGCCGACGCCCTCAAGGCGGTGCTCGACGCCGCCCCGGTCCGCACCGCCGAGTGCGCCAAGCTGATCACGCTGGTGGGGCTCGGCTTCTCCGACCAGCGGCTCCTGTCGGCGCTCGACGGCAAGATCACCACCAAGGGCTTCCTCGAGGCGCGCAAGGCCGATCTCAAGGAGGCGCTCTCGCTGCTCTGGTTCCTCTCGCTGATCGGCGCCCTGGTCTTCCACGAGACCACCGCAGGCGCGAGCGGGGAGCAGCCCAGCGGCGGCGGGCCGGCCCGCGCCCGCCCCCCGCTGCCCCCGGACCGGGCCGAGGCGGTCAGGCAGGCGGCGCTCCGCATCCTCCCCGGCACCTACTTCCACGCCCTGGGCGTCGACATCGCCGCCGACTCCGACGAGGTGGACCGGGCCTACCGCGAGGTGGCGGAGCGCTTCCACCCCGACGCCTTCTCCGATTGGGAGGTGGGCGACCTGAACGACCTGCTGCTCTCGGTGCAGGACAAGGTGACCGCGGCCCACCGCGTGCTCTCCAGCGAGGAGAAGCGGCGCCAGTACCTCTCCTTCCTGCTCCTCAAGTTCGAGCTGACCGGGGTGCGCAGCCCAGGGATCGTCCTGGACGCCGAGCTGGCGTTGAAGCGCGGCGAGCGGGCGTTGCGGGCCCGGCGCAACGAGGAGGCGGTCGGGTCCCTGCGGCAGGCGGTCGAGCTCAACCCGCTCGAGCCGGAGTACCTGGCCATGCTCGGGTTCGCCGAGCTGCACGCCCCAGGGCAGTCGGCCGGCGACCGCGCCAGCGCGGCGCTGGCCGCCGCCGGGCGGGCGCTGGAACTCGACCCGGGCCATCCCCGCGCCCTGGTGGTGATGGCGTTGGCCGAGGCGCTGGCGGGCCGGCGGGACGCGGCGCGGCAGGCCGGCCGGCGGGCGGTCAAGGCGCACCCCGCCAGCGAGCTGGCCCAGCGGGCCCTGGCCAGGGTGAGCCGGCTCACCCCCGGTGCATTGCCATGAGCGGGCCGACGCCGGGCGCTGACCGCCCGGCGCCCTGGCTCATCCCTGCGCTGGTGGCGGCGCTGGCCGGCGCGCTCACGCTCCGGCTCATCGACGACCCCGACTACTTCACGCACCTCGCCCTCGGCCGGGCGCTGCTCGACGCCGGCCTGCGGCCACTGCCCGAGCCCTTCCAGTGGGGCTGGAGCGGGCTGGTGGGTCACGACGAACTGCTCTTCCGGCTGGCCCTGGTCGCCTGGCGCGGTGTGGCCGGAGACGCGGGAGTCTCGGTGGGGGTGGCGCTCCTCTCGGCGCTGGCGCTCGGCCTCACGGCGGCCGCCGGCGGAGCGCCGCGGAGCTGGCCGCGCGCGGCGCTTGCGCTCGCCCTCCTCTCGCTGGTGCTGCTGGTGGCCCGCTTCCGGCTGGTGGCGCGCCCGGAGCTGCCGGGCACGGTCCTCTTTGGCGGCCTGCTGCTGGCGGCCTCGGCCTGGGCACGGACCGGCGCGGCGCGCCCGCTGCTGGGCGCCCTCGGCCTGCTGGCGGCCTGGGCCGGCCTCCACGTCACCTGGACGCTCGGCGCGGTCCTGGGCGCCGCCACCGCGGTGCTCCTGCTCCCGGTCGACGCTTGGCGGTCTCGGTGGGCGACCACGCCACGGTGGCTGCGTTGGGCCGCGCTGGGGGCCGGGCTGGCGGCGATTGTGCCCATCGCCGCCTTCGGCTGGCGCGTGCTCGGGCTGCTCCACGGTGGCGTGCTGGCCGGCGTCACCGAGATGCTGCCGGCCTGGCGCTTCCCCGAGGTCTTCTGGCCCCTGATGGCGGCGATCGCGGCGGCGGCGGCGCTGGGGTGGGGCGCGCCGCGGGGACGAGCGGGGCGGCTCCTGCTGGTGGCGCTCTCGGCCGCGGTCGGCCTGGTGGTGGTCCGCAACGCGGCGCTGGCGGCGCTGGCCCTGGTGCCCCCGGCGCTGGCCGGGCTCGACGGTTGGCGCAGCCTGGGCGGGCGGCGCGCGGCGGCGCTGGCGCTGGCGGCGGGGCTGGCGCTGCCAGCGGGCCTTGCGGTCCGCTCGCTCACCGACCGCGACCCGGCGCCGGGACTGGGGCTCGACTGGACGGTGGTGGCGCGAGACGCGGCGTCCTTCGCCGGCCGGCTCCCCGGTCCGCACCTGAACTCCTGGGACCTTGGCGGCTGGCTCGATCTCACCTGGGCCGGCACTCCGGCCACCTTCCTCGACGGCCGGCTCATCGACCCGCTCCGCGTCCGCGACCACGACGCGGTGGTCGAGGCGACCGCGCCCGGACAGACGCTGGACCGCCTCGGCGTCCGGACCGTGCTGCTCCAGCCGCTCTACCGCTACGACGGGGCCTTGCTGCCTGTGGTGCCCTGGCTGCTGACCAGGCCGGAGTGGCTGCTGGTGCGTGCCAGCGATGGGCTGGTCTTCACCCGTGCCCCAGTCCCGGAGGGCGTGGTTGCGTTGCCGGCCTCGGCCGGCTGGCGCCTGGTGGCGGTCGAGGCCGCGCGGGCCGCGGCGAGGAGCGGGGCGGCGCGACACGCCCCGTTCGTGCGAGCCTGGGCGCTTGCCGAGCTGGGTGAACGGGGTGCGTCAGCCGCGGCCTGGCGCGAGGCGGCGGCCCGCGATCCAGCCACGGCGCCCGGCTACGCGGCGCTGGCGGCGCCGGCTCCTTGACCGGCCTGGCGCGGCCGGGTGGCGTACCATCGGATCAGCCCGGCGAGACGGCCAGCCCCTGCCCGGTCATGCCGCGGTGGACCAGGTCGACCAGCGCGGCGATGAAGTCGGGGCGGGTCCCGAGCGCCGGCACGCGCCGGTAGATCGCGGCGCCAGCCTTCTCGGCGGCGGCCCGGGCCAGGATGTCCAGATCGTAGAGCGTCTCCAGGTGCTCGGAGACGAAGGCGATGGGGACGGTCACCACGGCGCGGCCCTTGGCGTTGGCCTCGAGGAACTGGACGGTGTCGGGGCCGAGCCAGGCGGCCGGGCCGACCTTCGACTGGTAGGTGATCTGCCAGCTGGGCACCCCGGCCCGTCGCGCCGTCTCGCGGGAGGAGATCTCCACGTAGGTCGGGTACGGGTCGCCCTTCTTCACCATGCTGATGGGGAGGCCGTGGGCCGAGAAGACCACCAGCAACTTATCGCGCAGCGCCACCGGGACCTCGGCCAGTGCCTGGCGAAGCGCGTTGGCCGAGGCGTCGAGGTAGCCCGGATGGTCGTGCCAGGTGCAGATCTCGGCCAGCGGCAGTTCGCTTGGCCAGAGCCGGCGCAGCTCGACCAGCGAGCTGAGCGTGGTGGCGTTGGCCCACTGCGGGTAGAGCGGCAGCGCCACCGCCCGATCGGCCCCGCGGGCCAGCGCCTCGCGCACTCCCTCCCCGGTGGAGGGGTGGCCGCAGCGCATGGCCAGGTGACAGGAGAAGCCAGGGCCGAGCGCCGCCTCCAGCGCCCGGGCCTGGGCCTCGGTCCCCGGGACCAGCGGGCTGCCCCCGCCGATGAGCGCGTACTTCTCCGCCGAGGTGGGGGCCCGGAGTTTCGAGATCAGCTTCGCCACCAGCGGCCGGAACGGTCCGAAGGGGGCCGAGATCAGCAGCGGGTCGGAGAAGAGCTGGTACAGGTAGGGCTCCACCTCGGCCAGGGTCCTCGGCCCGCCCAGGTTCATCAGGAAGACCGCGGTGTGGGCCATGGCGGTCCAGGCTCAGACGGTGCGAGAGAACTTCTTGGCGCCGTCGGGCCCCTGCAGGTAGGCGTCGAAGAGCATGGCGACGTTTCGGACCAGCAATTGGCCGAGCGGCGTCACCAGCAGCAGCCGGCCGTCGAAGGTCACCAGGCCGTCGGCCTTGAGTTCGTCGAGCCCGGTGGCCAGCGAGGCGGCGATCAGCGCCCGCGCCGGCACGCCGAACTGCGCCCGCACCTCGTCGAGATCGAGCCGGAGCTGGCACATCACCCGGTTGATGACGAAGCGCCGCAGCACGTCGTCCTCGCTCATGGCGGCGCCGCGGTCGACCGGGATGGTCCCCGCCTCGACCTGGTCTACCCAGTCCTTGAGCTTGTGCGAGTTCTGGGCGTAGGCGCCGCCGATGTCCGAGATCGAGGACATCCCGAAGGCCACGGTGTCGGTGGCGGGCCGGACCGTGTAGCCCTGGAAGTTGCGGAACATGGTCCCGGCCGACTGGGCGCGGGCCAGCTCGTCACTCTCAAGCGCGAAGTGGTCGAGCCCGATGAGCCGGTAGCCGGCCTTGGTGAAGGCCTCCACGGTCTGCAGGAAGAGTTCGACGCGCTGCTGCGGCGCCGGGAGCGCCTCCTGCGGCAGCAGCTTCTGGTGCGGCTTTGACCAGGGGACGTAGGCGAAGCCGAAGACCGCCAGCCGGTCGGGGCGGATCCGCAGGATCCGCTCCAGCGTGTCCTTCCAGGTCTCGCCGGTCTGGAACGGCAGGCCGTAGATCAGGTCGAGGTTGACGCCCTTGAAGCCGGCGGCGCGTGCCGCCGCCACCAGGTCCGCCGTCTCCTTCTCGCCCTGGATGCGCCCCACCGTCTCCTGCACCTTCTGGTTGAAGTCCTGCACGCCCATGGAGATGCGGTTGAAGCCCAACCTGGCCAGCAGCTCGACCTGCGACTTGCTGGTGATGGCCGGGTCGATCTCGACGGCCAGCTCGGCGTCGGGGAGGAACTGGAAGTGGCGGGCCAGGATGGCGTGGCAGCGGCTCAGCTGCGTCTCGTCGAGGAAGGTGGGCGTGCCCCCGCCCCAGTGGAGCTGGGAGACGGCGCGGCGGGTCGGCAGGTGGGCGACCACCAGCGCCACCTCCTTCTCCAGCACGTCGAGGTAGGCGTCGGCGCGGCCGCGGTCGTGGGTGGCGATGACGTTGCAGCCGCAGAACCGGCACATCTCCCGGCAGAAGGGCAGGTGCACGTAGATCGAGAGCGGGCCGGCGGCGGCCTCGGCGCGGGCCAGGTGCTGCACGTAGCGCGGCGCCTTGAAGTCGTCTTTCCACTCCGGCGCCGTCGGGTAGCTGGTGTAGCGCGGCCCGGGCCGGTCGTACTTCTTGATCAGGTCCCAGGAGGGAATCTGCAGCACGGCGACCTCACTTCCAGCGGAAGGCTTGGACGGCGTCGACCACCGCCTTGACGTTCTCTGGCGGCGTCCCCACCTGGATGCCGTGGCCCAGGTTGAAGATGTAACCGGGGGCCGGGCCGGCCGCCTTGCAGATGCCGAGCGCCTTCCGAACCCCGGCCTGCTTGGGTCCCAGCATGACCGTCGAGTCGAGGTTCCCCTGGACGGCCACCGCCGGGAGGCGGCGGCGGGCCTCGTCGATGGGAATGCGCCAGTCGACCGAGATGACGTCGAAGCCGAGCTGGGCGATGCGTTCGAGGTGGCCAGAGAGGCCGGTGCCGAAGAAGATCGAGGGCACGCCGGTCTTCTTGATGGCCTCTGCGATGCGGGCCAGGTAGGGGAAGGAGAACTCCTCGAGGTCCTCGCGGTCCAGCTCGCCGAGCCAGCTCTCGAAGAGCTGGGCGGCGTGGGCGCCAGCGGCGACCTGCTCCTCGATCTGCACGATGGCGGCCAGGGTGAGCTTCTCGAAGAGCGCGTGCGCCGCCGCCTGGTCGGCGTAGAGCATGGTCTTGAGGCGGGTGAAGCCCTGGCTGCCGCCCTCGACGACGTAGCTGGCCACCGTGAAGGGCCCGCCCACGAAGCCGATGAGCGGGACCCGGCCGGCCAGCCCGGCGTTGACGGCGCGGATGCCGTCGAGCACGTACTTGAGGTCGCGGGTCGGCACCGGGACCTTGAGGGCGTCGACGTCGGCGCGGGTGCGGACCGGGTTGGAGATCTTCGGCCCGCCGTCGCCCTTCCCCTTCTCGCCCTTCTCGAAGGTCAGGTCGAGCCCCATGGCCGGCAGGTGGACCAGGATGTCGGAGAAGAGGATGGCGGCGTCGAAGCCGAACTCGTCGATGGGCGAGCAGGTGACCCGGGCGATCAACTCGGGCGAGCGGCATAGCTCGAGGAAGCCGACCTGCTGGCGCACGGCGCGGTAGCTCGGCTGGTAGCGGCCGGCCTGGCGCATCATCCAGACGGGCAGGCGGTCGACGGGGCGGCGGTGACAGGCCTCGAGGAAGCGATGGGTGGCGGGCATGGAGGGGGCGCATCCTAATCGACAGGCCGGAGCGCCGCCAGCGCCGCAGCCTTGCCGCAGCCTTGCCGCAGCCCTACCGCAGTCCGACCAGGGCGATCCCGGCCTTGTCGGCCAGCCGGATCGTCTCCTCGGGCTCCATCACCAGCGTGGCGCCGGCCTCGACGGCCAGCACGCGGCAGCCGGCCTTCTTCATCGACTCGACGGTGGCCGGCCCGACCGCCGGCAGGTCGAAGCGCCGGTCCTGCTGCGGCTTGACCGCCTTCACCACCACGGCGCGCCTGGCCAGCTCGCCGCCGCGCAGGATGCAGGCGTCGGTCCCCTCCATGGCCTCGACCGCGACGCCGGCCCGGTCCTTCACGACCACGGTCTGGCCGAGGTCGAGCCGGCCGATGGCGCGTGCCAACTCGAGACCGTAGCGGGCGTCGGCCAGCTCCTCCTCGGTCGGCTGGTGGCGCCCCAGCACTCCTTCCCGGGCCAGCGCTTCACCCAGGAACGGCGTGGGGTCGATGACCGGCATGCCGCGCTCCTCCAGCATGTCGGCTATGGCGCGCAGCAGGGTGTCGTCGGAGCGGACGGCGACCCGGGCCATCAGCTCCAGTCCCACCGCGTCTGGGAGGGTGTCGATGAAGAAGCGCTTCTTGGTGATGGCGCCGAGCATGACCGTCTGCGTGGACCCGCCGGAGCGGAGCGCTTCGGCGATCTTCCCGAACTGCCCGAGCTTGACCCAGGTGATGGCGTCGACGTGACGCTCCAGCGCCTTGTCGGTCTGGTTCAGGTGGGCCGCCGCCACCACCCGGTGGCCGGCCCGCCGGGCCGCTTCGGCGAAGAGCGCCGGAAATCCACCGCTCCCCGCGATGAGGCCGATGATCGCCATGGGGCGTGGCCCTAGCGCGTGATGCCGCGCCTGGTGCCCTCGACGAAGCCGATGAAGTGGGCCACCTCGGGGAACTGCCCCAGCTCCGCCTTGAGCTGGGCCAGCGCCTCGGCCGCCTGCAGCGAGGACCGGAAGTAGATCTTGAAGGCCTGCTTGACGCGGCCGACCTGCTCCTCGCTCATGCCCGAGCGCTGCATGCCGATGACGTTGAGCCCGGACAGCTCGCCGCGCGCGCCGTTGACCATGCAGTAAGGGGCCACGTCCATGGCCACGCCGGTCATGCCGCCGATGAAGGCGAGCCGCCCCACCCGCGAGAACTGGTGGGCCGCCGAGAGCCCGCCGAAGTGGACGTGGTCCTCGAGGATGACATGCCCGGCCAGCGCCACCGAGTTGGCGATGATGGCGCCGTCGCCGATGACGCAGTCGTGGCCGACGTGGCTGTTGGCCATGAAGAGGCAGCCGTTGCCGATGCGGGTGACGGCCTGGTCCTGGGCGGTCCCGGCGTTGATGGTGACGAACTCGCGGAAGGTGTTGTCGTCGCCGATGACGGTCTCGGTCGGCTCTCCCCGGTACTTGAGGTCCTGGGGGATGCCACCCACCACGGCGTTGGAGAAGACCTGGTTGCGCGCGCCCAGCCTGGTCCGGCCGGTCACCACGCCGTGGGGGCTCACCACGCAGCCGGGGCCCAACGTGACGTGGGGGCCGATCCAGGCGAAGGGGCCGATCTCGCAGGTCGGATCGACTTGCGCGCCCACCTCGACGACCGCGGAAGCATGAATCGCCATGGGTCCTCCAGCCTACTCCGGCCCATCCCGGTCGGCGAGCATGGCCATGAAGTCCCCGCCGGCCACCTCCTGCCCTTCGACCAGCGCCTGGCCGGTCATCTTCCAGACCGCCCCCTTCTGCCTGGTGATCTCGACGACCAGCTCGAGCCGGTCCCCGGGGACCACCGGCTTGCGGAAGCGGGCCCCGTCGATGCCCATCAGGTAGGTGACCTTGCGCCGCACTTCCTCGGGGGGCAGCGAGAGGATGGCGAGCAGCGCGGAGGCCTGCGCCAGCGCCTCGAGGATGAGCACGCCGGGCATGACCGGGTGGCCCGGGAAGTGGCCGGCGAAGTGCGGCTCGTTCATGGTCACCGACTTGAGCGCGGTGAGGCGGCCTCTCGGGGTCCAGGAGGTGACCCGGTCCACCAGCAGGAAAGGCGGACGATGCGGCAGGATTCGCTGAATGGCCTCGATGTCGAGCACCTGTCCTGGAACAGACTCGCCGCTCATGTCGTCTCCTTGCCTTCCAGCCCGGCCACCTTCCGCCTCAGCTCGCGCAGCTCACGGCGCATCTCGGCGAGCCGGCCGAAGGCCACGGCGTTGCGGGCCCAGAGCCTCTCGTCGATGGCCGGGAGGCCTGCCACCCGCTGGCCGGCCGGGATGTCGTGCGCCACCCCCGACTGCGCCGAGATGTTGACCCGATCGCCGATCTCGATGTGGCCGTTGACCGCGACCTGCCCCCAGACGGCCACGCCCATGCCGAGGCGGGTCGACCCGGCGACACCGGCCTGCCCGGCGATGATGCAGAGCGGCCCCACCACGACGTTGTGGGCGATCTGCACCAGGTTGTCGAGCTTGGAGCCGCGGCCGACGCGGGTGACGCCCATGGCGGCCCGGTCGATGCAGGTGTTGGCCCCGATCTCCACGTCGTCCTCGACGATGGCGATGCCGGCCTGCGGCACCTTGAAGTGACGCGGTCCCTGCCCCACCCCGACCAGGTCGGTGGCGAAGCCGAAGCCGTCGGACCCGATGACGCAGCCAGGCTGGAGGATGACCCGCTCCCCGACCTGGCACCCCTCGCGCACCACCACGTTGGGGTGGAGCAGGCAGTCGGCGCCGATGGACACCCCGGCCCCAAGCTGCACCCCGGGGCCGAGGATGGTGCGCGCTCCCACCACCGTCCCCGCGCCAACCGAGACGAACGGACCGACCTGCGCCGTGGCGTCGATCCGTGCCGTCGCATCGATGGCGGCCTGCGGCGAGATCCCGGGCGAAGCGGCGGGCGGAGGGTTGAAGATGGTCGAGATCTTCGCGAAGGCCAGGTAGGGGTTGTCCGAGCGCACCACCGTGCGCTCCGCCGGCACCGCCTCGCCGGTCCCCACCACCACCGCGCCCGCCTTCGAGGCATCGAAGGCGGCGCGGTACTTCTTGTTGGCGAAGAAGGTGAGTTCCCCCGGCCCGGCCTCCTCCAGCGAAGCCACCCCGGAGACGGGGAGCGACCCATCGCCTGACACCTCGCCGCCGACCAGCGCGGCGAGCTCGGCCAGCGTGCGGGCCTTCATGGAGTCACCCCTATTGCTTGGCCGGCGCGGGGGCGGGCGGCGCCGGGGCGTCGGCCTTCTTGACCGGCGCCGGGGCGTCGGCCTTCTTGGCGGCGCCCGCTCCCTTTCCAGCGGCGAAGCGGGCGTTGTACTTGCGGACCAGCTCGTTGGTGACGTCGAGCGAGGGCGGCGCGTAGAGCACGGAGTTGCGGTCGAAGACCATCGTGAAGCCCTCGGCCTCGGCAAGCTCGCGGACCATCCCGATCATCTTGTCGAAGATGCCGCGGGTGACCTCGCGCTCGCGCTGGCCCAGTTCCTGCTGCAGCCCCACGAAGAACTGCTGGACCTCGACCTTCTTGCGCTCGATCTCGGCCGACTTGGCCGACTTGGCGTCCGGGGCCATCACCAGGGCCTGCTTCTGGAAATCGGCGTCCAGCTTCTTGACCTCGTCGGTACGCTGGTCGAGCTGCTTCTGCTTCTCGTCGAAGTCCTTCTTGAGCTGGGCCTTGGCGCCCTTGCCCTCGTCGCTCTCCTCGAGGGCGCGCTGCAGGTCAACGTAGCCGAACTTGGCATCGGCGGCGCGGGTGGCCGCCGGGGCGAGAGACAGAGCAAGGGCGGCGAGGGCGGCGAAGCGGGTGGTCGTGGACATGGTTCCTCCTGAACCTCTGGCTAGAAGAAGTTGCCGATCGTGAACTGGAAGTCGACGGGCTGATCGAGGTAGACGCCGTTGACGGTGCGGCGGTTGAGGGGGATGCCCCACTCGAAACGCAGCGGCCCCATGGGACTGAACCAGCGGAAGCCCAAGCCCCAGGACTTGTAGAGCGAGTACGGCACCGAGGGGTCTTTCCAGCTGCCCGCCGCGAAGACGTTGCCGGCGTCCGCGAAGACCACGCCCTTGATGCCGGCGGCCGGGATGAGCGGGAACTCGAGCTCGAGGTTGAGGACCGCTTGCTTGTTGCCGCCGGTGGCGATGGTGGCGAGCGATGCCAAGGGGTCGAGGGGATTGCTCGGCACCCGCTCGGTCGGCGAGATCGAGAGCATGCGATAGCCGCGCACCGAGTTGATGCCGCCGGCGTAGTAGTTCTCGGAGATGGGGACCGTGTGCTCGGAGTCCCAGTTGCGGAGCACGCCCAGGGTCAGCTTGGCGCGGGCCACCAGCCCGAAGACCAGTGGCCGGTAGATCCGGGCGTCAACGGTATAGCGCGAGAAGAGGTTGACCTTCTGGCCGAAGATGGCGCTGGGGGCCAGGAACGGCGGCGCGTACTCGGCGCTGGCGGTGAGGAAGAAGCCCGAGGTCGGGAAGATCCGGTTGTCGCGCTTGTCCCACTGCCATGAGAAGCGGACCGAGCTGGTGGTGCCGGAGCGGTACTGGTTGTAGAGGACGTACTGGGCCTCCCCGGTGACCGAGACGTACTCGTTGGTGTAGGTGCCGAAGACCCGCATGTCCTCGAGGTGGCGGGCGAACGACCAGACCGGGGCCAGGCCGGAGAGCTCGTAGCCCCAGGTGGTGTTTCCGCCCACGGCGCGCCGGTTGAAGCTGGTGTAGAAGCTCTCGGTGGCGTAGACGTCGAAGGCGAAGGTCCAGCGGGTGTCGAGGAAGTAGGGCTCGACGAACTGCACCTGGCCGAGCTGCCGGATCGACGACCACTGGATCTGGAGGCTCAGGGTCTGGCCCCAGCCGAAGAAGTTGTGCTGCGAGATCTGGCCGGTGAGGATGAAGTTCTCGTAGGAGGAGAAGCCGGCGCCGAGCTGGAAGGAGCCGGTGGCCTTCTCCTTCACCTCGACCATGGCCACCACCAGGTCCTCGGCGCTCCCCTTCTTGCTGGTGATCTCGACGGTCTCGAAGAAGCCGAGCGCCATGACCCGGCCCTTGGAGGTGCGCATGGCGACGCCGCTGAAGCTCTCGCCCTCGTAGATGCGGAGCTCGCGCCGCACCACCTTGTCGCGGGTCTTGTCGTTGCCGACCACCTCGATCCTCTCGAAGCGGCACTTGATGCCGGGCTGGACGTCGAAGCTGAGGTCGATGGTGCGGGCCTTGTCGTCGACCTGGGTCTGCGGGGTGACGTTGGCGTAGGCGAAGCCGCGGTCCTTGAAGATGTCTCCGATGGCGAAGAGGTCCTGGCCCACCTTGGAGCGGGAGAAGAGCGCCTTGGTCCGCGTCAACAGGATGCGGCGCAGCAGCGGCTCCTCGCCGAGCAGCTCCCCGGTGAAGATGACCTTCCCGATCGAATACTGCTCGCCCTCCTCGATGGGGATGGAGACGAAGAGGAAGCGGCGATCCGGCGAGAGTCCGATGGAGGGCTTCCCCACCTTCACGTTGACGAAGCCCTGGTCCATGTAGGCCATGCCGATGGCGGCCAGGTCGCGCTGGAACATGTCCTCGCGGAAGGTGCCGGCCGATCCGAGGATCGAGAGCAGGCCGCCCTCCTGGGTCAGCATCACCCCGCGCAGCTCGGCGCTGGAGAGCCGCTGGTTGCCGTGGAAGCGGATCTCCTTCACCAGCACCTTGGCCTTCTCGTCCACGGTGTAGCGGATGGCCACCTGGTTGTCGGGGAGCCCCTCCAGCTTGTAGGCGACGTCGGCCAGGTAGTAGCCCTTCTCGACGTACTTCTCCTGGATCTTCTTGACGTCCTTCTTGACCGCCACCAGATCGAGGATCGTGAAGGGCTTCACCTCCACGCTGTCCTTGAGGTCCTCCTTGGAGAGCTCGTCGTTGCCGACGATGGTGGCCTCGCGGACGGTGGGGCGCTCGGTGACCTTGTAGACCAGCACCGGGTGCCGCTCGTCTCCCTCGACCTCGACCACCACGTCGGAGAAGAAGCCGAGCTTCATCAGGGCCCGGACGTCGGCCTCGACCCGGCGGGTGTCGTAAAGCGCCCCCTTCCTGGTGACGGTGGCCTTGATGGTGTCGACCTCGACCCGACGGTTGCCCTCGACCTTGACGTCGGCCACCACCACCGGCTCCGCGGCCAGGGCGGACGTCGCCAGCGACGCCAGCGCGAGCGCGGCGGCCAGCAACCAGCCAGTACGGGGGCGGTGCTCCACGAAGCCGCGGAATCTAATGCATGGGACGGCGGGGCTCAAAGGCTTTCTCTCTCCAGGCGCCCCCGCGAAAGGTGGAGGCGGCGGGGCAGGGTCCGGGCCAACTGCTCGTTGTGGGTCACCACCACGGCGGTGATACCGAGCCGGGCGTTGAGATCGGCGATGAGGGCATGGATCCCCTCGGCGGTGCGGGAGTCGAGGTTGCCGGTCGGCTCGTCGGCGAGGAGCAGCCGGGGCTTGAGGCAGAGGGCCCTGGCCAGGGCCACCCGCTGCTGCTCCCCGCCGGAGAGCTCGCCGGGCCGGTGCTGGAGCCGATCGCCCAGCCCCACCTGGTCCAGCATCTCCTCGGCCCGGGCGTAGGCCTCGGCGCGCGGCAGCCGGCGGATCAGGCCGGGCATGGCGGCGTTGTCGAGCGCCGTGAAGTCGGGGAGCAGGTGGTGGCTCTGGAAGACGAAGCCGATGGTGGCGTTGCGGAAGGCGGCCAGCGACTCCTCGCCGCCGGCGAAGGCGTCGATGCCATCGAAGAAGACGCGCCCGGCGCTGGGGGCGTCGAGGGTACCGAGCAAGTTGAGGAAGGTGCTCTTGCCCGAGCCGGAGGGGCCGGTCAGCGCCACCAGCTCCCCGGCGGCGATCTCCACCGACAGGTCGCGCAGCACCTCGAGGTGCTTCTCCCCCGTGAGGTAGGTCTTGCCCAGCCCCTCGACGCGGATGAACGGGGCGCTCATCACTCGCCCCTCAGGCCGTCGACCGGACGCAGCCGGGCCGCCTTGGTGGCCGGGTAGATGGTGGCGAGGAAGGCCAGCACCAGCGACATCACCACCACCATCACCCATTGTGAAGGATCGATGCGGACCGGGAGGTTGTCGATGTAGTAGACCTCCGGATCGAGCGGGATGCCGACGTCGCCGATGATCAGGCAGGTGCCGTAGCCGAGCACCAGCCCGAAGAAGGTCCCGACCGCGCCGATCACCATCCCCTCGATTACGAAGATCTTCATCACCGAGGGCAGCCCCGCCCCCATCGACTTGAGCACGGCGATCTCGCGGGTCTTCTCCAGCACCAGCATGATGAGGGTGGCCACGATGATCAAGCTGGCCACCAGCACGATGAAGGCGAGGATGACCGCCATCACCAGCTTCTCCATCTGCAGCGCCGAGAAGAGGTTGCGGTTGAGCTCGCCCCAGTCCTTGGTCCGGTAGGGCCAGCCGCCCAGCGCCGCCGTGACCCGGGCCAGGATGGGCCGGGCCCGGTCGAGGTCGGCCACCTTGAGCTCGAGGCCGGTGATGCCGTCGCCGGTGCCGAAGAAGCGGCGCGCCTCGTCGAGGTCGAGGTAGGCGAACTTGGCGTCGTACTCGTACATGCCGCTGTAGAAGACCGCCGCGACGCGGAAGGGCCGGCTCTTGGGCTGCGGGCCGCCGGGCCCCAGGTCGCCGAAGGGCGAGATCACGTTGACCTGATCGCCGACGCCGACCCGCAGCGCGCCGGCCATCTCGCGCCCCACCACGATGCCGGCCAGTGGCCTCCCCGCGGCCGGTTCGTCGAGGTCGCGCAGCGGACTGGAGGGGATGAGTTCGGGGGTGGAGAGCCAGTCCAGCTTGCCGCCCTTCTCCACCGACCCCGGCAGGTCGGTGACGGTGCCGATGGTGGCCGGGTCGATCCCCTTGATGAGCGCCCCGGTGAGCCGCTCCCCCGAGGAGAGCATCACCTCGTTGACGAGGAAGGGGGTGGCCCCGACCACGCCCGGCACCGCCAGCACCTGGTCCCGGACCTGTGGCCAGCCGGTGAACTCGTTCTGCCCGGCCTTCATGAGGATGCCGTGGGCATTCTGGCCGAGGATCTTCGCCTTCAGGTCGCCCTCGAAACCGTTCATCACCGAGAGCACCACGGTGAGCGCCCAGACCCCGATGGCCACTCCACCGATGGAGATGAGCGTCATCAGCAGGGTCTCGGACATGCGCCGCCGACCCAGCAGCACCCCGCGCCGCTCGGCCCGCCGCTCGCGGGCGTCGGCCACCATGGAGCGGATGAGGAGGAAGAGCAGGCCGGGGAGGATCCCGGTCGCCACCAGCGCGAAACCCGAGAGCAGGGTGCGGCGGGTCAGCTTGAGGTGGCTCTGGGCGACGTAGAATTCGAAGGAGGCGGAGAGATCGAGGCGGCCGGTGCCGCCCAGCAGGTAGGCGAGCGTGGCGCCCACGAAGACCGCGGTGGCCGCAAGCGCTCCCGCGCCGAACAGTCCGAGCACCACCACCAGCAGCCCCTGCTGCTCCAGCCCCTCCAGGCCGACCGCCGAGCCGCGGGTGGCGCCGAGCGAGGCCACCCGCAGGGCCACGGTGGCGGTCCAGAGCAGCATGGCCGCGGTCAGCTCGTAGAAGGCCAGCCGGCGGGCTCCCAGCGCGGCCGCCGCGCCGAAGCCACCGGCCAGCAGCGAGGAGAGCAGGACCGCCGCCGCCGTGGCCAGCGAGGGCGGGAGGCCGCCGCGGCCGGCCAGCGCCGCCTGCAGCAGCGGCGTCCCGGTGGCCGCCGCCACCAGGCCGACCAGCACCAGCAGGAAGGCCTTGCTGGAGAAGACCGGCGCCACCGGGTGGGCCGCCCCCGCCGGGGACGGATCGCCGCCGGCCAGGGCCGGCGCGGTCGGTGAGATGGGCTCGGGCATGCGGGGGCCGGCCGGAACGATCACGCCTGCGGCTTGAGCAGCGGAAAGAGGATGACGTCGCGGATCGAGGACGAGTCGGTGAGGAGCATGGCCAGCCGGTCGATGCCGATCCCCTCGCCGGCGGTGGGCGGCATGCCGTGCTCCAGGGCGCGGAGGTAGTCCTCGTCGAGCGGCATGGCCTCCTCGTCGCCGGCCACCTTGGCCTTCACCTGCGCCTCGAAGCGGGCCCGCTGGTCGGCCGGGTCGTTCAGCTCGCTGAAGGCGTTGGCCAGCTCCATCCCCGCGGCGTAGAGCTCGAACCGATCGACCAGGCGCGGATCGGCGTCGCGGCGGCGCGAGAGCGGCGAGGTCTCGAGCGGGAAGTCGATGACGAAGGCCGGGCGGTCCCCGGGCAGCTTCGGCTCGCAGAGGATCTCGAAGGCCACGGCGATGGCCTGGCCCGGGCTCTGCTTCGCCGCCTCGCCGAGCTTCCAGGCCGCCTCCTTCTCGGACAGGCCGGCGGCGGAGCGGGCCAGCGCCTCGGCCAGCCCCCGGCCGGAGAGCGCGTCCTCGGGGGCGAGTCCGAGGGCCAGCGACGCCTCCAGCAGCATGGAGACGCGCGGGTACGGCGGGGTCAGGTCCATGGCCTGCCCCTGGAAGGTGATGACCGGGCCGCCGGTCACCTCGAGCGCCAGGGCGTGGAAGAGCTCCTCGGTGAGCTTCATCAGGTCGTGGTGCGTGGCGTACGCCTGGTAGAACTCGATAGAGGTGAACTCGGGGTTGTGGCGCCGATCGATCCCCTCGTTGCGCCAGATGCGGCCGATCTCGTAGACGCGGTCGAGCCCGCCGACGATGAGCCGCTTCAGGTGGAGTTCGGTGGCGATGCGGAGCTTGAGGTCGAGGTCGAGCGCGTTGTGGTGGGTCTCGAACGGCCGCGCCGTGGCGCCGCCCGCCTCCTCCGCCTTGTGGAGCGTCGGCGTCTCCACCTCGAGGTAGCCGCGAGCGTCGAGGAAGCGGCGGATGCCCGACACGACCCTGGCGCGCTTCACGAAGACCTCGCGGACGCCGGGTGTCACCACCAAATCGACGTACCGCTGCCGGTAGCGTTGCTCCAGGTCGGTCAGGCCGTGCCACTTCTCCGGCAGGGGCCGGATCGCCTTGGTGAGGATCGTGAAGGAGCGCGCCTCCAGCGTCAGCTCGCCGGTCCTGGTCCGGGTGGCCGGACCTTCGGCGGCGACCAGATCGCCCACGTCGAGCAGCTTGAAGCGCTCGAAGCCGGTGTCGCCCAGCTTGTCCTTCTTGACCCAGACCTGCAGCTCGCCGCTCCGGTCGCGCACCTTCAGGAAGGCGGCCTTGCCGAAGCTGCGCACCGCCAGCACCCGGCCAGCCAACGACCAGTCCCCGGGATCCCTGGCGATCTCCTCGGCCGGGGCCTCGCCATAGCGGGCCTGGAGCTCGGCGGCCAGGTGGCGCGGGGTGACGCCGTTACCGTACGGATTGACGCCAAGAGCCCTGAGCGCCTCAGCCTTCTCCAGCCGGTTCCTGATGAGCTCGCGCTCTGTCGCGCCGAGGTCGTCGTTCGCAGGGGTCTTGTGGTCCATCTCTCGGTTTCGACGGGGAAAACGGGTTGGCCCAAACTAGACGGGCGAGGCGCCCTGCGTCAACGGAAGCAACACCCTGACGGGACGGTTGTTCCCGGCGCTGGAGCGAACGTCAGCGGCGCCTCACGGCGCACCACATCGCCGCGGCCGGGCCGGTTTCGACTTCGGCTCCGGTCCATCAGCGCGAGCGGTACACGGTGTGGTCGATCTCGGGAAAGATGTTGTCCCTTGACTCGACCGAGGCCAGCCAGCCCTCGTCGATCTGGTGCGCGCGGAGCTGGTCGTGGAGCCGGGTGAAGCGGAGCACGTGCTCCTTGGTGCGCCGGATGGCGTACTCGACCATGGTGCCGGTCTTCATGATGAAGGCCCAGTCGGAGGACTGCGCCAGCAGGAGTTCGCGCGCCGCCTGATCGAGGGCGCGCCGCTCCAGCGGCGTGGGCAACCGGATCTCGTTGGCCAGCGCGATCATGCGCTCGGCCGCCTTGTGGAGGTGGCGGTAGATCCAGTCGTTGGTCCCGTCGAGCCAGACCGCGGCGTAGCCTCCGGCGCCCCAGGAGGAGAGCGGTGGCGTGGCCAGCTGCTGCTCCGGGTTCTCGCGCAGGTAGTCGCCCGGGGTGGCCAGCTTGAAGACCTTCTGGTCGAAGGCCACCTTGCGGATCAGGTAGTCGATGAACTGCGGCCCTTCGTACCACCAGTGGCCGTAGAGCTCGGCGTCGTAGGGCGCGACCACGATGGGCCGGGTGCCGCCCATCCTGGCGGCGAGGTGCTCGATCTGCCGCTCCCGGTTGTAGAGGAAGTTGCCGGCGTGGGAGGCGGCCCGCTCGGCGGCCCGCTGCGGCGAGTAGGGCTCCTTGTGCGGGGTCTTTCCGGTGATGCGGAAGTACTTGATGCCGACGTTCTTGCGGGCTCCGGTCGGCTGCACGTAGGGCTTGACGTAGTCGAAGTCGAGGTCCCAACCGATGTCCCGGTAGAACTCCCGGTACTCGGTGTCGCCCGGATAGCCCGACTCGGCGCTCCAGACCTGCATCGACGACTCGGGGTCGCGGGCGAAGGCGGCCGGGCCGCTCGGGGTGTAGAGCGGGGCGTAGACTCCGTGGCGCGGGCGCGGCGTGGCGTCGGTGAGGCCGTGGCTGTCGACGAAGAAGTAGCGGATGTTCTCCTCGGCCAGCACCTTCTCGACGCCCGGGAAGTAGCCGCACTCCGGCAGCCAGATGCCGGCCGGGTCCTTGCCGAAGTGGCGCCGGTGGTGGGCGGCGGCCACCGCCACCTGGGCCCGCACCGCCTCGGGGTACCGCTGCATGAGCGGCAGGAAGCCGTGGGTGGCGCCACAGGTGAGCAGCTCGAGCCGCCCGGCCTCCTCGAGCCGGCGGAAGGCGCCCACCAGGTCGCGGTGATGGCGATCATGGAAGAGCGTGCGCAGCTCGAAGAACTCGTGCCGGTAGTGCTGGGCCAGGCCGTGGAAGGTCGGATCGTTGCGGGTGCGGTGCACCTCCTTCTCGGCCAGCTCGCAGAGCATGTCGAGCCGGCGGGCGTACCGGCCCATGAGCAGGTCGTCGCGCAGCATGGCCACCAGCGGCGGCGACATGGTGAGCGAGATGCGGAAGGGGATCCCTTCGTCGGCGGCCCGATCGAAGACACGCAGCAGCGGCAGGTAGGTCTCGGAGATGGCCTCGTAGAGCCAGTCTTCCTCCAGGAAGTCCTCGTACTCCGGGTGACGGACGAACGGCAGGTGTGCGTGGAGGTGGAGGGCGAGGTAGCCCCTGGGATCGGCCATCTACATCCCCTCCCCGCCAAACGGACCCGGCGGTGACGACGGGCGTGATGGCGAGGACGGACCTCCGGGCAGGGAGCCGGTCGAGCCATCGGCGCGGCTGTGTCCGAACCGGCTCCAGCCGGAGAGCGTCGCCAGCAGGGCACGAGCCTCCTCGCTGAACGGGCCGCCGGGGATGCCCGGCCCCACCAGCTTGGGCAGCGGCACCTCCCACGGCAGGGTGGCGTAGCGGTCGTCGATGACCGGCGAAGGGCCCTGTGGCGGAAGCGCCGTCCCGGCCGACGGGCCGGGCAGCAGCCGGTCCTTTCCGTCGGCCCCGATGACGTGGAGTTCGGCGCGGTAGGCGCGCCCCGGCTCAAGGTCGTGGACATACCAGCCGCGGGCCTCGAGGGCCACGTCGACGACGCGGACCCTGTCCCAGCCGGCGGCGCGGGCGAAGACCCAGAGCTGGACGCGGGCACCGGCCTGGTGCGCGAAGGCCGCCTCCAGCGTGGCCCGGGCGTGGTCCCAGTAGACGAAGAGCGTGCGCGGATCGCGCGGCAGGGCGACCAGCAGGTCATCGCCGTAGGTCCAGGGAAGCTCGCCCAGCCCTTCGTCGTGGAGCGGGGGCGACGCCGGCTCCTCTTCCCAGCCGCCCGGCTCCTGCATCTGGTGCGGCGCATCGCGGACCGCGTCCTCGCCGCGCACCCGGGCGACGAAGAACCCCTCCGGATCAGGCCCGTCGTGGCGCTCGACCAGCGGAGGCGTGGCCAGCTTCCGCTTCGGCGCGGGCTTCCTGGCTGACGGCGCCGGCGTGACCGTCCGCCCGGCGGCCGGCTTCCTCGCCGGGGCGGCCTTCCTCGCGGTGGTCCTGGTCCGGCTGGCGGCCGGCTTCCTCGCCGGGGCGGCCTCCTTCGCGGTCGTCATCGCCTTCTTGGCGGCGACCGCCTTCTTCGAGGCCGGCGCTGGCACCACCGTCCGCTTCGCGGCCTTCTTCCCTGGCCCATTGCTCGACATCTTTCGATCTGACGCTGGCATGATGGCCGGAGACTACACCAAGAACTTCGAGTGCGTCCCCCACCGGTCCGGCCATCGGCAGGCATCTCTGCTAGGCTCCCTCTTTTCGGTACCAGGAGGGCATGTGGACCGCGCAGGAGACTCGAGCCAGACCTGCCAGCGCTGCGGAGGCAGCCACCCTCTGGGCGAGGCCTGCTCCCCCATTCGCGTGAAGGTCCCGGATGGGCCGGCGGGCTCCGCCGACGGGCTGGAGACGCTGGTCAGCAGCCCGGCCGAGGACGCCTCCCTCAACCCGACCATGCTCTTCGGAGGCGCTGGCCTGCCACCGCCCCCGGCGGCGGCTTCGCCCGCCACCAACCCGCTCATCGGCACCCAGGTCGGCTCCTTCAAGCTGGTGCGGCTCCTCGGGCGCGGCGGCATGGGGTCGGTCTACCTGGCGGAGCACCCGGTCATCGGCAGCAAGGTGGCGGTCAAGTTCCTCCACGAGTCGCTCTCCGAGAATCCGCAGGTGGTGGCCCGCTTCTACGACGAGGCGCGCGCCGTGAACCTGATCGGCCACGAGAACATCGTCGCCATCTACGACCTCAACCTGCTGCCGCCCAACCGGTACTACTTCGTCATGGAGTTCCTCGACGGGCAGACGCTCCACGCCGCCAACCACGCCCGCCACCTGACGCCGGCCGAGTCGATCGACGTGCTGCTGCAGCTCTGCGACGCCCTGCAGTGCGCCCACGAACGCGGCGTGGTCCACCGCGACCTGAAGCCGGACAACGTCTTCCTCGTCACCCGCGGCGGCAAGCCTCGCTTCGTCAAGCTGGTCGACTTCGGCATCGCCAAGCTGCGCGGCGCCTCGGTGACCAACAGCGGGCGGACCGCGGCCGGGCTGATCGTCGGCACCCCCGAGTACATGGCCCCCGAGCAGTGTGACGACGGCGCCATCGACGCCCGCACCGACGTCTACGCACTCGGCGTGATGGCCTACGAGCTGCTGGCTGGCCGCCTGCCCTTCCAGGGGAAGACGGTCACCCAGCTCCTGCTGGCCCACCTGCAGCAACAGCCGCCGCCGCTCTCGCAGGTCGCCCAGGGCGTCGACCCCGAGCTGGCGCGGACCATCATGAAGGCGCTGGCCAAGCCTCCCGGCCACCGCCACGCCGACATGGCCCGCTTCGCCGAGGCGCTCCGCGCCGTCCGGGTGCGGCTCGGCCAGGCAGAGGCGGCCGGAACCGTGCCGGACGGCGCCACGGTCGGCGCCTCGCCGCCCACCGCCCCCCTGGGCCCGCCTTGGCCGGCCCGGGCCGCCCCACCCCCGCCGGTCCCGCCCGCCAGCCCGGTGCGCGTCGAGCTGCGGAGCGGCGACACGGTCCGCAAGCTGACCGCGGTGGAGGTGACTCGCGGTGGGCTTTTCCTCGGCGCCGAGAGCGATCTCCCCCCGCTCTTCTCGCGTGTCTCGCTCTCTCTCACCCACCCCTCGCTCAAGGCCCGGCTGGAGCTGACCGGCGAGGTGGTCCGCCACGTCTCGGCCGCCGAGGCCAGGAGCTGGCACATGGCGCCGGGCTTCGCCGTGCAACTGCTGGAGCTGACACCCGAGGCCAGGGCCGCCCTCACCGACCTCGCCGAGGCGACCCGCGGCGCCTCGGCCCCCTCCGCGCCCGGCGCGGCGCCACCAGCCCCGCTGCCGAGCTTCGCCGTCCTGCTGCGCGAGCTGGAGGAGCGGCCGGCCTCCCTCCACTACGGCCTGCTCGGCCTCCCCCTCGACGCCGAGTTCGCCGAGATTCGCAAGTCGACGCGAGAGCTCCGGACCCGGCTCGAGGCGATTCGGGCGCGGCCCGAGGCTCCCGACCAGCACCAGCGGTCCTCGGCCCTGCTTGCCCGGCTCGAGCTGGCCCAGCACGCCCTCTCGATCCCGGCCGAGCGGCTGGTCTACGACGCCGGGCGCGGCAACTACCTCGGCGTGGCCCGCTGCATGGCCGCCGGCGTGCCCCAGGCGCTCATCGAGGGGCGCCGGCGCGAATACCTGGAGCGCTACCCAGAGCAGGCGAAGGCGGCGCAGAGCCACCTGGCCCGGGCCCGGATCGCCAGCAAGCTGAAGAACCACGCCGCGGCGGTGGCCGCCTACGAGGCGGCGCTGACCGCCGACCCTCTCGACCTGGCCACGCTGGAGGCCTACGTGGCCTACCGCCGCCAGGTCGGCTGACCGGAGGCTCCGCCTGCACCGCGCCGTGGCCGACCCCGCCGCCCATCTCGCCGCCAGCCGCACCGGCCGGCCTCTCGGCGCCGCGCTGCTGCTGACCGCCGCGCTCTTCGCCGCCGCCACCCAGCCAGGCTCGAGCGGAGCGCCGCCGCGGGTCGAGTGCCGGGCCATGGCCGGGCGGCTCCTCGCCACCATCGACCTCGAGCCGGCCCTCGACGCCGCGCTCGAGCAGCGGCTCGGCAGCGGCCTGACCAGCACGGTCCGGCTCACCGTGACCGCGGACGGGGACCGCGGCCCGTGGTCCTCCGCCACCCGGGACTTCGAGGTCCGCTTCGACCCATGGACCGAGACCTTCGACATCACCCTCCGTGAACATGGAGCCCCGGGCCGATCGCGCCAGGCCGCCGACTGGCCGGCGCTGCATCGGCTGCTCGCCACCCCGGACCCATTCGATCTCGGCCCGCTGGCCGGCCTCCCCGAGACCTTCACGGTGGAGGTCCGGCTCGAGCTCGACCCGGTCACCGCCCGCCAGCTGGAGCAGACCCGTGAGCAGCTCACCCACCCGGCCGGCGGACCCGCCGCCGGCGGCCGCTCGCTGCTCGGCACGCTGGCCGCCCTGCTGCTGCGCGCCCCACCGCCAGAGGCGAGCCGCTTCCGCTCCGCGCCCTTCACTCGCGCCGGCCTGGCCTCGCCGTGATCACGCCGCTCGCCACCCCGGCCGCTGGCCCGCCCCCACCGTCCGCCCCGACGCCCTGGCGCTCTCGCTTCTCGGTCAAGCTGGCCGGAGCCCTGCTGCTGGCCGCCACCCTGCCGCTGATCCCGGCGCTCCTGCTCGCCAACTGGCTGGCCGACTCCAACGCCGGCGTCTGGCTGGCGCCACGGGTGGCCGAGCGGCTCTCCGAAGTACCCGGGACCTACCAGGAGCTCTTCCGGGCCCGCAGGGCTCTATACGCCGAGCAGGCCATCAACCTGGCGCGCGGCCTGCCGAGCCTCCCCTCCTCGCCGGTCCCGTACCTGGAGCGGGCCGTCACCACCGTGCCGCGCCTGCGGCGAGTCGAGGTGCTGGCCGCCGATGGCCGCGTGCTGGCCTCGGCCGACCGCCCTCACGCCCTCGACGAGGAGGGCGGCTGGCGGCCCGTGCCGGCCGAGGTCTCGCTCCCCGGCGGCGGCGCGCTGCGAGCCACCTTCACGATCGAGGCCGTGCTCTTCGCCGAGCTCGACGAGACCCGCGAGCTGGCCGAGACCGCCCGCGACATGGACCGCGCCCGCGGCGAGCTTCGCCGCAGCGTGCTGCTGGTCTTCGCGGGCATGGTGCTGATCGCGGCGCTGCTGGCGACGCTGATCGGCCACCTCATGGCCCGGCGCACGGTGGCCCGCCTGGCCCGGCTGGCCGATGCCCACCGCCGCGTCGCCGCGGGCGACCTCTCGGCCCGCGTCGAGCCCTCCGGCGGAGGCGACGAGGTGGCGGCGCTGGGCGACGGCTTCAACGTCATGGTCGAAGAGGTCCGCCAGGGGCGTGACCGGATCGTCTACCTCGAGAAGATCTCCGGCTGGCAGGATGTGGCGCGCCGCCTGGCCCACGAGATCAAGAACCCGCTCACACCCATCCAGCTCGCCTTCCAGCAGCTCGAGGCGCGCTGGCGGGCCACCCCGGGCGGCGACCAGGGGTTCGGCCGGCTGCTCGCCGAGGCCGGCGAGATCGTCCGCCAGGAGGTGGCCACGCTGCAGCGGCTGGTGGAGGAGTTCTCCGCCTTCGCCCGGCTCCCCGACGTGGCGGCGACCCCGGCCGATCTCGGCCAGTTCGTCTCCGACTTCCTTCGCACCAGCCCGCAGCTCGGCGAGCGGGCCGAGGTCACCGTCACGCTGGCCTCCGACAGGGTCCCGGTGGCGCTCGACGCCGAGCTGATGCGCCGGGTGCTGGTCAACCTCGCCGAGAACGCCGTGCAGGCGGCCGGCCCAGCCCGGGCCCGGATCCACTTTGGCGTCGCCCGGGCTCGTGACCGCGCCATCTTGACCGTATCCGACCAGGGACCCGGTGTGGAGCCAGAGCACCGCCCGCGCGTCTTCGACCCCTACTTCACCACCAAGGGCGAAGGGACGGGCCTCGGGCTCGCCATCGTGAAGAAGATCGTCCTGCAGCACGGGGGCGAGGTGGAGCTGGGCGAGCCCCCCGGTGGCGGCGCCTCCTTCATCATCTGGTTGCCGCTGGCCTGACGCCGGGGCGCGATGGCGGTACCATCCCCGCCATGACCCCTCCCCTCGACGGCTACACGGCGCTGGTCACCGGCGCCTCCTCCGGCATCGGCGAGGCCTGCGCCGAGCGTTTCGTCAAGGACGGCGCCACCGTGGTCGCGGTGGCCCGCCGCGCCGACCGGCTCACCGCGCTGGCGGCGCGCCTCGGCCCCCGGCTCGTCCCCCTTCCACTCGACGTCACCGACCGCGAGGCCGTGACCCGCGCCTTCTCCGGGTCGCTCGAGGCGGTGCCGCCGCTCGACATCCTCGTCAACGCGGCGGGCATGGCGCTCGGCCTGGAGCCGGTCCACCGGACCTCGGTCGAGGACTGGGACCGGATGATCGAGACCAACTGCCGGGCGCTGGTCTTCGCCACCCGCCTGGCCCTGCCCGGCATGGTCGCTCGGGGCCGCGGCCACATCGTCAACATCGGCTCGGTGGCCGGCAGTTACCCGTACCCGGGCGGCAACGTCTACGGAGCCACCAAGGCCTTCGTGCGCCAGTTCTCGCTGGCCATCCGCTCCGACCTGCTCGGCACGCCGGTGCGCGTCACCAACATCGAGCCGGGCATGTGCAACACCGAGTTCGCCACGGTCCGCTTCGCGGGCGACACCGCCAAGGCCGACAGTGTCTACGCCGGGATGACGCCGCTCACCGCCGCCGACGTGGCCGACGTGATCGCCTGGAGCGTCAGCCGCCCGGCCCACGTCAACGTCAACACCATCGAGCTGATGCCTGTCCAGCAGGCCTTCGGCCCCTTCGCGGTCCACCGCGAAAAGGCCTGACCACGCCTGGCCGGTGCCGGCCGCTAGCCTCTCAGCGCCTCGTCACCACGCCGCAGACCAGCCGGGGCCCCATGTCATCGCTCTTGCCGTCGTCGGCAGCGGCGCTGAGCACCAGCGCCGTGCCAGCCCCGCCCAGCAGCGCGGCCGGACCGCCGGTGAGCGTGACGCCGCGGGCGATGAAACCGACCACCGCGACGCCATCCGAATCGGCCACCAGCTCCTGGAGGTCCCCGGCGTGCGCCTCCGGCGAACCGGCCGGCCCGTGGGGCTTCTGGCCGGGGTTGAAGTGGGCTCCCGCGGAGGTGAAGCCGGGGCCCTCGCAGCGCCCCACGGCGTGGAGGTGGAAGCCGTGCCTTCCGGGCGGCAGCCCCTTCACGACGATCGCGATCTGAACACCGCCCGGATCGTTCACGAGCGTCGCGGTTCCGACCTGCTTGCCCGCGCCGTTGCGCATGATGGCGATGGCGCGGACCGGCGCGACCGGCGGCGGATCCTCGTCTGTTGGCGCGGCATTGGTCGCGGCCGACCAGGCGAGCATGGCGGCGGCCAGTGGTGCGTGTCGCATTGAGACCTCGAAAGCGGCTCGATGGTGTGGGGGGGGACCGTCAAAGGCTTGGAAGAAGCAGTCATTACTTGGAGCTGGCGCGAACTGCCTCACCCATAGGGAGTACCGCCAGTAGAAGGCCCTCTTCACTTGCTCATCGACCGATTCGACATTACCGGGTTAGCGGAGGTTTCAACCATGCGTTTGCCGATCCTCACCGCCGCGGCCGCCCTTTGCCTTTCACCCCTTTCCGTCCGCGCCGCCGACCCCGCGCCGAAGACCGAGGTCACCTGGTACGGCCACGCCGCCTTTACCGTGAAGACGCCGGGCGGCACCGTCCTCGCCATCGACCCTTTCTTCGCCAACCCGAAGTCGCCCGACAAGAAGGCGGGCGAGCTGCTGCCCAAGGTCGACTACATCCTCATCACCCACGGCCACGGCGACCACGTCGGCGAAGCCGTGGCCCTCGCCACGCGGACCGGGGCCAGGCTGATCACCAACTTCGACCTCTGCAAGGCGCTGGTGGCGGGCGGGTTCCCCGAGGCCCAGGCCACCGGGGTCACCTGCGGGAACATCGGCGGCTCCATCCAGGCAGGCGACGCCACCGTCATCCTGGTGCCGGCCATCCACTCCTCGGGGATCGACGTCGAGAAGAACGGCGGCAACCCCATGGGCTTCGTCATCCAGGTGAAGGGCGGGCCGACCATCTACCACACCGGTGACACCGACGTGACCATGGACATGAAGCTGATCCCGGAGCGCTGGGGCCCCATCGACGTGATGCTGGCCTGCATCGGCGGCCACTTCACGATGGACCCGAAGGGCGCGGCCCTGGCGGCCGGCTACGTGAAGGCCAGGGTGGTGGTCCCCATGCACTTCCAGACCTTCCCGCTCATCCCCGGGTCGCCTGAAGAGCTGAGGGCGGCGCTTCCAAAGGGGACGAAGATGCTGGTGCTCGAACCGGGCAAGCCGACCAGCTTCTAGTTCCCCGACCCTGGCCGGACGGGCGCGGCCGGTCCGCACCTCGGCGCCGGCCGTCCACCAGCGCCCTGGCGCGGTGCCGCGGGGGCCGGGGCGGAGCTGCGGTGTATCATCGCCGCCATGTCCACCAGTGCCACCGTGCTCGTCGTCGACGACGAGCCGAACATCCGCAAGACCCTCCGCATGGTCCTCGAGTCGGAGGGCTGGAGCGTGGTCGACGCCGGAAGCGCCGAGGAGGCCGAGGCGCTGCTCCAGTCCGAGCCCATCGCGGTGGCCATCTTCGACATCAAGCTGCCCGGCACCGACGGGCTGACCCTGCTCTCCCGGGCCCGGCAGCTCTGGCGCGACCTGCCGGTGATCGTCATCTCCGGCCACGCCGACGCCCCCGAGATCGGCGACGCCATGAAGCGCGGCGCCTACGGCTTCCTGCAGAAGCCCCTTGAGCGGGAGCGGGTCATCGTCACGGTCCGCTCGGCCCACGAGTGGCGGCAGCTCAAGGAGGGGGAGCGGACCCGGGCCGCCCGCGAGCCGCGCTTCGACGACGACATGGTGGGGGCGAGCCCGGCCATGCTGCAGCTGCGCGCCGACATCGCCAAGGTGGCGCCGACCCGGGCCCCGGTGCTCATCCTCGGCGAGTCGGGCACCGGCAAGGAGCTGATCGCCGAGGAGCTGCACCGGCGCTCGAAGCGCGCCGCGGCCCGCTTCGAGAAGGTCAACTGCGCGGCCATCCCCAGCGAGCTGATCGAGTCGGAGCTCTTCGGCCATGAGAAGGGGAGCTTCTCCGGCGCCGGGGCCCGGCGGGTGGGCCGCTTCGAGCTGGCCGACGGCGGCACGCTCTTCCTCGACGAGATCGGCGACATGAGCCCGGCGGCGCAGGCCAAGGTGCTGCGGGCGCTGGAGAACGCCGAGATCACCCGGGTCGGCGGCGAGAAGGCCTTCACCGTCGACGTGCGGATCATCGCCGCCACCAACCAGGACCTCGACGCCATGGTGCGGGCCGGCAGCTTCCGCGAGGACCTGCTCCACCGCTTGAAGGTGGTGCCGCTCTCCGCCCCGCCGCTGCGCGAGCGGCTCTCCGACCTGCCGGCGCTGGTCGACCGCTTCGTGACCCTGGCGGCGCGGCGCAACGAGGTCCGCTCCAAGCCGGTGGAGGCCGGCGTGCTGGAGCGGCTCGCCAGCTACCGCTGGCCCGGCAACGTGCGCGAGCTGCGCAACCTCTGCGAGCGGCTGCTGATCATGAGCGGCGACAGGATCCGGCTCGCCGACGTCCCGGCCGAGATCGGGCCGCGCTCCGGCGCGACGGCCGGCGCCAGCACGGCGGCGGCCAGCGGCGGCGCCTCCTCCGGGGTGGGGCTCAAGGACCTACGGGATCTGGTGGAGCGCGACTACATCCTCAAGAAGCTCGAGGAGCACGACTGGAACGTCACCCAGGCGGCCCAGGCGCTCGGCATCGAGCGGACCAACCTGCACAAGAAGATCAAGCAGCACGGACTGGCGCGCGGCCAGCGCGGCGGGGCCGACGAGGCGGGCGAGGAGAACGACGGGTAGCCGGTCAGGTTTCACCGGCCGCCGGCTCTCTCTTCCGGGCGGACACCTACTCCCCGCCAACGGAGCCACCGCATGCCCCTGCTCACCGACACCGCGCTCGACGCTGAGGTGGCCGCCGCCATCCGCGGTGACCGCAACGCCTTCGCCCGGCTGGTGGCCGCCACCAGTTCGCTGGTCTCCGCCATCACCCTCTCCGAGACCCGCGACCTGGATCTGGCGCAGGACGCGGCGCAGGAGGTCTACCTGCAGGTCTGGAGCGGCCTCGGTCAGCTGCGCCAGCCGGGCAGCTTCCTGCCCTGGCTCCGCACGGCGGCGCGGCGGCAGGCGCGGCGGCTCTCGATCCACCGGGCGCGGCGAGCCGGCGGCAGGGATGCCGACGCGGCGTTGGAGCAGGCGGCCGACGCCGCTCCGGGGCCGGGCCAGGCGCTGCTCGACGCCGAGCGCGCCGGGCTGGTCCGCGACGCGCTCGAGTCGCTCCCCGACGAGGCGCGGGAGACGCTGATCCTCTACTACCGCGAGGGCCACTCCTCGGCGCAGGTGGGGCGGCTGCTCGGCCTCTCCGACGCGGCGGTGCAGCAGCGGCTCTC
>JANPOM010000083.1:0-1596 GCA_031427995.1 Anaeromyxobacter sp. | reverse complement strand
GGCCTCAAGTGGCGGTCTGCTACCGGGCTCTCCGGCGATTACCCGGACGGGACTCTCACCCGCTGGAGTTGCACAGCATGGCTCCGCCTCGCAGGCCGCTTGCGCGACTTCCTCGGCTTTGCCGTCACGACGCACCATGGCGCTATACTACCATGTCGGTATACTACTGGGTAGACATCGTTTGATCGTCGCTCGCCTGTCGCTCGCCAAAACTCCGCCCTGGGTAGGATCATTGACGATTCTCCCCTGGGCCCGGATCCTCCCCGGCTCGATGCTTCGCCTCCTCGTAGCCCTCCTGCCAACGCTCCGCTCAGCCATGCTCTCCCGCCGCGACCTCGTGGTCGAGAACCTGGCCCTCCGCCAGCAACTCGCCACGCTGGCCTCACGATGGAACCCCGAGATCCGGCCCGCCGATCGGATCTTCTGGGTCCTGCTGCGCCGCTTCTGGAGCGGCTGGGCCGAGAGCTCCCCAGGAAGTCGGCGCCCACGTTGCCGAACTCCTCCTGTGCCGTCATCCAGGGCAGCCCCGACAGCGGAGCGGGAACTCGTGGAGGATCGGGAGCGTCCGGTGAGTTCCGCTCTGCCCGCTCATTCGCTCGCCACCTGATGAAGTACCCCGGGTGCTCGCGCCGCCAGTCCGCCTGGGTCTCGCGCCGTCTCGCCCTTTGGCAGTCCTCCCGGCCGCAGACCCTCTGCCGATCGCCTACCCGAGCATCTGGCACAAACAACCTTCGGCATCTTCTACAAGGTCGCTTCCGCGGCGATGAGGCCATCCATCACCGACGCACGTCCCCACTCGATCCGGTGGACTACTTCTGGCGAGCAGGCCCGGCCTACTTCTCGAGGGCGCCTCAGCGCAAGCTTCCGGGCTCTAGCCCAAGGGCGCGTTCGAGCCGCCACGCCTGAAGGTAACTGGCACGTCCCTCGCCATGGAATACACCAACGGTGAATCTCGTGTTGACACAGACAGGCCCTAAGATCTCACCCACCGCGCGGTAGTCCGTAACGAAGGTGTCACTCCGCCCAAGATTCGAGTATTTACCGAACCAGTTCTCTGGAGAGACATTGTATCCGTGGAGGTAGCCATTGGTTCCACTCTCATGACTGACGAACGACTAGGGTGGATGTGACGGATTGTCCCAAGTCAAGCCGCGCGCGTCGGTCGAACGGTTCCGATGTAAGTCGAGGTAGGCGCGGTCGTTGCGTCGGAGTCGGCCCGTCGCCTGGCGGTGAGCACGGACCCAGCAATAGGATCGTGGGCGACGCCTTGGCGTTGCCGCGCTGGACCACCTCATCCCCCGCAGCCGCGAGTGGATCCCAATGACCGCCGCAGGTGGATCAGATCGTGGCCGCCGCCGAAGCACACGTGAGACGGCCCGCACCCCGTAGGTGGGGACGCGGGCCGTGACACGCGCGAAGAGGGCTTGCTCGCGTCTTGCGCTGGCGCCACCAAACGCCGGCGCCAGCACGACTGGGCGCCAGCCTTACTGGGCTACTTGATCTGCCAGGTGTCCGAGCCGGCGATGAGCTTGAGCACGTCTACGTCGCCCTTCTTGGTCTTGGCGGCGTTGATCATGTCCCAGGTCAGCTCCTCGG
>JANPOM010000082.1:0-5622 GCA_031427995.1 Anaeromyxobacter sp. | reverse complement strand
GCACCGAGGGGTTGCCGACCGGGAGTCCGGCCGAGCCGAGCGCCATGCCGAAATCGCCCAGCTTGGTCAGACCGCCAGCGCCGATGAGGAGGTTGCCCGGCTTGACGTCGCGGTGGACCACGCCGGCCAGGTGCGCGGCGTGGAGCGCCGAGGCGGCCTGCACCAGGATGTCGGTGGCATTCTCGGGCGTGAGCCGCCCGTCCCGGGCGATGAGCGCCTCGGTAGACTGGCCCGCCACGTACTCCATGGCGATGTAGCAGTAGTCGCCCTGCTTGGCGGCGCCGTAGATCTGGACCACCCGCGGGTCGTTGATGCGCGCCACCAGCCGAGCCTCGCCGAGGAACCACTGGACCGGGTCCTGGCCGCGGGTCTCGCCGCTCGCCCAGGCCAGCACCTTGATGGCGGTGGGGCGGAGCAGGGCCTCGTCCTGGGCCAAGTAGACCACGCCCATGCGACCACGGCCGAGGACCCGCTCCAGCCGGTAGTTTCCGAGCTTGACCCCCACCAGTCTGGAGAGATCGAGGGGCCCCGTGCTCTTGGGGTCGGGGGGCGCGGGCAGGTTCGGCATCGTCTCGGCTCAGGTCCTGGAGCTGGGGACGGGGCCGCGGGACGACTCATCCCGCTCACGGAAGAGGTCGAGCAGCAGCTGCTGGGCGTCTATCTCGATGGCCGCTTCGCCGGCGGGAGGCTGCTCCTCCTCGCGGGTGAAGGCGAACTCGCCATCGGTCCAGTCTATCAGCTCGCGCAGCGTCTGCTCTATCTGATGGAGTCCGGCCTCGCGCACCGTGGCCAGGTCCACCGCTCCGAGCCCGACCAGCCGGTCGGCCAGCCCGGCGTCGATCAGCGAGCCGTCGCGGGGAGGCCCGGCCGAGGTCAGCGCGCCGGCGGGGAGCTTGCCGCGGCGCACCAGCAGGTCGCCCAGGCTGGGGCTGGTGGGAGAGGCGGCGCCGGTGATCCTCCCCTTGTGAAAGCGGAAAGCCCCGACCCCGGCCGAGGAGCTGCACACCAGCAGGCCACTGCGGCCGGCGGTGCGCAGGAACTCGACAAGATCGGCCATCGAGAAGACGCTGAGCCGTCCGGAGAACATGGCGTCGAGGTTGGAGAGGGCGGCGCGGGCCCCTTGCGGCAGCAGCGCCGAGTCGGCCAGCGACGGTGCCAGGACCGGCTGGCCGGAGGAAGAGGTGGTGGAGGGACTGGGCCGGGGAGGGGCGCCGGCCGCCTGGAGCGCGGTGGAGGTGCTGCTCAGCCCGAGTCTTACCAGCGCCTGGTCGGCCGCCTCCAACGGCTGCTTGAGCAGCCACTCGAAGACCTCCCTCGCGGCGGCGTAACGCCCCAGCTTCACCAGCAGCCAGGCCAGCGCCTCGCGGGCCTGGAAGAACTGGGGCGAGGCGTTGGCGATCCTCTCCAGGGCCCGCAGGTTCTGGCCGGATGGAGGCGCATGGTGGATGCGCAGGAACTCGCCCGCGTCGGCCAGCGTGATGCGCTGCTGGGTCACGGCGTCGAGCAGCGTGCGGAGCCGATCGGCGGCAGGGGTGCGAACCGTGCCGAGCGCGGTCCGCGCCGCCCCCGGATCGCCGGACATCATGGCGCGGCCGGAGAGAAAGATGGGCGGCTCGTCCCAGGCCGGGTCGGTCTCCTGGGCCTGCCGGGCCGCGGCCAGGCAGGCGTCGTCGTCGCGGCCGGCCTGGACTCGCGCCTCGGCCAGCCAGCACTGGCCCAGCCCCCAGCGATCGACCACCCGCTCGAAGCGCCCACGCGCCTCGGCCAGCCAGGCCAGCGCCTTGGCGACGTCTCCTCCGCGGGCCAGCAGCTCGGCCGCCAGCAGCTGGCTGACGCCGCGCGCCTCCACATCGAGTTGCCGGGAGAGGGCCAGGGTCTCGCGGACGTGGTCGCGGGCCGCCTCGGCGCCGCCGCTCTGCAGCGCGGCGCGGGCCGACCAGTAGTGGGCCAGCCAGCGGATGGAGAGGTTGGGCTGCTGCTCACCGACCAGCTCGGAGAGCGCGCGGGCTCCGCCCATGGGATCCCCGGCCATGACGCCGCCGATCCCCTCCAGCAGCCGCTGCATGGCCTTCGTCAGCGCCTCGGGGGTGAGCGGCTCGTTGCCGGTCCCTGGGGCGCCGGCCGGGCCGGCTTCGAGTATGGCCTGCTGGAAGGCGGCGGCCCGGGTCAGGTGGCTGCGGACCAGGGCCCGCCGCAGGGAGCCCCAGGGGTCGTCGATGGCCATCAGCCTGGAGCCGGTCAGCGGCTCACCGGGCGGTCTGGAGCGCGGCGGCCTGGGCGGGGGCGCAGCCGGGGCGGGCGGCTCGACGGCCGGCAGCACGCCGGTGAACCCGGAGGGGGAAGCCGCCAGTGCCGGGCCGGTAGCCTGCAGCAGCTCGCCGCGATCCCAGGCGTCGAGCGTCTCGAGCACGCGTGCCAGCCGCTTGACCGGGTCGATGTCGACGTGAAGGAAGAGGTCGGGACGTACCGCTGTGAGGGTGGTCCGGCGCGGCCCCTTGACCTCGAGCCGCAGCAGCACCCCGAGGCCGAGTGTCGCTCCGGCGGAGCCCAGCTCGGTGACGGCGACGGCGAGCGAGGCCGCCTCGTCGGCGCTACCGGGGAGGTTCTTGACCGCGGCGTGGACCTGCCCGCGCCGGTCGGCGGTGATGGCGCCCCGCACTTCGGCAAGGTCGCCCAGCCTGGGGGGGAGGCTCATCGGTGACCTTGTCCGGGACTGGACCGTGGCGCGACTGGACGACCCATCGTCGACCCCTGGCTGAGGCGGTTAAGGTGGTGACGGCGGTGATGGCGGTGATGGCGGTGACGGCGGTGACGGCGGTGACGGCGGTGACGGCCCCGAATGGTGAGGCGCCCCTGGATGGTAACGGATGGGTGCGGCAAGTTGTCAACCAGAACTTAGGATTTCGGCTAGATGGGAGGTCGTTGTATACCGCCGCGTCCCCGCGCGAGCGGGCACGTCGCACCGGTTCCGTAGCTCAGGTGGATAGAGCAACTGTTTCCTAAACAGTAGGCCGTGGGTTCGAGTCCCGCCGGGACCATTCAAGAAGAGCAGTTGGCCGGACAGCGCCACAGGGCACCCCCCGGTGGCTCAGCTGGCGCGGTCGATCTTTGACCGCAGCGGGATGGCCAGGCCGACCGCGATGCCGGCGTGGCGCCAGACCGCGACGTGCAGCTCTCTCGGTCCGATCGGCTTCTTGAGCACGTCATGCGCGCCCGCCTCGCGGCAGAGGCGCAGCGTCTCGCGGTCGTTGTCGGCCGCGAAGATGATGACCGGGGTGTCGCGGAGCGCCGGATCGGACCGGATGGCCCGGCAGAGCTCCAGGCCGTCCAGGGTTGGCAGGCGCAGGTCGCAGAGCACCAGGTCGGGACGTTCGGCCCGGGCGATGTTCAGGGCCTCCGCGCCGTCGCGCGACTCCAGGACCCGGACATCCTTGACCACCAGATAGACCTTGATGAGTTCGAGGGTGACCCTGCTCTCGTTCACCAGGAGGATGCTCTTCATGGCACGCGCTCGTCTCCGTTGGTGGGACCGAGCCGGATGTGGCGTCCGGGCCGGCGGACCCGCGCCGACGGGTCGGTGCGGGCCACCGAGGCAGACGAATGACCACCACGAATGTGACGGGGTCGAGACCGATTTTCGGTCAAGCCCTGCAAACGTCAGCGATTAAGCCTGCTTGGCGCCCTAGCCCAGCGCCGAGACGGCCACGAAGAGGTCTACGGCGTCTGGACGCTCCAGTGGGAGGGCCCGGCGCCGGTCCGATCCGACCACCGCCACCGGCCGGCCCGGGACCAGCCATGCGGCCGGCATGGTCGCCGAGAGGGAGGCGCGGTCCTCGACCCGCACCACCCGCAGCGCTTCGAAGCCGGGGTCTCCCGCCAGCGCCCGGCAGCGGCGCTCGGTCCGATCGGGATCTGGCCCGGTCCCGAAGACCAGCACGATGACGGTCTTCTCCTCGGCCAGCGCGGCGGCGAGGGCGACGGGGAGCGGCGGTGGTGCGACGAGCGGCGGCGGTGCGGCGAGCGGCGCCACGAGCTTCAGCATGCGTGCCTCCATCCCCCGGTCAGCGGCAGGCTGGCCGGGCTCCGCGGTGACGGTGCATCCCTGGAGGCGCGCGCCGCCTCGACGAGCGCCGAGGCGACGGCTTGAGTGATGGGCTGGCCGGTCCGGTCTTCGAGGAAGAGCCACTGGCCGGCCGGGTTGGACTCGAGGAAGAGGTGCTCTCCCTCATCGGTGCGGCGGAAGTCGAGGGCGGCGTAGCGCAGCCCGAGGGCCTCCAGCAGGGCGCGAACCCCGATCTCGACCTCGGCGGGCAGCTGGCAGGCCGTGACCCGTGACTGGGCGTAGACCGGGCGGAAGTCCTGCGGCGAACCGGTCTGGCGAGCGTCGATGGCGGTGGCGAAGAGCCGGCCGCCCGCGGTGGTGACCCGGACGTCGGTGCCCGGGACGTAGGCCTGGAGGATGGCCGGGGCGAGGCGCAGGTCATCGAGCCGGTCCCTGTCGGCCGGCGAGATGAACCTGGTCGGCCGCCAGCTCTCCTCGGTGGGGCGCAGCGGCTTCTGGATGACCGGCCGTTCGCCCATCTCGTCGAGGAAGTCGCGGGCGTCCTCCGGCACGCAGCTGATGAGCGTGGGCGGCACGGCCAGCCCGGCCGCCTCGGCGGCGGCCAGTTGCGCCGGCTTGTGGGAGGCCCGCTCGTCGGCCCACGGCTCGTTCATCCACCCGGCCCGGAGCGAACCCCAGGTGCCGGAGAGCGCGGCGTGCACCTGGATGGTGGCGTAGGCGGCGTAAGGCGGCGAGAGCGCCTCGTCGAGGACATATGGGCGCGGCCGGCGCCACCAGACCGCCTCGATCTCCGCCGCCTCGAGCCGGGCGCCGTCTACGCCGGTGAAGGAGGCGCCGTTGGTGCGGCGGCCGGCCGAGAAGCTGAGCCGGGCCTGGCGGGGAATGCTGGCGAGATCGAGCATGGCGCAGCGGCCGCCCTGCCGCGTCACCTCCTCGATGACCGGCGCGGCGTGGGAGTCCTCGGGATGGCTGACGACCAGGATCATGGGGCCTCCAGCCACGACGACAGTCGCCGGCCGGCCGGGGGTGCTCCCCGGCCGGGCCGCCAGCCTCTGGCCGCCACCGCCATCAGGCCTGATCCTGCACCGACTGGTCGGCCTGCTCGCAGCCCCAGGGGAGGAGGGCATCGACCTCTTCCGGCCGGGGGCTGGTGGAAAGGACCGGCGAGGCCGACTGCGTGGCCGGGTAGATGCTGGAGGTGGCGGTGAGGGGGCAGCCGCCGAAGGCGTCATCGACCATCAGGGTTCCGCGGGAGGCCATGGGGTTCTTCCTTCTTCCGGAGGGTGGGGGGAGTTGCCGCGCCTGGGGTCCGTTCCCCGGGCGCCGAGGTGGACGAATGACCCCCTGGAATGTGACAGGCGAGGCGAAGAAATCTTCGCCGCCGGGCCGACTCAGCGCCCCGGCGGCCCGGGCGAGGTGGCCGGGGCGGCACCTGAGCGCCCAAGCCGGTCGCGCAGGGCGCGCGCCTCGGCGAGCAGCCCGAGCCCGGGGTCGGCCCGGTCGAGCACCTGGAGCAGCCGGGCCGTGTCGGCGCGGGCAGCATCGAGCTGCCCCAGCCG
>JANPOM010000081.1:0-12650 GCA_031427995.1 Anaeromyxobacter sp. | reverse complement strand
GAAGTAGGTCTTGGCGGCGGTCTGGTTGAGGAGCCACTCGGAGCGGAGCTTCAGCTCGATCTGCATCCGGTTCAGGCTGTCGACGTAGTTTGCGTAGGTCTCCAGTGCGTCGGCCATCTTGTTGCCGAGCCGCTCGTCGTTTATGAGCTTGCCGGCGATGCCGTCACCCTCCTGCAGCTTGGCCAGCAGTTGATCGAGCCGGGTCAGGCTGTCGTTCGCCTTCTCGATGGCCTGCTTGACGCCGCGCCCGTCGCCGCCGCCAGTCCCGGCCACCGCTGCCACCGTCGAAGCACCGGCCGGCGCGCTGCTGGTGCTACCCGGCGCCGTGCCGTCCACCACCCCCTGTGCGCTGGCCAGCAACTGGCGCAGCTGCCGCGAGATCTCCTCGGTGTTCCGGACGATCTCCTTGATGCGCCCCTTCTCCGAGCCGGTCACCTCGCGCAGGTCGCCGGAGATGGCCTCGGCGTTGGAGAGCAGCCTGGAGAGCTTCCCCGAGTTCTCCGAGACGGTCTCATCGAGCTGCCGCGTCAGGTTGGCTATGTTCTCGATGATCTCCCGCATCGAGCCGCGCTGGTCTCCGACCGTCATCCGCAGGTCGGCGGTCACCACCTGGATGTCGGCGGCGATCCTCGACATGGCCTCGATCAGCTTCTGGGTGCTCGCGGTCTCGCGCACGCACTTGACCTCGCGCTGCTCGACCGGCAGCGACGAGAGCGAGGGTTGCCCCTCGTCCCCCAGCGAGACCTCCAGCAGGGCGTCGGGGAGCAGCGCCGAGGGGAAGGCCTTGGTGAAGCAGGCGTTGACCTTGAGCTCGACCCCCCTCTTGATGCGCAGGTCGAGCCGGGCCCGCTGGCCCTCCAGCGCGATCTTGTCCACCTCGCCAACCTGGATGCCGGCGATCTGGGCGCGGCTCTTCCAGGTCAAGCCGGTGGCGTCCGCGAAGTAGGCGTGGACCAGGTAGCTCTCACTCTCCGAGTAGCCCCCTTTCTTGAAGAAGGTGAAGGCCAGCAGGAAGGCGGTCCCGGCCACCCCCACCAGCGCACCCACCGAGAGGGCCTTGTTGAGCTGCGGAATCTTCACGGGCGGGGGCTCACTGCTTCTCGAACCAGGTGGAGAGGAAGCGTTGCACGTACGGGTCTCGGCTCGCCCTGACCTCGGCGGGCGTGCCCTCTGCGACGAGCTGCCCATCGTAGAGCACCGCCAGCCGGTCGGCCACCTTGAATGCCGAAGCGATGTCGTGGCTGATGACCATCGAGGTGATGCCGAGCTGCCGCTTGGCCGCCAGGATCATCCCATCGACGTAGTCGGTGGTGATGGGGTCGAGGCCGGTGGTCGGCTCGTCGTAGAGCACCACCTGCGGGTCCGAGACCAGTGCCCGGGCCAGCGCCACCCGCTTGCGCATGCCGCCGGAGAGCTCGGCCGGGAAGCGCTCCAGCACCTCCACGCCGAGATCGACCACCTTGAGCTTGGCGAGACAGCGCTCGCGCAGTTCGTCCTCTGGCGGGGCATGGCCGCGCTCCCGCAGCGGGAAGGCGACGTTCTCGAAGACGGTCATGGAGTCGAAGAGCGCCGCCCCCTGGAAGACCATGCCGAAGACGCGCCGGGCCTCGGTGAGCGCCTTCCCTTCCAGCCCGGTGATCTCGGCGCCGTCGATGAGGACGCTGCCGCGGTCGGGCTTGAAGAGGCCGATGACATGCTTCATGAGCACGGTCTTCCCCGAGCCGGAGCCGCCCAGCACCACGTAGGTCTGGCCGCGGGGAATGGAGAGCGTGATCCCCTTGAGGACCTGGTTCTCGCCGAAGGACTTCCAGAGGTCTCGCACTTCGATCACGGTTGGCGCCTCGGGCCCGTCACGTCCCCACCGAGAAGAGGGTCATGGCGTAGTCGACGATGAGGATTCCGATCGAGCTGCTCACCACGGCGCGGGTGGTCCCCTCTCCGACGCCGCGGGAGCCGCCGGTGGCGGAGTAGCCGCGCCAGCAAGTGATCACCGACACCACCAGCCCGAAGAGCACCGCCTTGCCTAGGCCGTGGCCCAGGTCGGCGGGGACCAGGAAGGTCCGGGTGTGCTCGATGAAGGGGCCGACCGGTATCCCTGCCACGTGGACGCCCATCAGGTAGGCACCGAGGTAGCCGAGGACGTTGAAGAGCATGGTGAGCGCCGGGAACACCAGGATGGCGGCGATGATCCGCGGCACCACCAGGTACTGGATGGGGTTGACCGCCATCGAGTCCATGGCGTCGATCTGCTCGGTGACCCGCATGGTGCCGAGCTCGGTGGCGATGGCGCTCCCGGCCCGGCCGGTCACCATCAGGGCGGTCAAGACCGGGGCCAGCTCGCGGGCCAGCGCCAGCGCCACCGAACCGCCCACATACCCCTCGGCGGCGAACTGCTTCATGGCGTAATTCCCTTGCAACGCCAGTACCATGCCGCTGAAGCTGCCGGTCACTCCGACGATGAAGACGGAGCCGGAGCCGATGAAGGCCATCTGGTTCAGGATCAGGCCGGGGCGGAACGGCGGGCGGAAGGCCCAGGCCACCGCCTCCAGGGCGAAGAAGATCATGCCCCCGAAGTCTTCGAGGGCGGCCTTGAGCCGGCTCATGCCCCCGATCATGTCACGCTTCCTCGAGGTGGTCGCGTTTCCGCCCCCGACCGCGAGCATCCTCGGCCCGGTTCCTGTATGCTGCGCGGCCCATGACCAAGGTCGGCGGCGAGGTTGATGCGCTTTGCAGCAAGTGCGAGCTGACGCTCGCGCACACGGTGATCGCCATGGTGGGCGACAAGCCGGCGAAGGTGAAGTGCAACACCTGCAAGGGTGAGCACAAGTACCGCCCGGTGGTGGGCCCAATCACGCTGGCCGGATCGGTGGCGAAGAAGAAGGCGGCCCGTCCACCCCGCGAGAAGAAGGTGGTGATCTCCTTCGAGGAGCTGCTGGCCGCCAAGAAGCGTCCGCCAGTCCCCTACTCGCTCAAGCGCCGCTTCGTGGTCGATGACGTGCTCGACCACCCGACCTTTGGACTCGGCTTCGTGACCGGCGTCCGCACCGACAAGATCGACGTGTCCTTCCGCGCCGAGCCGCGCGTGTTGGTCCACGGCCGGGCCTAGCGCCGTCTCCTCCCCCGCGGTTCCGCCATCCGTTCCGCCTGCCGCCGCTGCCGCCGCTGGCGCCATCAGCCGCGCAGCGCGGCGAGCGCCGCGGCCAGGTCCGCCGGCAGCGGCGCCTCGATGGTCACGGGCCGGCCCGCCGGGTGGCGCAGCGTCAGTGACATGGCGTGGAGCGGCGTCCTGGTGAGCACCGGCTGGCCCAACCGGTCGAGCAGCGGCCCGGCCTCTCCGTAGTAAGGATCGACGGCCAGAGGGCAACCGGCCGCCAGCAGGTGGATCCTGATCTGGTGAGTGCGGCCGCTCTCCGGCCTCGCCTCCAGCAGCGCCAGCGGCCCGGTCGCGCCAGGCGGCTCGAACCGCTCCAGCACCCGGAAGGCGGTGCGAGCCGGCTTGCCGCGCGCATGGCCGGGCGGGACCGGCTTCATCCTTCCCTTGCGCGCCGGGGCGATCCCATCGTCGCGTTCGAAGCTGTCGGGCGGCCGGCCGGCCACCAGGGCCTGGTAGACCTTGCGGGTCTCGCCCCGCTCGAACTGAAGGTTGAGCTGGCGATGCGCCTCGGCGGTGCGGGCGAAGAGCAGCACCCCGCTGGTCCCCCGATCGAGCCGGTGGACCACCCAGACCGGGCCGTGCAGCGCCGTCAGCTCCTCGCGCAGCGACGGCTCGCCGGCCACCCGCCCCGGGATGACCAGCCTGCCGGCCGGCTTGTCGATGGCCAGCAGCTGCTCATCCAGGAGCAGGATGCGCGGCGCCGCGCCGGGCCCGCCCGCCACCCTGGTCTGGTCCCCGCCCACGGCTACATCACCGACCGGGCCGTCACCACCCGTACCGGACCGAAGCGGGAGAGCTGGGGCTCGAGCCTCCGGGCCGGTCCTACCGCCACCACCACGCGCCGCTCCACCGGCAGCCAGCGGCGCGCCACCGCGAGGCAGGCGGCCTGGTCGACGGCGCGGACCCGGGCGTCGAAGCCGGTCACCTCGTCGGGTCCGAGGCCGTAGAGCTCGACGGCGGCCAGCTTCTCGGCCCAGGCCTCGTGGGTCTCGAGCGAGAGCGGGTAGAGGCCGCAGAGGTACCCGCGGGTCCGCTCCAGCTCCTCCTCGGTCGGCCCACCCTCGCGGAAGCGTGCGATCTCGTCGAGCGCCACCTGCACCAGCTCGCCGGCCGTCTCCACCTTGGTGAAGGATGAGAAGGAGAAGAGCCCGCCGGCCCGGCCGGCGCTGAAGGCGCTGCGGACCCCGTAGCTCAGCCCCCGGTTGACGCGAACCGCCTCCATGAGGCGCGAGGTGAAGCCACCCCCCAGCACCGCCCCGGCCACCAGCCCGGCGGCGTGGTCGGGGCTGCTGCGCGGGTAGCCGGCCGAGGCGATTCGCACCTGCACCTGCGACAGCTCGGGGCGATCGACGATCACCACCGCCGGCGCCACCGCGCTGGCCGCCGGCGCTATTTCCAGCTCACCGCCAGGCGCCCCTCTCCAGGCGCCGAAGCGCCGCCGCGCCAGCGCCAGCACCGGCTCGGCCTCGACCGGGCCGACCACCAGCAGCGTGGCCCGCGACGGGCGCCAGTGGCGCGCGTGAAAGGCGGAGAGGTCGCCGCGCCGCACCGCCGCCAGGTCCCGGCCGCGCCCCTCGGCGGGGTGACCATAGGGGTGCTCGCCGTAGGCGGCCATCAGCGTGGCGCGATCCGCCACCACGCCCGGCTCGTCCATGTCGTGCGCCAGCGAGGCCACCTCGCGCCGGCGCAGCCGCTCCACCTCGCGGGGCGGGAAGGCCGGGTGGCTGGCCACGTCGGCCACCACGTCGATCAGCCGCGGCAAGGCCTCGAGCGGCGCCGAGAGCCCCAGCGCCGCGGCGTCGGCGTCGACGCCGCCGCCCAGCACCGCCCCCAGCATCTCGACCTCGGCGTCGAGCTTCGGCCCGCTGCGCCGCCGGGTGCCGCGCCGGACCGCCTCGGCGGTCAGGTGGGCCAGGCCGAAGCGGCGCGCCGGGTCGAGCGAGGCGCCAGACCGCACCAGCAGCCGGACCGCCACCAGCGGCACGCCCTGCCGCGGCGCCACCACCACCTGCAGCCCGTTCTCCAGGCGGGTCCTCGTCACCGGGGGTTGCCGCACCTGGCTCATGGTCCCCGCTCCGGGACCAGCACCACGGTGTTGCGCCGCGACGGCGTAAGGTACTGCCGCACCACCCGCTGAACTTGGGCCGGAGTCACCCCGGCGTAGATGTCGAGGGCCCGCCCCGCCTCTCGCCAGTCGCCCAGCAGCGCCTCGGCCTGGCCGAGCGCCTGGGCCAACCCGTGGTGGGTGCCAAGCTCGTGCAGGATCGAGCTGCGCAGCAGCGCCCTGGCCCGCTTCAGTTCCGCCGCGGTGACGCCCCTCTCGGCCACCTGCTCCAGTTCGCTGGCCAGCCGCCGCTCCACCCGCTCCACCTTCACGCCGGGGGAGAGCTCGACGAAGATCGAGAAGACGCCCGGATCGATGCGCCAGCCGTGGCTGACGCCGACCGAGGTGGCCAGCGCCGACTGGTGGACCAGCTTGCGGCGCAGCCGGGAGGACTCCCCCACCCCGAAGCAGACCTGGGCGAGATCGAGCGCGGCTGCGTCCGGGCTCCTGGCCGCGGCGGTGCGCCAGCCGCAGAGCAACGACGGTCCCTGTGCCGGGTAGCGAACCTCGGCTCGCCGCTCGCCTCGCTGCTCGGGCTCGCCACTGGCCACCGGCTCCGGCGCCGGGCCGGCCGGGATGTCACCGTAGGCGCGCTCCAGCAGCGCCACCGTCGCCTCCGGGTCGAGATCGCCGACCAGATAGACGGCGGCGTTGCCGGGGGCGTAGCTGGTGCGGAAGAAGGCCTCGCACTCCGCGCGAGAGATCCGCTCGATGTCCGACATCCAGCCGATCACCGGCCAGCGGTAGGGGTGGGCCTGGTGGATCAGCGACTCGAGCGCCTCCTCCATCAGCCCATGGACCGAGTTGTCGGTGCGAAGCCGGCGCTCCTCCATCACCACGCCCCGCTCCTGCTCCAGCGCCTCGTCGTCGATGCGCAGCGAGCGCATCCGGTCCGATTCGAGGTCGACCACGGTCTCCAACGCGTCGGCGGCGAAGTCCTCGTAGTAGACGGTCAGGTCGTTGGAGGTGTAGGCGTTGGAGTGACCGCCTCGCGCCTCCAGCACCCGGTCGAACTGCTTGGGCCCGTACTTGGCCGCCCCGTTGAACATCATGTGTTCGAAGAGGTGGCTGATGCCGGTGATGCCGGGCCGCTCGTTGCGCGAGCCGACCTGGAAGAAGGTGGCGTAGCTGAGCGTGGGCGAGCTGGCCTCGCGCAGCACCCGCACCCGCAGCCCGTTGGGGAGCACCGTGGCGCGGACGGCGTCGAGATCGATGAGGCGGGCGGGCGAAGCCGGTCGAGCCATGCCTCTGGACCATAGCCGCCGACCGGGCGGCGGTCCATCCGGCCCGGGCGGCCGGCGAGTCAGATCGAGTCGAGCGGACGCTTGCAGGCGGCGCAGCGGCCCTTGAGCTTGCGCAGCGGCAGCCCGCAGCCCGGGCAGCGGCGCACCGTCCGGGCCGGTTTCTGCATCGCGGCCCGGCCATCGCCCGGGCCGACCCGCCCGGTCTCCAACTGCAGCACGCGCTGCTCCAGCCCGGCGAGGCGGGAGAGCAGGGCGGCGACGGTGCTGGGGGCGGTGGCGCGTCGAGGCATCAGCGAGTGAGCCTAGACGGCTGGGGGCCTGGCGCAACTTTCCGGGGAGCAAAACGGCGCGTCGTGGCCGGGGCTTGTGTAGGCTGGAAGGCGCATGAGCAACCAGCCCGACTCCCCGCCCCTGCCCTCCTGGGAGGACCCCGAGATCTCGCGCCTGCTGGCCGAGCCGATCACCGGCCGGCGCGAAGTCCCCCTGGCGCGCCAGGTCTTCGTCAACCGGACGCTGCGGATGGACAAGATCGAGGCGGTCGGCTTCGACATGGACTACACGCTGGCCATCTATCAACTCCGGCAGATGGAGGAGCTGGCCTTCCGCATGACGGCAGGCCACCTGGTGGCGAAATGCGGCTATCCGGCCGCGCTGATCGAGGTTCCCTACGACCCCGACTTCGTCATCCGAGGCGTGGTGGTCGACAAGCTCCACGGCAACCTCTTCAAGATGGACCGGCACAACCACGTGGGGCGAGGAGTCCACGGCCGCCGCCCCATCCCCGTCGAGGCGCTGCACCGGCTCTACCGCGAGGAGAAGATCCACCTCTCCTCCCCGCGCTTCGCCTGGCTCGACACCCTCTTCGCCCTCCCCGAGGGCTGCCTCTTCGCCGAGGCCATCGAGCTGCTGGAGCGGGGCGGCGCCGAGGTCGGGTACGGCAAGCTCTTCGACGACATCCGCGAGGCCATCGACACCGTCCACCGCGACGGCTCGCTCAAGGCGGTGGTGCTGGCCGACCTGCCGCGCTACCTGGTGCGAGACCCGGAGCTGGGGCCGGCGCTCCACAAGCTCCGCTCCGGCGGCAAGCGGCTCTTCCTGCTCACCAACTCCCACGCCGATTACACCGACGCGGTGATGCGCCACGTCCTCGACGGCGTCCTGCCCGAGTACGCCTCCTGGCGCAGCTACTTCGACGCCGTCATCACCGACGCCGCCAAGCCCGGCTTCTTCGGTGAGCGGCGGCCGCTGCTGCTGCTCCGCCCCGACGGCACGGCGGCCGGCGAGGCCACCTCGCTGGAGCGGGGCAAGACCTACCAGGGTGGCGACCTGGCGCGGCTCGAGGAACTGCTCGGCGTCGGCGGCGACCGGGTGCTCTACGTCGGCGACCACATCTACGGCGACATCCTCCGCTCGCGGAAGAGCTCGCTCTGGCGCACCGCGCTGGTGGTCGAGGAACTGGAGCGCGAGCTCGACTGGCTCAACGGCCACCGCGACGTGCTCGGCGAGCTGGCCGGGCTGGAGCGGCGGCGCGTGCAGCTGGAGGACGCGGTGGCCTCGCACCGGACCGCGCTCAACCAGGCTGAGCGGCGGCGCGACAAGGCCCCGGCCGGCGAGGGCGCCCGGGCCGAAGAGGAGTCGCGGCGCATCCGCGAGGAACTCGATGCGCTGCGTGGGGCGCTGCGCGAAGCCGGCGAGCGGATCGACGCGCTGGCCCGGGCCCTGGAGACGGGCGTCAACCCCACCTGGGGCTTCCTCTTCAAGGAGGGGAACGAGAACTCGCGCTTCGGCGAGCAGGTCGAGGACTACGCCTGCCTCTACACCAGCCGCGCCTCCAACTTCGGCTACTATTCGCCCATCGAGCGCTTCCGCTCGCCGCGCGCCGCCATGCCTCACGAGCGGGCCACGGTGGTGCTGTCGCTCTGGGGCGAGGAGCACGGGCCGGCGGCGGCCGCCGCGCGCCCGTCGAAGGCGTCGAAGGCGTCGCACTGACGGGGCGGCCCGCAGCGCCGGCTTGACCGGATCGCGGCACTCCCGTAGACCGGTCGACGGCAGGGCGTCCTGGGCTGGTGCCGGGCCCGGTCTTCAAAACCGGTGGATGGTGCTGAGAGGCGCTGTTGGAGGGTTCGATTCCCTTGCCCTGCCGCCACTTTTCAGGTGGTTAGGTCCTCTTTTCGGCCATCGCCAGGCGCAAGCAGAACGTGTGGCGCAGGATGTGGCACCGGCCGTCCTACACCATGTTGGCCCGGCGCCGCGCCCGCCGGAGCACGCCTTGCTGGGGTGGATCTTGGCGGATGGTCCACGCGACTGATAGGCGGGAGTCGGCTACACTCCGGTCGTGGCCATCCGGATTCCCATCGACCGAAAGGTCCTCGCCGACTACTGCAGGCGCCACCATGTCCGGCGGCTGGCCCTCTTCGGGTCCGTCCTGCGCGACGACTTCGCGCCGTCCAGCGACGTCGACGTGCTGGTCGAGTTCGAGCCCGGCCACGTCCCCGGCCTGGCGTTCTTCGACATGGAGCGGGAGCTGACCACCCTCCTCGGCCGCAAGGTCGACCTCAACACGCCCGGCTTCCTCTCCCGCTACTTCCGCGACCAGGTGCTCGCCGAAGCCGTGAACCAGTATGTCGCTGCATGACGACGCGGTACGGCTTCGCCACATGCTCGACGCCGCCCGCAAGGCGGTAAGCCTGGTCGCCGGGAAGGCGCGGTCCGAGGTCGCGGCCGACGAGCTGGCGCAGCTGGCACTGGCCCGGCTCCTCGGATCGTCGGCGAAGCGGCCGGCAAGGTCTCGCCCGACTACCAGGCGGCACACCCGGAGATCCCCTGGCCGTCCATGGGCGGCCTCCGCAACCGGCTCGCCCACGCCTACTTCGACGTCGACCTCGACATCCTCCTGGACATCGTGGCCAAGGACCTCCCGCCCCTCGTCAGGCAGTTGGAAGGCCTGCTGACGGACGGCCACCGGTAGCATCCGTCTCCCAAATGTCTACAAATCCCAGGTCGATTCGGCCGGACTCGCGTCGCCTGGCGTAGCCGACGGTGGGAACCGGGAACCGCTCAGCCGCAGGGCGAATCTGACGAAAGGCGTGCCCCGTCGGCATGTTGTCACTCTGCGTCTCAGCGAATTCGATTCCCTTGCCCTGCCGCCAGCTCTCTTCCGCGCCCGGCGGGCCTTTGCTAGGCTACCGCCTTGACCTCCGGACTCGACCTCTACCTCCACCAGCACGCCGACCTGCTCCGGGCGGCGAAGGCGCTAGAGTCCGACCTGGACGGCGGGTGGCGCCCCGGCGGCGCCGAGGTCGCCCGGGGCCACCTGCTTCAACTCTCCGGCAAGCTCACTGTCCACCTGCAGATGGAGGACCGCAGCCTCTACCCCGAACTCCTCGGCAGCGCCGACCCCGCGGTGCGGGCCGTCGCCGCCCGCTTCCAGGACTCGATGGGAGGGCTGAAGGCCGTCGCCGCCCAGTTCTTTCATCGCTGGCTCGGCAATGGCTCCATCGACGCGGATCCCGCCGCCTTCAGCCTCGACGCACGAGCCGTGCTGGGCGCGCTCGCGGAGCGCATCGCGGCGGAAGACGCGCAGCTCTATCCGCTCGTGGAACCAAAGGGATGACGATGCGGTGCGGCACCCTCCCGGGCCGCTACTCGATCTTGAAGCCGACTCGCACGGTGACCTGGAACTCGGCCACCTTGCCGTCCTTGATGCTGCCGCGCTGCTCGGCGACCTCGAACCAGCTCATGTGGCGCAAGGACTTGCCGGCCTCGGCCACCGCCCCCTTGACGGCCTCGGCGAAGCTGATCTTCGAGGTCCCGACGATCTCGATCTTCTTGTAGACGGCCACGGTGGCGCTCCTTGGGTTGCGGCCCCTGGCTTCGCCCTGGCGGCGAGCCCTGGCCGTTGAGGCCTGTTCATAGCGTGGAGGCGAGGCCGCGGTCCCGCCTTTTCGGGGGTGGTGCGGCGCCCGGCGCTGCCATGCCCCCGGGGGCGGCTCCGGCCCTACTTCTCCAGCAGGTAGGTGTAGCCCTTCATCACCGCCTCGTAGAAGTCGGAGAGCGAGACGCCGTCCTTGGGGCGGATGGTGCCGTCCTTGATGCGCTGGTCGAGCTCGTTCTTGACGCGGCGGAGCAGGTCGGAGGGCTCGTACTGCACGCGGGAGAGCACCTTGGCGATGGTATCTCCCGGGATGTACTCCTCGATGTAGAAGTCCTCGGGGTCCTCGTCGTCGGCGAAGACGTGGATCTCGTTGACCCGGCCGAAGAGGTTGTGCATGTCGGCCAGGATGTCCTGGTAGGCGCCGGTGAGGAACATGCCGAGGTAGTAGGGTTCGCCGGGCCGAAGCGGGTGGAGCGAGAGGGTCTCGTCGACGCCGTCACCCTCGATGAACCGGTCGATCTTGCCGTCCGAGTCGCAGGTCACGTCGACGATGGTGCAGTCGCGAGTGGGCGGCTCGTCCATGCGGTGCAGCGGGATGATGGGGAAGAGTTGGTCGAAGGCCCAGTGGTCGGGAGCGCTCTGGAAGAGCGAGAAGTTGGCGAGATACTGGTCGGCGATCTTGTCGCCGAGGTCGCGGGTCTCGCGCGGCAGCCGCTTCTTGCCGCGGTTCATCTCGGCGATGCCGCGGGCCAGCTTCCAGAAGAGCGACTCGACCACGGCGCGCTCCTCCAGCCCGAGCAGTCCGAGCTTGAACATCTGGAGCGCCTCCTCCTTCTTGGCGGCGCCGTCGTGGTAGGCCTCGGCGCGGTTGCGGACCGTGAGCGCGGAGACGATCTCGCGCATCTCGCGGACGATCTTGGCCTCATCCAACTGCGCCACCGAGGCGGCGGCGATCTCCTCGGCCGAGCCGATCTCGATGTTGCCGAAGACGTTCATGATGACGCAGCTGTGGTGGGCGGCGATGGCCCGGCCCGACTCCGAGACCAGGTGCGGCTCGGGCACGCCTTCGTTACCGCAGATGCGCTGCAGGCTGTAGACGACGTCGTCGACATACTCGTCCATCGAGTAGTTGATGGAGGAGGAGTGGCCGTTCATGCGGGTGCCGACGTAGTCGACCCCCAGCCCGCCGCCCACGTCGAAGTACTCGATGGGCAGCCCCATCTTTCGCAGCTTGGCGTAGACCCGGGCCCCCTCGTTGACGGCGTCCTTGACGACGCGGATCTCGGTGAGCTGCGAGCCGACGTGGAAGTGGAGCAGCTTGGCGCAGTGCTCCTTGCCGGCCTCCTTGAGGATCCGCACGGCGTGGATCAGCTCGGGGATGGTGAGGCCGAATTTGGCGAAGTCGCCCGACGACCCCTCCCACTTGCCGGTGCCGCGGGTGGTCAGCTTGGAGCGCAGCCCGATCATGGGCTCGACCTGCATCTCCTCGGCGATGCGCAGCAGCTCGGGCAGCTCGGAGAGCTTCTCGATGACCACGAACACCTTGCGCCCCAGCTTGCGCCCCAGCAACGCCAGCCGCAGGAACTCCTCGTCCTTGTAGCCGTTGCAGATGGTGAGGGCCTCGGGATCGGTGTTCATCGCCAGCACGATGAGCAGCTCGCCCTTGGAGCCGGCCTCCAGGCCGTAGTGATAGGGCGCGCCGGAGTCGACGATCTCGTCGACCACCTCGCGCATCTGGTTCACCTTGATCGGGTAGACGCCGAAGTAGCGGCCGGCGTAGCTCTGCTCGGCTATCGAGCGGGCGAAGGACTCGTTGATCTGCTTGACGCGGGCGCGCAGCACGTCCTGGAAGCGGACCACGCAGGGGAGGCCGATGTTCCGCTCCTTGAGGTCCTCGACCACGTCCATCAGGTCGATGACCGGTCCGGGCTGGCCGTGGGGGTGGACCACCACGTGCCCCTTGTCGTTCACCGAGAAGTACCCGGCTCCCCAGCCGGCGATGTTGTAGTACTGCGTGGCGCGCTCGATGGACCAGTCGGACGGGGCCATCGCGGTAGTGGCGTCGCTTCTCGGCTCGGGCAGGATCATCTCTTCTGGTGATTACAGGAGAGCGGCAGAAAAATGAAGTGCTCCGCGCTAGTGCCCCGACCCAGGCATGATGACCCGACGAGAGCGCCGAGACCGAAGCGAGGCTGGCGCCCGAGGAGGGAGCAGCGGAAGCGTAGCAGCGCTACTCTGAGCAGCGGACCGACGAGGCCGCCTGCCGCAGCGAGA
>JANPOM010000080.1:0-10167 GCA_031427995.1 Anaeromyxobacter sp. | reverse complement strand
CCCGCTACGGCGCCTTCTACATCTGCAACCCGTTCGCCGAGGGCGAGGCCGAGCCGGACGAGTGGCTCGATCCGTCGCTCCCGGCGCCCGACAGGCTCACCGCCGCCACCGCCCTCTCGGCCCGGCTGGCGGCGCTCCCGTACGGGACCCGCGTCGCCGTCCACTGCGGGCTGGGGGCACCCTTGCCGGCCAGCTTCAGCCTGGTCTCGAGCGAGCCGCTCGGCCGCCGGGGCGCGCTGCTCGAGTGCTGGGTGCGGGGGGCGGGTTGAATGCACCCCCGTCAGGCCCCTACAGGGGCCTGTGTCTTCAAGAGGGGTTGCGACCGCTTGCCGCGGAGGTTTCGACAGGGGTTGTGCTTTTCTCTGCTGGCAGGGTTCACGGGCACCGGCCCGGAGAAGAGCCAAACAGGAGATCCCAAATGCTCAGCGAGAAGCGATTCGGTGTCGTCACGCCGCTGCTGATGGCGTTGATGGTGGTGCTCCCGGCCTGTCAAGGTGACACCGGTGGTCAAGGCCCGGCCGGCGGAACCGGCCCCGGCGGCAGCACTGGTCCGACCGGCTCTACCGGCCCTACTGGTCCGACCGGCTCGACCGGCCCGACCGGCCCGACCGGCTCGACCGGCCCGACCGGACCGACTGGTCCCGTCGGGGTCTCCGTGCTTGAGTCGTGCGCCGGCTGCCACAACGCTGGCCTCCCCAGCACGCACTCCCGGCCCAACCAGGTGGCGATCACCAGTGTGGCCGTGGGCAACGCGGTCAACGACCTCACCGTCTCGTTCAACCTCAAGGTCGACGGCGTCGCCGCCAACGACTTCACGCACGTGGCCGGCGTCCGCGTCTGGGTCTACGACAGCGTCGGTGACTACGGAGTGCGCGCGTCGGTCAACCTGATCAGCAATCCGGTCGTGGTGGTCTCGAACTACAACGGCAACTACACGGCCACCATCCCCGGCTACGGTCCGTCGGGCCCCAACACCCTCCAGGCGCCCTTCGGGCAGACCAGCCTCATGCTCCAGCTCGACGAGGGCAACAGCCAGCCCCAGGCCACCGTCGTGGCCCACTACACCCCCACCGGCGCGATGGCTGGCATCCGGGTGAACAACCAGGCCTGCATGAACTGCCACGGTGACCGCGTCTTCTCGGGGCTCGACGCCTTTGGCGTCCCGACCGGCCACCGCGGCGCCAACCCCATCGGCGTCGAGGGCTGCGTGATCTGCCATGACCGCGACAACGCCGAGACCCGGCTGGGTGGCCTCGGGACGCGGCTGATGGGCTACGTGCACGGCATCCACAACTCCCACGACATGCCGGGCGCCGTCTCCACCAGCGGCAACGTCATCGCGGGCGGCGTGTACTACCGGAGCGGCAGCGCCACCAGCACCTTCTCCATCGGCTTCCCCGGCTACATGAACAACTGCTCCACCTGCCACACCCCCACGGCCCTCGCCACCATCGCCGCCATGCCGGTGGCCTGGAAGAACTGCATGTCCTGCCACGTCGGCCCGCCCGTGGCCGTCGGGACTCCGCCGCAGACCGTGGCCGCCGGCTTCGCCTGGGGCGGTTTCGGCATCCCGAACACCGGGACCAACACCATCCCCGTGTTCGCCTTCGGCGGCGTCAACCACGCCGGCTACGACGCGACGACGGCGCAGGCGACCTGCGACGGCTGCCACGGCGTCTTCGCCCCGGCCACGCTGGCCGGCTTCCACAACGGCCTGAAGACCGAGCGGAACGGCCTCATCTGGGACGGCGCTGACGTGTCGGTCGACGAAGGCGCCAGGTTCGCCCTCGCCGTCACCGGCGTCACCCGGGCCGGCGCCAACTACCAGGTCGCCTGGACCGCCTCGTACAACGGCGCGGCCGTCGACCCCTGCAACGCCGACTTCGGCGTCGGGCCGGTCTTCCTGGGCGTGGTCGCCGACGCCCTCACCGGCAAGTCGGCCAGCAACATGCAGTTCGTCAAGGCCTACGGCCAGGGCGACGACTGGGTGAACGCCGGCCGGCCTGGGAGCGTCTCGCCGGGCCAGCCCGCCACCAGCGCCACGCTGACCAGCTCCAACACCACCTGCAGTGGCAACGTGGCCACCACCACCACCCCGGTCGACACCTTCGTCGCCGCCGGGATCAAGGGGACCATGGCCCTCCAGGGCAAGCCGCAGCTCCGCTTCGTCGCGGCCGCCGGGACCTCGGGCGAGTTCATCCAGGCGCGCGCCAAGAGCCCGACCTACGCCTTCGTGGTCCCGGCCGCCGACGGCGCCGCGACGGCCGGCGCGGCCCGCCGCAGCATCGTCGACACCGCCAAGTGCCTGACGTGCCACCAGGGCACGCTCTACCAGCACGGCGGCAACCGCGTCGACAACGTCGACCTCTGCGTCACCTGCCACAACCCGGCCGCCAGCGAGACCAACAACCGCGTCCTCTTCGGCGTGGACGCCACCGAGGCGTACGACGGCAAGCCCGGTGAGACCTATGACATGCGCACCATGGTCCACGCCATCCACTCTGCTGGCGAGTCCGGGAAGGAGTACGTAATCTACCGGACCCGCGGCATCTACTTCTTCGGGAACCCGGCGTCCCTGGCCGCGGCCATTGCCGACCGGCACTGGCCGACCACCGGTGGCGTGACCTGCATCGGCGGAGGCGCCCCGGTGACCTACTACCCGGTGTACGGCTCGGTCGCCAATGGCACCACCGACCGCCTCCCCGTGGTCGGGGCGGGCGGCGTCTGCGACACCACCACGGGTCCGCTCAGCACCGTCGGGGTGTGGCAGGTCCACAACGTCGTGCTGGTGGAGTACCCGCGTCCGCTGAGCGACTGCGGCGCCTGCCACGCCGACGGCTGGAAGTCTAGCGCCGTGGACGGCTCGAAGGCCGTCGGCGTCACCGTCGACGCCGGCGCTGCGCCCTGGGGCAACCAGCTCGACGACGTGCTGATGGGGCCCACCGCGGCCTCCTGCATGAGCTGCCACCAGTCGGGCGACGCCACCACGCAGTTCTACCTGCGCACGCACGCGTACGGCCAGGGCTGGCTACCCACCACGTTCGTCAACGGCCGCCAGACCCTCATCGACGCCGCGACGCCGTAGGCCGATTCCAGCGAAGGGCTCCGGCTCTTCGTGCAATCCGGGGGCGGGGGCGCGAGTGCGCTCCCGCCCCTCTTCGCCTGTGCGCCCGGGTGGCTTGGTGGTATTCCTCCTCCGCCCGCGCCCTGGAAGCGCGGCGAACTTCCAAGGAACAGGCCATGTCCACCAAGCCATCCCGTGCGCTCGACACCTTCCCCAACCCGAAGCCGGGCCGCCCGTACGAGATCGCCATGGTCTGCCCGGAGTTCACCTGCGTCTGCCCCAAGACCGGCCAGCCCGACTTCGGCACCATCCGGCTCCGCTACATCCCCAACCGGACCTGCGTCGAGCTCAAGAGCCTCAAGCTCTACTTCTGGTCGTTCCGCGACGAGGGTACCTTCCACGAGGCGGTCACCAACCGGATCTGTGACGACCTGGTCAAGGCGGTCTCCCCACGCTGGATCGAGGTGGTGGGTGACTTCGCGGTGCGCGGCGGCATCCACACGGTGGTGACGGCCCGCCACGGCCAGCGCCCCGCCGAGTCCTGAGCGGACCTCCTCTCCAGCCAGAGACCGGACTACAATCCGCGCCCGTGCCGCAGACCGTCCCCCACGCCTTCGATCCGGCCTCCCTGGTCGGGACCACCCTCGACGGCCAGTACCGGATCGACCGGCACCTCGCCTCCGGCGGCATGGGGGCGGTCTTCCGCGCCCACCACCTCTCGCTGCGCAAGGACGTGGCGATCAAGGTGCTGCGGCCGGAGCTGACCTCCTCGCTCGAGCTGCAGGAGCGCTTCCGCCGCGAGTCGGAGATCGCCGCGGCCCTGGAGCACCGCCACATCGTCCGCGTCACCGACTTCCGCCGCTCGCCCGAGGGGCTGCTCTACCTCGCCATGGAACTGCTCGACGGCGAGAGCCTCTTCGACCGGCTGCGGCGCGAGGGGTTCCTCCCGCCCGACGAGGCGGTGCAGGTCCTCTGGCAGATCTGCGATGGGCTGGAGGCCGCCCACGCCCGCGGTGTGGTCCACCGCGACCTGAAGCCGGAGAACGTCTTCATGGCGCGCGGGCCAGGCGGCGAGCTCGTGAAGATCCTCGACTTCGGCATCGCCAAGATGGCCGATCCGGGCGGGGGGAGCGGCACTCAGTCGGGGATGGTGATCGGCACGCCCGAGTACCTCTCGCCGGAGCAGGCCACCGGGTCACCGGTCGACGCCCGCGCCGACCTCTACACGGTCGGGCTGATCGGCTGGCGCATGCTGGTCGGCCACCACCCGTTCAAGGCCGAGGACGCCCGGGGTCTGCTGATGATGCAGGCCACCCGGCCGGTCCAACCGCTCACCGACGAGCGCCCCGACCTGGCCGCCCACCCCCTGCTGGTGGCCGCCATCGCCCGCGCCTGCCAGAAGGACCCGGTGGCCCGCTTCCAGAGCGCGGCCGAGTTCAAGGCTGACCTCGGCGCCGTGCTCGACCAGGGCCTGGGGTTGATTCCGGCCGCCACGCCGCCGCCCGCGGTCAGCTATACCTCGCTCTCGCCGGTGCCGACGGCGGCGACCGCGGCGCAGGGACCCGGCCAGACCATCCAGCTCGGCACCCCCTACCAGGTTGAACCGGCCGCGGCCCTCCGCCACCCGCTGGCCAGTCGCCTCGAGTCCCAGCTCCGGCGCCACCCACGCCTGGTGGTGGGCCTCGGCCTGCTGCTGGTGCTGGCCGGCGGCGCTGGCGTCATCGCCGCGGTGCAGGTTCGCCGCCCCGGGCTGGCCCGGCAAGACGAGGCCAGGGTGCGAGCGCTGGTGCAGGCGGAGCGCGAGGCCTCCGAGCGGGCGGCGGTGGCCGCGGCCGAGGCGGCGGCCACCACGGCGGCCCGTCGCGCCGACGAGGTGCGCCGGCCGGTCTCCCAGGCCGAGATCGAGCTGCAGGCCGGCCGCCCGGCCAGGGCGCGAGCGCTGCTGGCACCGTTGCTCGCCAGCCACGCCGACGACCCTCTCCTCCACCAGCAGCTCGGACACGCCTGGCATGACGAGGGCGACCTGGTCCAGGCGCTCGACGCCTGGACCACCGCGCTGGCGCTGGCGCCGCTCGACCGGCCCACGCTCGACCACCTGGTGGACGACCTGGGCCGGGAGAAGGGCGTCGCCGACCGCACCGCGCACCTGCTGGTCCGCGCCGGCGCCGACGCCGGCCCGGCGCTTGCCGGCATCTCCCCCCGCGCCTCGCCCAAGGTGAAGCTGCGGGCGCTCGGCGTGGCCCGCGAGATCGGGCCGGCCGCCAAGGTTGACGCCGGCGCCGGGTACCTGGCGCTGCTCTCCGATCCGGACTGCGAGGTGCGCCGCGCCGCATCCCGGGCGCTGGGCGAGCTGCGCGATCGGCGAGCGCTCCCCAGGCTGCGCGAGCGGGCCGAGGCCCGCGACCTGCGGCGGCTCGGCAGCATCATCATCGGCTCCAAGCCCACCTGCGGCGCGCCCGAGGCCGCCGACGCGGTCCGGCGCATCGAGGGGCGCTGAGGCCAGCGCGCCCCGCGGCCTCGAAGGAGTTCTCATCGTGAAGCTCGACTCGATCGCGGTGAAGCTCTCGGGCGCCGCCCCACAGACGCTCCCGGCCGCGGCGCCGGGGGCGGCGGCGAAGCGAGCCGGCGAGGACGCCTGGCGGCTCCCGCTGGTCGAGTTCGTCCGTGGGTGGACGGCGTGACGGGCGGCTCGCCGTGACGCCGGTGGACGAACTGGCGGCGCTGCTCCGCCCCGCCGGCGGCGGCATCCACCTGGTCTCCACCGGGCGCGAGGCGCAGGCCGCGCTGGTACGCCGCCTGGCGGGCGCGGACACCGACGCCGGGGTCGAGACCCGCTGGCGCGCTGAGCTGGGGCGCGCCGCCACCGCCCGCGCCGTCCTGCTCGGGATCCCCTGCGACGTCGGCGCCGGCTTCCGGCGCGGCGCCAACCTCGCCCCCGCGGCCATCCGGGCTCACCTGCTGGAGCAGGACCCCGGCTGGTTCGAGCGGGCCCGCGCCGACGGCCTGGTCGACCTCGGCGACGTCTTCACCGTGCCCCAGCTGCTCCACGACGAGATGCTCTCGGAGACGCAGCTGGCGGCCTGCCGCCGGGCGCTCTACCCGGGCCTGGCCGGTGCCGGGACGCTGCCGGTCTCGCCGCTCTCGATCGCCGAGTGGGTCTTCCGGCGGGTCCTGGCCGTCAACCCGGGCGTCCGGCTTCTCACCCTCGGCGGCGACCACTCGGCCGCCTGGCCGGCGGTGGTGGCGCTGGCGGCGGCCCACCCGGGCCTCGGCATCGTGCAGCTCGACGCCCACACCGACCTGCTGCCCGAGCGGCTCGGGGTCCGGCTCTGCTTCGGCACCTGGTCCTTCCACGCCAACCAGCTGCTCGGCCGCGGTGGCAGGATGGTGCAGGTCGGCGTCCGCGCCAGCCGCCACGACCGCGCTCACTGGGAGTCGACGCTCGGGGTCCGTCAGCTCTGGGCCGACGAGGTGCGCCGCAATCCTCCGGCTGCCATCGAGCGGGTCGTGACCCTCTGCCGCGCCGCCGGCCTGGCCTCGCTCTACCTCTCCAACGACGTCGACGGCCTCGATCCGGCCTTCGCCCCCGGCACCGGGACGCCAGAGCCGGACGGCCTCTCGCTCGACTTCGTGCTGGCCCTGATCGAACGGCTCGGGAAGGAGTTCGAGCTGGTGGGCGGAGACGTCATGGAGGTGGCGCCCGACCTGGCCCCGACGCCGGAGGGGCGGTCACTGACGCTGGCCACCGCGGCCGAGTGCCTGCGCGTCACCTGCAAGGCGATGCTGGCCCGCTCGGCCTGAGCGGACACCATGGAACACGAAACCCCGGAGCCGTGAGGCCCCGGGGGGTATTGGCGCCCCGCACCGGGCGCCTGGGTGGTCCGCTTCCGCCAGACTGGTTTGACTCGGGGCACTAGAGGTGGTCCGCGACCGTCTTCTTGGCCGGGGCGACCTTGCCGGTCAGCGCGCCGACGGCCGCGCCGACGACGGCGCCAAGGACGGCGAAGAGGGAGGCGATGCCGGTGACGCCGAGGACCATGCCGAAGATGATGAGCGCCTTGACGAAGAAGGTGGGCGCGACCGGCGTGCCGACGATGCCGCCCGCGAGCAGCAGCCCGGCGTAGCCGCCGTAGAGAACGGCCGGGAGCAGGGCGATGGCGAGGAAGAGGGCGAGACCAATGCCGGCGCCGACCAGGGTGAAGAGCTTGTTCTGGGCCTTCGGAGTGTTGACGGTCATGGTGTTCTCCAGTTCGAATTCGGTGCCGTTTGTTCGGCCACCCGGGGACTGCCAAGTGCAGCCGCCTTGCCAAGTTGGTGACCCCCTGATTCCATGGGGTTGGCGCCGCCCCTGTCGGCTTTCCCCGACGGTGGGGTGGATTGGCCCGACGGCCGCCTCCCTGTTACCCTCCCGGGCCCGTGGACGCCTTCAAACCGCACCTCGCCGACGTCGCCGACTACCCGTATGCGAAGGTCGACTCCCGCATCAAGCTCGACCAGAACGAGAGCCCGGACGACCTTCCCCCGGAGCTCAAGTCGCTGGTGCTGACGCGGCTGGCGGCGCTCCCGTGGAACCGCTATCCGGCGCTCCACGCCGAGGATGTCCGCGCCGCGCTGGCCCGCCACGAGGGTTGGCCGGAGGCCGGGGTGGTGCTGGCTCCAGGCTCCAACCTGCTCATACTCGCGCTGGCCTCGGCGGCGCGGCAGGTGCTCGACACCTCGCCTGCCTTCCCCTACTACAGGGGGGCGGCGGTCGCCTCGGCCACGCCCTACCGCGCCGTCCCGCTCGGTCCCGGCTTCACGCTGCCGCTCGAGGAACTGCTCGGCGCGCTCTCCGGCCCGCCCGGCGTCCTCTTCCTCCCGGTGCCGCACGCCCCGACCGGAGCGCTCTTCGCCGCCACCGAGGTGGCCCAGCTGGCCGAGCGGGCCCAGGCCACCGGCTGGCTGCTGGTGATCGACGAGGCGTACCAGGCCTTCGCCGGCACCGACGCCCGACCGCTGGCGCGGCAGAACCCGAACGTCGCCATCCTCCGCACCTTCTCCAAGGCCTGGTCGCTGGGCGGCATCCGCACCGGCTACCTGCTCGGCTCGCCGCGCGTAGCCTCGGTGGCGCGGGCCATGATCCCGCCCTTCTGCATCCCGGCCCACACCGGCGTCATCATCCGGACCGCGCTGGAGCGCCCCGGTTACGTGGCGGCGCTGGTGGAGCGACTGCTCGCCGAGCGGGCCCGGCTGGCGAGCGGGCTGGCGACGGCGCAGCCCCGCTGGACCGTCTACCCGTCGGCCGCCAACTACCTGCTGGTGCGAACCCCCGACGCCAGGGCCGCCTTCGACCACCTGCTTTCGCGCGGCCTGCTGGTGCGAAGGCAGGACCACTACGCCGGGCTGACGGGCTGCATCCGCATCACGGTCGGCACCGCCACCGAGAACGACGCCCTGCTGGCGGCGGCCCGCGAGGCGCCTTGAGCGCATCCCCAGCGGCGGGCGACGCCCTGGAGCCCACGCCGGTCCCCGGCTCCGCCCGGCACTCCTGGTTCGAGGACGCGCAGGCGCTCCTCACCGCGTCGCTCTTCATCTCGCTCGGCTATGGAATCCTGAAGCAGGCCCACCTGCTCTCGGGCGGAACGGCCGGCGTGGCGCTGCTGCTCACCCGGCTCACCCCCTTCAGCTTCGGCCAGCTCTTCCTGGCCCTCAACCTGCCCTTCTTCTGGCTGGCGGTCCGCCAGATGGGCTGGGCCTTCACGGTGAAGACCTTCATCGCCATCGGGCTGGTCTCGCTGGGGGCCGACCAGCTCCACCTGGTGATGGCCTTCGATCGCGTCGAGCCGCTCTACGCGGCGGTGATGGGGGGCTCCTGCATAGGCATCGGCCTGCTCATCCTCTTCCGCCACCAGGCCTGCCTGGGCGGCCTCAACGTGCTGGCCATCTGGCTGCAGGAGCGGCGCGGGGTGCGCGCCGGGGTCTTCCAGATGGTGGTTGACTCGCTGGTGGTGGTGGCGTCGCTCTTGGTGGTGCCGCCGGCCACCGTCCTGCTCTCGGTGGTCGGGTCGGTGGCGCTCAACCTGGTGCTGGCGGTCAACCACCGGCCCGGGCGCTACCTGGGGACGTGAGGGAGGTCCGGGTGCGGCGCATCGCGGTGCTCACCGAGGACGGCCGGCAGGTGAACGTGCTGGCCGGTCGGCGACACCCCGACATCCGGCCCGCCGAGCGGCTCTTCTGGACCCTGCTGCGCCGCTACTGCTGATTTCATGTCGGCGAGATCGGATCAAGCCCAGGGAGTCAGCGTGCCTTGACAATCCCAAGTCAATGGGCGAATCGGGAGCGCTCGCTCGTCAAGTGCAACCAGAGAGGAAATCCACAATGGGGTCGAAGATCGCACGCGACGTCTTCCTGCGCCGCTTCAGGCTGGAGCGCTCCTACAGGCCGCCGACGCTGCTGCGCCACCCCGAGTGGAACTACGCATCGCCGCTCGACCTGGTGATCGCCCGCGCCATGGAAACCCGGCCGGGGTTCGCCTTCCTCCAGGTCGGCGGCTTCGATGGCCAGGTCAACGATCCTGTCCGCCCGCTCGTGGTGGGACGCGGCCTTCCTGGGGTGGTCGTGGAGCCGCAGTTGGCGGCCGTGGAGGCGCTACGCAAGACCTACGCCGACCACCCGAAAGTCCGAGTCCTCCAGGCGGCGGTGGCAGACCAGGACGGTGAGCGGGACTTCTTCACGGCTGAGGGCGGGGCCATCCAGTTCGCGTCCTTCGATCGCTCGCACCTCTTGCGCCACGGGATTCCGGCGAGCCAGATCGTACTCGAGCGGGTTCGGTGCCTCACCGTGGCAAGCGTCCTGCGCGAAGCCGGGCTGGAGCGCGTGGACCTCATCCAGATCGATGCCGAGGGCTACGACTTCGAGATCATCAAGACCATCGACCTGGCCACGCTGAGACCGGCGGTGATCCGCTACGAACACGTCCACCTCTCGAATCAGGACGCCGACGCGAGCGTGGCCCTCTTGGCCAGCCATGGCTACCGCTTCATCTCCGAACGCCGAGACCTCATCGCGCTGCAGCCGTAGGTCGGCGCAGGATCTCGTTCGCGCGTCCCCCGAGGAGAGGCGCC
>JANPOM010000079.1:0-2242 GCA_031427995.1 Anaeromyxobacter sp. | reverse complement strand
CATGTTCGCTCCCTGTTCGTGGTTGGTTGCTGCACGGGCCAGGGAGAGCAGGCGGCGTGCCGCGGCCAACCGCCCGGGATCACGGGAGGCGAAGCGGTGACGGATGTTCAGGTGGCGGACCTGCGGTCGCGGCGCGGACCTCCAATCGCGCGGCCTTCGGGCCGCGCAACGCACGGACATCGGAGTCGAATGACCAGGCGCATCGGCCGAGCCGTGCGCGGACGTGACTCACCCATTCGCGAGTCCCGACGTCAGAACCAGACCCGTAGTACGTGCAAGGAAGTTCCCGAGGGTCTGCGAGGCCTTGCGCAGTCCCCCCTTCGCTGCCCGCAGCCGCGCGGGCCAGGAAGACGTCGCCGCGGAAGCCGCTCAGCCTCCCCGCAGCTCGCCGGCCAGCCAGCCAGCGCGCCGTTTCCAGCAGCGACGGGCCGTCGTGGATCAGGTTGCGGCCGCGATCCGGGGTGGAGGCGATCACCCGCGGCGCGAAGGCCCGGTCCCAGCCCCGCCCGGCCACCAGCGCGGCCGGGTCGACGGGGAACTCCGGCTCGGAGAAGACCACCACCACCTCGGGGCGCGCCGCCGCCACCGCCTCGAGTTCGAGCGGCGCGTAGGCGTCGGCCCGGTCGCCGAAGAGGTGGTCGCCGCCGGCCAGCGTGACGAGGTCGTGCACGAAGGAGCGCCCCCCCGGCCGCCGGGCGTGCCGGCCGAACCAGAGCTCGGCGTAGACCAGGGGGCGTCGCGCCGGGGCCGCGGCCTGCAGCGCCGCTGCCTCGCGCTCCAGCCGGTCGCAGAGGGCGCGGGCCTCGCCGAGCCGCCCGACCAGCGCGCCGGCCTGCAGGGCGTTCTCGCACAGGCCGAAGCGGGAGGAGGGGACCGGCAGCAGGTAGACCGGCAGCCCGGCAGCCGCGAGCCGCCGCGCCAGCGGCAACTGCACGCCGTCGGTGCAGAGGACCAGGTCGGGGGTGACGGCGCGGATCGCCTCGAGGTCGGCGTCGACGTAGTCGGCCACCACCGGGACGGCCAGCCCCTCGACGTAGCGGGCGCAGTACGGGGTCACCCCGACCACGGCCTGGCCGGCGCCGAGCGTGAAGAGAAGCTCGGTGGCGGAGGAGACCAGGCTCACCACGCGGCGGGCCGGCCCGGGCAGGTCGAGGGTGGTGCCGAGGGCCGGGACGGTGACGCGCATGGTCGAAGTCGCCGGGGACGGACGGACGCCGACGCGACTAGTTTACGACCCCGCCCGGGAAATGGGGCGCGTCGCCGAGGTCGATGGTCCCGAAGCGGGCCTCGTAGCGGGCCAGGTTGTCCTGGATCGCCAGCAGCAGCCGCTTCATGTGCTTGGGCGTGGTGATGGCCCGGGCCCGCACCGTGGCCTGCGGCGCTTGCGGCTGCACGTAGGCGAGGTCGAGCGTGAACTCGGTCTCGGTGTGGTTGACCATGGCCAGGTTGATGAAGGTCCCGTTCGCGGTGATCGGGTCGATCTGGATCTGGATGGAGTGCGGAGGTGCGGTAGGCTTGTCGGACATGGCGATCTCGTAGCACCACGAGCGCCGCACCGCGAGACCCGTGAGCCCCCTCCCGACCCCTCCACCGACCCCCGAGCAGTTGGCAGCCATCGATGGGGGGCGTGAGCTCTTCATCGACGGCGGTGGACCCGACGCGGTGCTCCTGCTCCACGGCCTGACCGGCGCCCCCTTCGAGATGCACCACCTGGCGCTGCGACTGGCCGCCGAGGGGTACCGCTGCCTGGCACCGGTGATGGCCGGTCACGGCGGCAAGGCGGAAGATCTGGTCGGCATCCCCTGGACCGAGTGGGTGGCGCACGCCCGGCGCGATCTGGCCCGGCTCGGCAGCGCCCGCCGGGTCTACGTGGCCGGCTGCTCCATGGGTGCGCTGGTGGCCTGCGCCCTGGCCCACGACCTGCCGGAGCGGGTCGAGGGGATGATCCTGTTGGCCCCTGCGATGGAGTTGCAGCCAACCGGCAAGCTCGGCGGACTGCTCGGGCGCAGCGCCTTCCTCTGGCGCAAGGTCGTCCCCAATGGATCCGGCTCCGACGTCTTCGATCCCGAGATGAGGCGGCGCAACCCCTGCCTGACCGGCGTGCCGCTCGGCGCCGTGGCCGAGCTGCAGTCGCTCGCCGAGCGGGTCGACTCGCTGCTGCCGGGCGTGGTGGCCCCGGCGCTGGTGGTTTTCGGCGCCAAGGACCACACCGTGACGCTGGCGGGCGCCAAGCGGCTCGCGA
>JANPOM010000078.1:0-8199 GCA_031427995.1 Anaeromyxobacter sp. | reverse complement strand
CTGACCGCGCGGCCTGCTACTTGAGCCCGCGGATTGCCGCCATGGCCTCGGGGAAGATGGCGTCGGCGGTCTCGGCGGCGTGGAGCATCTTGACGCTGCCGGCCGGAACACGCCCCAGCTCCTCGAGATAGGCGGCCCGCTGCCTCTCGATGTCGTCGAGCGTGAAGAGCCCCTTGAGCTTGTCACCCAGCTCTCGGACCGCCGCCCCCGGCGAGAGGTCCACGAAGATGGTCAGGTCGGGCGTGAGCGGCGCGGCGCCGAGCATGCCGCGAGCCCGCGCCTCCAGCACGTTCAGGTCCTCGCGGAACCAGTCGTGCCCCTTCAGGCCTGCGTAGACCACCGACGAGAGCGTGAAACTCTTGCAGAGCACGGTCTTGCCCGCGCCGAGCTTCTCGCGCGCCACCGCCGAGACCCGCGCCCGGGAGGCCAGCTCGAAGAAGAAGTCGGCCTCGAAGCGGCCGTAGCGCCAGCTGCCGTCGAGCCCGCTGGCGCCCATGAGCTGGGCCCGGCCGCTGTCCGGGCTGTCGAGCTCGTAGACCTCGAGCCCGTCGGCGGCCAGCGCGGCGCGCACCTTGTCGAGCAGCGCCACCACCAGACGGCCGGCGCCGTAGATCCCCTCGAAGACCACGAACTTGCCTGGCTTCATCCCTGTTCCCCCGACCTGGAGCGGTCCATTGCGGCCAAACTTACTCCAGGATGGCCTTGAGCGCCTCGACGGTGCTCGACCGCCGCTGCTTCTCCATCTCGCGCGGATCGACCTCGACGTGCTTCTCGTCGGGCGTGATCTTGAAGAGCGGCTGCCCCTTCTGCACGATCGATCCCTCGCCGCCCTGGATGATGATCTTGTCGAGCGTGCCCGAGAAGGAGGCGCGGATGGTGTTGAACATCTTCATCACCTCGATGATGTAGAGCGGCTGGCCCTTCTCGAAGTGCATCCCCTCGGTGACGAAGCGCGGGCGGCCCGGCGCCTCCTGTCCGTAGTACATACCGCCGCTCACCGCCACGATCTCGTCCGCCTTGGTCTGCGGCGGGGGGACCAGGACCTTCTTCATGCGGACTTGCAGGTCGGCGTCATTGAGGTGGGCCGGGATGGTGACGTCGAGGTTTTCCTCGACCCGGAAGCCGAAGAACCTCACCTTCTCGGCGATCGTGAAGAGCAGCCCGAGCAGCTCGTTGCCGGCCTCGAAGCCGAGGTGGGCGGCGCGGATCCGCTCCCAGGTCTCGGCGTCGTAGCCGCCCTGCGGCGTTTCCCTGCAAAGCACCTCGTCGAGCTGCTTGAACTGCTCCTCGGGGAGGCCGAGCTTCTGGCGCACCTCCGCGTAAAAGCGGGTGGCGCGCGACAGCAGCGCGTGGTCGTGCTCCCAGATCACCTCGGCGGAGGGGGCGGCCGGGTCCCAGGCCATGTTGAGGTACTCGTAGGTCTCCCCCAGGATCACCAGCGGGTTGCGCCGCCAGGTGAGCTTGGCGTCCTGGATGAGGTAGTCGTTGCGGTGGAGACTGAGCCAACCGGAGAGGAGGTGCGGGTCGTCCAGCAGCCGACCCATGGGCCGCGTCAGCAGCGTCCCCTTGCGATCGAGCACCTCCGACATCGCCTTGGCCATGGCCGGATCGTCCGGGCTGGCCTTCGCCACCTGCCTGGCGTAGTGCTTCTTCATCTCCAGGAAGGCGAAGACCGTGTCGATTCTTTTCGACTCCTCCTTGAGCTGGCCCATCAGCGTCAGGTAGGGGACCACGAAGCGGGTGGTCGGCTTGGCCATGACGTTCTGGCCGATGAACCAGTTGACCAGGCCGTAGTGGAACTCGAGGTTGGTGGCGACGTCCTGTCCGCGCAAGCTGGTCTTCGCCAGCACCTTGGAGAGGTGCTGGTAGCTCTGCAGCCGGTCCTCGCCCTTGGTGAGCAGCAGCGCGATGTTGGAGTCGTAGGCGCCGGCCACCCGGTAGCGCATGAACATGCCGGTGTCGGGGTTGGGCAGGCTGATGCCCTGGTCGTCGCGGATCTCGCCCTCGATGGGCTTCGACCAGAAGCGGATCACGCCGCCGGCGTGCGGCGAGAGCGAGGCGTCGGTGGCGTTGAGGCGGGCCTCGGCCGAGGCGCCGAAGCGGGGAATCCGGGTCGGCTTGGGCAGCCGTCGCTTGTGGCGTGCCAGCAGCGCCATGGCCTCGACCAGCGACTCGACCACGAAGAAGTCGCTGGCGTCGTCGGGGTTGGTGAACCTGAGGCTGTAGCAGAGCTCCGAGACCCGGTGCTCCACCTGGATGCGGGTGTTGACCTCCATGAAGTAGTAGCGGTCGCGATCGACGATGCACTCGAAGGTGGAGGCCGAGTCGAGCCCCACCGCCTGGCCGAAGCGGGCCGCGTCGGCCTCCATCCGCTTGAGGATCTCGAGGTCGGTGGCGAGCGACCTGGCCTCGGCCTGTCTGCCGGCCTTCCCGGCGCGGGCGATGGCGGCGGCCAGGGTCTCCTGGGTCACCGAGATCTCGAGCAGCTTCTGCTCGTGCATCTGCAGCGAGCAGTCGCGACCGCCGAGCGTCACGCACCACTCGCCGTTGCCCAGCACCTGGATCTCGTTGTGGCGGGTCTGCTCGATGTTGAGCTCGACGAGGACGTTCTTGTTGTCGCCGACGCCGGTGGCCTTGACCTCGCTGAGCACCTCGCGGACCATGGCCGGGGCCTCGGAGCTGGCCGCGGCGATCTCCTTGTCGGTGGCCTTCTCCAGCGTCAGCAGCGAGCCGCCGAGGAGGCGCTGGCCCTTGCCGCCGCCGCCGCCGATGGCCTTGAGGCGCACCCGGCTGCGCGGGTGCTCCTTGAACATGGCGGCGACCTCCTTCTCCACCTGCACGCCCAGCTCGTCGATGGTGTAGAGGTCCTGGCCGCTGGCGTAGCAGGCGGCCAGGATCTGGTCGGCGAGGTCCTCGAGCGAGAGCTCCTGGTTGGCCACCACCTTGGGGTCGACGGTGAGCTTGCGGGCCTCGATGACCGCCAGCAGCTGCTTGCGGGTGGGGAACTTGGAGACCACGGTCCGGGCCGTGACGTTGTTGATGCCCGGCGTGACGCTGACCTTCACCTCCAGCGCGGTCCGCTTGGCCTGGTCCTTCTTTCCGGCGCGGGCCTGGGTGGTCGAGTTGGGGCCGATGAACTTGAGGCCGGCCCTCTCCAGGGTGGCCACGAACTCCTCGTCCTCGGCCATGAAGCCGTAGCCAGCGAAGACCGAGTCGTAGCCGTTGTCGTGCGCGATCTGCACGATCTGGTTCATCCGCTCGACCCGCTCCTCCTTGCTGGCGCCGCTGTAGTCGGGCACCCGGTGGACGCGGCTGGTGTCGTTGAACTGGCGCAGCTCGGGAGCCAGCGCGTTCGGGTAGACGATCGAGTCCTTCTCGGAGAGCAGGATGCCGTAGTGGCCGATCCCCATCTCCTCGAAGACGTCCATGGCCTCCTTGCGGATGGGGCCGCGGCAGACGATGAGCGGCTTGAGGTCGGTGCAGGCGAAGGAGCGGACCCACTCCGACTTCGACTCGCCGAGGCGGCGGTCGCGGTGGATGAGCGGGTTGTGGCGGTACAGGTCGGTCGACTGGGCCATCGGTCTCTCTCTCTCGACGAGTCGCGGGTCTGGGGGGATGGGACCTGGGCTCAGTGGAACTCGCGCTGCGGGCCGGTCATCGCGGAGGGCTGGTAGTGCCGCATCAGGAAGCCGATGTTCTCGGCCAGGGCCTGGCGCAGGTCGGTGGGCATCACGATCGACGAGATGGAGCCGAGCGAGAGCCCCTCCTTCGGGTTCATGAGTTCGCGCTCGTAGCGCTGATTGAGCAGGGTCTCCTGGGCCTTGACCCAGTCGGCCGCCTCCTTCTCGGCGTCCCGCTTGGCCTCGGCGGCGTCCATCCCCGCGGCGGTACGGGTGGCCTGCCCCTTCTTCACCATCTCGGCGACCGCGCCGCGGATCTTGCGGAGCTCGTCCTTGTAGACGAACTCCTTGCCGGCCGGCCCCATCACCGCGAGGCGGGTGGTGGGGAGCGCCAGCACCAGGTCGGCGCCGGTCGGGTAGTTGTTGTACGAGGCGTAGGCGCCGCCGAAGGCGTTGCGGAGAATGAGCAGGATGCGCGGGGTCCGCACGTCGACGATGGCGTCGAGCATGGAGCGGCCCGCCTGCACGATGCCGCGGGCCTCCTGCTCGCGGCCAGGGAGGAAGCCGGTGGTGTCCTCCATGAAGACCATGGGGATGTTGTAGATGTTGCAGAAGCGGACGAACCTGGCGATCTTCAGCGCCGAGTCGCAGTCGATCTGGCCGGAGCCGACGGCGCTGTTGTTGGCGACGAAGCCGACCACCTGGCCGCCCATGCGGCCAAAGGCGGTGACCGCCTCGCGGGCGCGATCCGGCTGCACCTCGAAGTAGTCGCCGTAGTCGCAGACGCCCTGGATGATGATGGAGACGTCGAAGGGCGTGTTGAATCCGCTCGCCGAGTTGAAGGCCTTCTTGAGGAGGGTGTTGATCTCCCAGGTCTTGCGGTCGATCGGGTCGCTGGTCGGCTGGAACGGCGCCGCGACCCGGTTGTTGTCCGGGAGGTAGGAGAGCAGCCGGACCGCCTGGCGCAGCGCGGCCAGCTCGTCCTGCACGGTGAGGTCGGCGACGCCGGAGGCGCCGTGGACCTTTGGGCCGCCCAGCTCCTCGGGCGTGATGTCCTCGCCCAGCACCGACTTGACGACGCCGGGGCCGGTCAGGCCGATGAAGGTGTCGCCGGGCTGGATGACGAAGCTGCCCTGGCGCGGCAGGTAAGACCCTCCGCCGGCGTTGAAGCCGAACATGCACATGATCGAGGGGACCACGCCGCTGATCTTGCGGAGCGCGGTGAAGGCCTCGGCGTAGCCGTCGAGGCCGCCGACGCCAGCCGGCACGAAGGCGCCGGCCGAGTCGTTCATCCCGATGAGCGGGATGCCCTTCTCCCCGGCCATGCGGAAGAGACGGGCCAGCTTGTTGCCGTTGGTGGCGTCCATCGAACCGGCGCGGACCGTGAAGTCGTGGCCGTAGACCGCCACGTCGCGGCCGCCGATGTCGAGGACCGCGGTGACCAGCGAGGCGCCGTCGAGGTTCTTGCCCCAGTTCTGGTAGAGGACGTTGGGCGGCCTGGGCGAGAGCACCTTGAGCCGCTCCCAGACCGTCATGCGCTTCTTGAGGTGCTGCTTCTCGATGGCGTCGACCGGCACCGAGCGGATGGGGCGCTGGATGAGGTCGTAGCCCTCCTTCATCGCCTCTTCGTACGGACCGGTGGCGCGGGAGATCTCTCCGGGGATGGTGAACTCGACCTTTTCGTCGGGGTCGAGCGGATTCACCAGGGACGGTCTGATGGCCTTCGTGGTCATGTGGCGCGGTCCTCTTTCGTTCCAGCGGGCGCGGGCGTAGTCGAGCGGATAGGTCAATCAACCCGCGCAGTTGCGGCGCTGTAGTGATCCGGATTGGGACGCGCATCCTGACAAGGCATGGGCCACGAGGCAAGCCATTCGAGTCCCAATTCGAGCAATGTTGACTGGCACATCGCGTCATCGCGGGGGCGCGGCGCGACGCAGAAGTCTGCGGGGGCGCCGGTCTTCTGCTATAAAGCCACTGGCCGCGCGGCCGGGAGAGCCAGCCGCGAGCCGACAGAACGCCAGCGCCAACGCCGACAACGCGAGCCTGGCCGCCGCCCAGAGAGGGCGAGCGCCCTTCCCATCTTAGTGATTGGAGCACCGGACTTGAACGAAACTCGACACTCCAAGCCGCGTCAGGACCAGCGCGTCCGTCGCCAGCGCCGCCCCGGCCGGGGCCTCGCGCCTCGTGCTCCCGTCATTCCGATCAACGACGAGGGCTTCCCGGCCGCGGTCCCAGATGTCCCGCCCCCCTCCCCGGCGGTCTTCACGACCGACGCGGCGCGCACCGCCTATCCCTGGCTTCCAGGGCGGGTCATCGCGGGCAGCATCTGGCGTGGGCCGGCGCATACCAAGGTGCGCGTCGACGAGGCGGGCGACGCCGCCCCTTGGCCGCCACCCAGACCCTGACCGGGTCGGACCAACGACTCCCGGGCAGGTTTCCGGGTCACCGCGAGGTCTCCGGTCGGACCAACAAGTCCCGGTCAGGTTTCCGGACCTGCGGGTCCCGGGTATTCACTCTCCGGCACAGGCGTCGAAATTCTGGACGGCAGCGGTCCTCGCAAGTCAGTAGGCCTGGGTCGGGGCACCAGGCTGGAGTTCGGGGCTCCGGCACACTAACGTGGGCTCCTCATGATCGACGTCTTCCTCTCCTCTCCCCCACGGCTCCGGGGACCGCTTCTCTGGCTGGTGGCCCTGGTTATCGGACTGGCCCCGGCTCCGGGCCGCGCGGTCGGTCCGGCGGGCGTCCCTGTCCGTGGCCCGCCGACCTGCGCCAACGCCTGGTCCATGGTCGACTTCGCGGTGGCCCACCACGTGCTCCATGATCGGCTCACCCCCGAGCTGGCGCTGCGGGCACGCGACCTGCTCGCCGAGGCGCTGATCACCGACCACCCCTGGCTCCTCGCGGAGGACGTCGCCGCCATCAAGTCGGGCGCCTCCCAGACCACGGGCGCCGCGCTGCTGGCGGAGCGCGACGCCGGCCGATGCGCGCACGTCGAGGCCCAACTGGCTCGGATTCGCCTCGCGCTGGACCGGGCCAACGGCCTTTTCGCTTCCAGCGCTGCCCTGGCGACCTCGCTGCCGGACGAGCTTCCCGAGGATGAGCCTCAACAGGCCTCGGGCCCGCCCCGCGACACCTCGGGCCTCCGGTCCCTGCTCATGGGGGACGCGCTCGCCGAGGCGTGGCGGGTTCGCGGCGTCGCCGATTGGCCGGCGGCCAGGGCCTTCGGCGCGCGGCGAGCGCTCCGCTGGCTGGCCCTGTCACGCCAGCGGCTGGCCGGACGCGGGACCGCCGACCTGGTCAACGCCTTCGCCCACGCACTCGACCCTCACAGCCGCTACGAGACCGAGGAGGAGGCCAACCACTCCGACCTGGAGCTCAATCCCCCGGCGGGCCTGCTTGGCCTCGAGCTGGGTGACCCGGTACCAGGAGGCTTGCCGATCAGCGCCATCCACCCCGGGTCGCCGGCCGCTCGCCAGCGCACCCTGCGGGTGGGAGACGTCCTGACCGCCGTCGGCTCCTCCTCGGCGGCCGATCTCGACGCCGGGGAGGTCTCGGCGCTGCTGGACAGGTTCGAGGAGTCGGTGCCGCTGATGGTGGCTCGCCCTTCAGGGCGCAGGCTCGGCCCCTCGCGCCGCTTCCACCTGGTGCGCCAGGTCCTCCAGGACCGGAACATGTCGGTGACGGCCACGCCGCGCGTCGAACTCGGGCATCGCGTCCTGGTGGCGCGCGTCGACGAGGTCGACCAGGACACCGCCGATGGCGTGGAGCGCGCCCTTCACCTTGGCCGCCGCCCACCCGAGGCCGTGGTGCTCGATCTCCGAAGCTGCACGGGGGGCTACCTCTCGACCTCGGTGGCCATCGCCGGGCTCTTCCTGACCGGGGGCCCGGTGGTCCGCGTCCACAAGCGCGGCGCTCCCGACGAGGTCATGAACGACCCGGGACCCTCGCGAGCCTACGCCGGTCCGGTGCTGGTGCTGGTCAACGAGGAGACGGCGTCTGGGTGCGAGATCGTGGCGGGCGCGCTTCGGGCGCGCGGCCGGGCCCTGGTCGTCGGAACGGCGCGGACCTTCGGCAAGGGGACCCTGCAGGACATCTACGACGGCGAGCTTCCGACGGGGGCGCTCTACGTCACCACCGGGCTCTTCTTCCTCCCCGACGGGACCTCGCCGCAGGGAGCCGGTATCCAGGTGGACCTGGTCATCGCGCTGCCGACCGAAGGTGTCGTCACCGAGTCGTCCTTGCCCTGGGCCTTGGCCCAGCCCGCGCCTTCCATGCCCATCGAGGGTGACGACGCGGATCGTGATCCGACCCTGGTCGATGCGCTGGAGCGCCTCGGTGCCACCTCGCTGGCAGTGAAGCGGCCGCAGCGCGCCGCGACCGATGCCGCGTTGGTCCGGGCGACGGAGATTGCGGCGCGCCTGGCCGCGGAGCGCCGCAAGCGCTAGTGCCCCGACCCAGGCATGATGACCCGACGAGAGCGCCGAGACCGAAGCGAGGCTGGCGCCCGAGGAGGGAGCAGCGGAAGCGTAGCAGCGCTACTCTGAGCAGCGGACCGACGAGGCCGCCTGCCGCAGCGAGA
>JANPOM010000077.1:0-4221 GCA_031427995.1 Anaeromyxobacter sp. | reverse complement strand
CCCGAAGAGCGCGACGCAGCCTAGTGCCCAGACCCAGGCATACTGACCACTGCGAGCGCCGATCCTCTCGCTGCGGCAGGCGGCTTCGTCGGTCCGCTGCTCAGAGTAGCGCTGCTACGCTTCCGCTGCTCCCTCCTCGGGCGCCAGCCTCGCTTCGGTCTCGGCGCTCTCGTCGGGTCATCATGCCTGGGTCGGGGCACTAGTCCTTTCTCCGGCCGCGTCACGAGCGCCCGCTTCCGTGAGCCGGAGGCGGGCGCTCTTTCTTTCCCCGGCTCCGCTTCCGGCACCACCCGTGCACTGCGTTCTCCAGACGCCGCCGCGCGGAGCCACCGCTCCGCGGCCCGGGCCGGCGAGCCGGGAGGCGGATCATGGAGGGCAGCCGGGTCAAGAAGGCGGGCAAGGGTGCGGAAGCATGGCCGAGGAGGCGCCTCTCCGCCGCCGAGTGGATGGGGGCCGAACGGGCCCTGGCCCTGGTGGCCAGCGCCGAGGCCGAGGCCGATGCGGTCCGCCGTACGGCTTGCGCGGTCCGCGCCGCGGCCTTCGAGGAGGGGCGGGCCGAGGGGCTGAGTGCCGGGATCCTCCAGCAACAGGAGCGGCTCGTCGAGCTGGCCGGGCTGCGGGCCGGCTGGCTGGCTCGCGCCGAGGTCGAGGCGCTCGACCTGGCGGTGGAGATGGCGCGGCGCATCCTCGGACGCGAGCTGAAGCTCGATCCGGGGGCGGCGGCGGCAGGGGCCAGCGCGGCCCTCCGGGCGGCAGGCCGGGGGCGACCGCTCCGGGTCCGGCTTCATCCCGAGGGGGCGGCGCTGCTCCGCGAGCGGACCGCCGGGCTCTCACCGATGGCCGGGGAAGGGGCGCTGGAGCTGGTGGACGATCCGACGCTGCTCCCCGGTGACGTGGTGGTGGAGAGCGAGGCCGGGCAGGTTGACGGCCGGATCGACCGCCGGCTCGAGGTCTTCCGCGCCGCGCTGACCCGGGGCGCGGCTTGAGCCAGCTGGCCAGGCGGCTGGCGGCCCTCGACTCGGCGCCGCCGCTCCGCCTCTCCGGCCGGCTCACCCAGCTCTCGGGGCTGGCGCTCGAGGCTGCGCTTGCCGGGGTGAGGCTCGGAGAGTTGGTCGAGGTGGAGCGGACCGGCTCGCCGCTCCTGGCCGAGGTGGTTGGGCTCCGCGAGGAGCGGGCGGTGCTGCTCCCGCTGGGGGATCCGGCCGGCGTCGGGCTCGATGCCGAGGTGCGCCCCCACGGCGCCCCGCTCACCGTGGCGGTGGGCGAAGCGCTGCTGGGGAGGGTGCTCGATGGGTTGGGCCGTCCCATCGACGGAAAGCCGCTCCCCCCGGGTCTGGTCCGCTGGGCGGTCCAGCGGCCTCCTCCGCCGCCACTGGAGCGCCGCCCGGTGGCCGAGCCGCTCACCTTCGGGGTGCGGGCCATCGACGGCCTGCTCACCGCCGGCCGCGGCCAGCGGCTCGGCCTCTTCGCCGGGGCCGGGGTCGGCAAGTCGACGCTGCTGGGGCAGCTGGCCCGCGGAGCCCGCGCCGACCTCTCGGTCATCTGCCTGGTGGGCGAGCGCGGCCGGGAGGTGGGCGAGTTCATCGAGGGGGCGCTAGGGGAGATCGGGCTGCGGCGCAGCGTGGTGGTGGTGGCCACCAGCGACGAGCCCGCGCTGGTCCGCCTGCGCGCCGCTCACGTCGCCACCGCCATCGCCGAGTGGTTCGCCGAACAGGGGGCCGAGGTGCTCTTCCTGCTCGACTCGGTCACCCGCTTCGCCCGGGCCCAGCGCGAGGTCGGCCTGGCCGCCGGTGAGCCGCCGGCACGCCAGGGCTACCCGGCTTCGGTCTTCCAGGCTCTCCCGCGCCTGCTGGAGCGGACCGGGAACCGGGCCCGGGGCGGGATCAGCGCCGTATACACGGTACTGGTCGCCGGCGGTGACCTCGACGAGCCGATCGCCGATGAGGTGCGAGCCATCCTCGACGGCCACATCGTGCTCGATCGCCGGCTCGCGGAGCAGGGGCGCTTCCCCGCCATCGATCCGCTCGCCAGCGTCTCGCGGGTCATGTCCCGGGTGGCTGGCCAGCCCCACCGCGAGGCGGCAGCCCGGGTGCGGTCGCTGCTGGCCGCCCTGGAGCAGTCCCGCGACCTGGTGCGGCTCGGCGCCTACCAGCCCGGGAGCGATCCGCTCATCGACCGGGCGCTGGAGCGGCGCGAGGCCCTGGAGGCCTTCCTCCGCCAGGATCCCGCCGAGTTCGAGCCGTTCGAGGTGACGCTGGCGCGGCTGGAGGCGCTGGCGTGAGCGTCTGGGCGCTCCGGCCCCTGCTCGAGCTTCGCCGGCGCGAGGAGCAGGTAGCCACCACCGCCCTGGCCCAGGCCGAGCGGGCGCAGCTCCAGGCCGAGGCCGAGGTGGCGGCGCGCCGCCAGGCGGCGAGCAGCGTGGCGGCATCGGCGCTGGACGGTGCGGCCGGACGCTGGCCGGCTGCTGGTTGGCTCGGTCCGTCGCTCGGCGAGGCTGGGCGCTGGGCCGAGCGGCAGCGGCTCGAGGCGGCGCGGCTCGCTCGGCTGGTGGAGCAGGCCGAGGCGCGGGCCCGGGCCGAGGCGGGGGTGGTGGCCACCCGGCGGGAGGCGCTGCGGAAGGTGGCGGTCCGGCACGAGGCGGTGAGGCAGCTGGAGGCGGACTGGCGGCGGGCGGCCGGCGCGGCGGCGGCGCGGCGAGACGAGGCGGCGATCGACGACCGGCCCTGGCGCCAGGAGCGGCGCGAGCCGGCGCGGTTCAGCGCTTCTCGACCAGCGGCAGGGAGACGCGCCCCTGTTGGCACTGGATGGTGAGTTTGGACGGCCGGTGCGTGGCCGGTGGCGGCTCCCCGTCCCGCCGGAAGTCCTCGACGCGGGGCGTGACGGTATCTCCGGCCCGGATGGTGCGGCGGCGATCGTAGCGCCAGGTGTCGTCGAGGATCAGCTCGACCTCGGTCCAGATGGTGCCATCGGTGTCGTTGCGCAAGGAGAGCACCTGGCCGACGCTGGTGGTCTGCAGCCGCGCCACCGCGCCCAGCGAGTTGGACGGCCCGGTCGAGGGGCAGGCGCTCCAGATGGTGATGGTCGCCAGCAGCAGCCAGGTGCCGACCACCGCCGCCTTGAGCCGCAGCGGCCGGTCTGACTTCTTCACTCCGTCCACCAGGTCGCTGGCGAGGTCGGAGGCCAGCCCGACCGCGGCGTTGGTGACCCGGCCGGCGGCGGCGATGGTGGCTTTGGCGGTCTGCTTCGGCATGGCCGGCAGAGGGTAGCCCCGTGGCCACGGGCGCGACAAGCCTCGCGAACCGTCACACGGGCTCGCCAGCCGATGGGGCTGACCCGGAACGCCCCCCGGCGACGGCCGTGGCGACCGGTGGGTGCTCCCGGCCCGTCAACCTGGCCCTGCTGGAGCCCGACGCCGTCGTGGCCGGCGAGGTGGCCGTGGCCCGCCCGGGGTAGGATGTGCCGGTGCCGATCCCCGTCCCCCGCATCCCGGTCCACGTGGCCGATCCCGCCGCGCTGCAGGCCCTGATCGCGGTGCTCCGCCCGGAGCCGGTGCTGGCGCTCGACACCGAGTCGAACAGCTTCCACGTCTTCAAGGAGCGGGTCTGCCTGCTCCAGCTCTCCACCCCGAGCGCCGACTTCATCGTCGATCCCATCGCCGTCGACATCCGCCCCCTCGGCGAGGTGCTCTGCGACGGACGGGAGACGGTGCTCCACGGTGCCGACTACGATGTCCGCTGCCTCAAGCGCGAGTTCGGCTGGAGCCTCCCGCGCCTCTTCGACACCATGGTGGCGGCGCGCCGGCTGGGACGCCCAGGGCTCGGGCTCTCGGCGCTGGTCGAGGCCAAGTTCGGCCTGCGCATGTCGAAGGCCCACCAGCGCTCCGACTGGGGACGCCGCCCGCTCACCCGGGAGCAGCTGGTATACGCCTCGCTCGACACGCAGTTCCTCCTGCCCATCGCCGATGAGTTCAAGGCCGAACTGGCGGCGCGCCAGCTGGCCGAGCTGGCCGAGGTCGAGTTCCAGCGCATCGCCGCCGCGGTGCCCAGGGCCCGGGTCTTCGACACCGAGGGCTGGCGCAAGCTCAAGGGGGCGCGGGAACTCGACGCCGGCGCCAAGAAGATCCTGCGGGCGCTCTGGCTGGCCCGCGAGGCCCGCGCCGAGCAGGAGGACCGTCCGCCCTTCAAGGTGCTGGGCGAGCCGACCATGGTCGAGATCGCCCGC
>JANPOM010000076.1:0-9419 GCA_031427995.1 Anaeromyxobacter sp. | reverse complement strand
GCCGAGCCGGGTCGCCAGCGCCCGCGCCTTCTCCACCAGCTCGCCACGAGCCTCGATGGCGTGGAGCGTCCCCTTGCCAGCGGCGGCCAGGAAGAGCTCGTAGAGCACGAAGCCGAGGTAGCTCTTGCCGGCGCCGCAGTCAACCAGCACCGGCTCGCCGAAGCGGGAGAGTACGTCCTCCAGGGCCGGCGCCAGCAGCCGGGCCAGGTGGTTCACCTGCTTCAGCTTGCGCAGGCTGTCGGCGTTGAGCGCGCCGTCGCGGGTGAGGATGTGGAGCGCCTTGAGCAGCTCGGGCGACTGCCCGGGAGCGAGCTCGCGGGCCGCCTCCTTCCCCTTCTTCATGGTTCGTCCGGTCACGATTCGCACCATAGGGGGTCCGCGGGAGGGACGCGAGCCGCGGCGCCGCGGCGGCTCACCGTCGTTCCCGGTGGCACCAGAGGTGCCCACTCCACCGAGAAGGCCGCCAGCGCGCTCCTCGAGGCCGCGCCTCGTAAGACTGGCCTCGCAGCAGGACGGCTTCCTAGGCGTGGAGTCGGCCCGTGAGGAGAAGCTCGACCGCGCCCTGGGGCGGGCAGCCTCGACATCGGCGCGGGGGAGTCCCACAATGTGACTGGCGGCGCCCGTGACGGGCCGCGGAGGACGGTATGCGGAGCGGCCTCGGTAGCCTGCGGCGGGCGCTCCTCGTCCCGATCTCGGCGGCGCTCATCGCCAGCTGCACCGTCGAACGGGCCGTCGACCCGACCTGCGTCCGCATGGAAGGCGCGTGGGACGCCCAGATCACCCCCGGCAGCCTGGTGGCTGAGCAGACCTGGACCTTCTCGCAAGCCGGGTGCGAACTCGCGGTCTCCGCCTACCCGGGGGACAGCGCCGGCCTGGCCCTGCCTGCCACCGGCGCCGGGGGGAGCGCCTGGACCGACGGCTTCATGGTGGCCTGGACTTTCGACAACGGCCCGTGCCGCTACAGCGGGAAACTGGTCGCGACGGTGACGGGCAACACCCTGGCTGGCACCGTCGACTCGTTCCGTGCGGCCCACCAGGCCGGCTATTGTGCTGGGGCGGGGTCCTGGTCCTTCCCAGCGGCGGCGACGCGGCCGTAAGGGCGCACCCCGCCCAGCGTGCCATTCCTCTGAGTCGGAGTTGGGCTCCATGCGAATCGCGGCGATCGCGGTTGCCGCCCTGATCGTCACCGCCTGCGCCGGATCCGCCAGCCGACCCGCTCAAGACCAGGCTGGTGAGGCGGATGGGTTCCCTCAAGATGAGGGGAAGGACCGCGGCTTCGGCTCGACCTGCTCCTCCCGTCCTGGGGACTGACGTCCGGCATCACCGAGGGGACGGGCCAGGACGATGACGTTCCCCTCTGGGTCCGCGAAGTACGCGGCCTCATCGCCCCAGTCCCGCTGAGACAGCGGGCTCAGCTCGCGGGCGCCCGTGCGGCGAAGGCGTTCGATGGCCACGGCGATGTCGTCAACATGGAAGTAGAGCTCGGTCGCCGCGAGTTCGCCGTACGGAATTCGCGCAGGGACCTGCCCCGTGTTCCGCCCGAAGCCCCGCCTCTCGTAGAGGCCGAGCCGCGTTCCACCCGGCAAGCCAAACTCGACGTAGACCGGTGCGTTGACGACCTTCGGCCAGCCGAAACCATCGACGTAGAAGGCCACCGCCCGGGGAAGATCGTCCACCGCCAGGATCGTCAAGACGTGCGTCGCCGTCATGGCGCTCATCCTTGCCGCAGGGGCGCACCAGTGGGCAAGCGCGCATTGATGCCCCGGCCCACCCGCCCGAGAGGGCGAGCCGGTAGCCGGTAGCCGGCCGGCGGACCGTCGCGCAGCGAGCAGGCATCTTCCGGGAAGGCCGCGGGACCCACGGCCAAGGCGACGCCCAATCGCGTCGGCCTTTAGCTCCCCAACCCGAGCGCCTACTGGCGCAAGAGCGCCGCCCAGGCGCTGCATCGCTTCCCGATCTCATCGAGCCGATGCGCGACGGCCGGCTCTGCTGCTCCAGCACGGCCGAACTGGCCAAGGCACTGACCGAAGAGAACAAGGCGACGGTGCTGCCCCGCTTCTTCGGCCTCTCCGCGCTAGAGGCGCAAGAGGTCGTCGCCGAGCTTCAGCCGACGCTCAGCCCTGCGCCGGAGCTTGAGGCCCAGCCCACGCTCACGTTGGCGACCGCGCCCGACCAGCCCCCAGACGTGGTCCCCCTTTCGCAACTTCGGACGTCCGAAGTGGCATTTGGGGGAGTCGGTTGGCCCGTGGCCAAGCGCGACGAGATCGAGCCGCTCTCCGCCGAGCGGAGCCGCATCCACGTTGACGTCAGCCGGGAGTTCCTGAAGAAGCTCAAGACGGCCCAGGCCGGCCTCTCTAACGCACTCCCCGGCGCCACGACGGGCGACTTCGGGAAGGCGAGGCAGCGGGTCTTCCACGCGCCGGGGCAGTCGAGCGCCGTCGAACTCCCGATGATGCGCCCTAGGCCCAGGTCGACCGGTGGTCCCGGATGAACTGGTCGAAGCCCACCGGGGCTCGCCCCAGCAGTTCCTGCACCGTGGCGGTCTTCACCTCGGCGTACCCGGCGCGGACCATGGCGTAGAGGGCGCTCATCAGCTCGAGGTAGCTCGGCGTCAGGAAACCCTTCACTGCGGTGCGGAACTGCTCGTCGGTCACCGCCACGTATGTGACCGGCTTTCCCAGCGCGGCCTGGAAGCGGGCCGCCACCTCGGCGCGGCTGAGCAGCTCTCCGCCGGTCAGCGCGTAGGTCTTGCCCTCGTGGCCTGGGCGGGTGAGCGCCTCGGCGGCCACCGCGGCGATGTCGCGGGCGTCGATGAAGGCGGTCTTCTTGTCGGCGGCCGGCTCGGCCAGCGTGCCCGACTTGATGGCCGCCGCCATCGAGGTGCTGAAGTTCTGCATGAACCAGGTCGGGTGGAGGAAGGTGAAGGGGATGCCCGAGGCGCGGATGTGCTCCTCCACCTGCCGCAGGGCGTTGTCCGACTGCTCGACCCCGAGCGCCGCCAGCTTGACGATCCGCCTCACGCCGGCCTTACCGGCGGCGTCGACCAGCGCCTTCTCCGGCGCCGAGGGGAAGTCGCCGGGCGAGGCCAGGTAGACCGCGTCGACGCCGGCGACGGCCGCGGCGTGGGTCTCGGGCCGGGTGTGATCGAGTTCGACCACCTCGAGGCCGGGGAAGGCGGCCCGGGTCCTGGCGACCGAGTGGGCGCCGAGGCGCAGCGTGGCGCCGCGGGCCTGGAGGAGGCGGACCAGCTCCTGGCCGACCTTGCCGGTGGGGGTGGTGACGAGGATCTTGGACATGACGGGCTCCTTGGTGCTGGTGGTGGGTGGGTACGACACGGCGGGGTCTCGGGTCTTACTGCTTGTCCTGTGATTGCAGTTTGTGGCGACGGCGATGGTCAGCGCGGGGCTCCAGGTCGGCTCAGGTGGTGACGCGGGCCGGCTTGCCGCGGCGCAGGGCGGTCCGGGCCAGGTCGGCCACGGTCTGGATCGAGAGGGCCGCTTCCACCCCGGCGCGGGCCGCCGCCGCGGTCGAGTCGAAGGCCGCGCGCATCCCGGCGCCAACCGGGCACTTGACGTTCGGCTCGCAGGGGCTCGGCGCCAGCGGGCCGTCCGGCTCCATGACCCGGTAGACCTCGGCCAGCGTGATGGTGGCGGCAGGACGGGACAGGCGGTAGCCGCCCCCCCGCCCCTCGCGCGCCTCGATCAGCCCGGCGGCGGCCAACTGGCGCAGCACCCGGCGCAGAAAGACGGCGTGGGTGTTGACGCTGCCGGCCAGGTACTCCGACGGCGCCCCCTCCTCGCCGGTGGCGAGCAGGGCGAGGGCGTGGAGCGCCATGGCGAATCGACCGGAGGCCATCGTGACCAATCTGTAATCGCGGCCCTTCCAGTTGTCAAGTGCAGGGATAAGCCATTCAACCCACCGATCGAGTCCGACAAGATGAAATACGGTGACTCGGATCTACTGGTTCAACGCCCGGTTCAAAGTGCTGCAGCGCCAGGTCCTCCAAGTCGGACTCGGCGGCGGCGAGCGAGGAGGTCACCCTTGCCCTGGAAGACCCGGGTGGCGAAGGACACCGGTCCCAGGAGCTTCGGCAGGATGGCCTCCAGGGCCACCGCCATCGAGTTCTTTTCCACCAGCACCTCGACGTGCTCGACGCTCACCGGGTGCGTCCCCGTCGTGTAGGCGCGGCACCGTTGACGAGGGGATCTCCGGCGTTGAAGTACCCCTCCATCCAGAGGTTTCCCAGCTTGGCGCCGGTGTCGAGGAACTCGCGGACGCCCGTCACCTCGCTGGCGCGAATGGCCTGCGTGTGGCCGGCCTCGTCCCTGTTGAGGACTCGTACCTCCTCGGGCCGAAGCTCGTCGAGGAAGAACGGCGAGTGCGTAGTGACGAGGAGCTGGGACTGCGCCGAGGCGCTCCGGCACTCCTCGGCGAGCTCGGGCAGGAGGCGCGGGTGCAGGAAGTTCTCCGGCTCCTCGATCCCGATGAAGCGGGGCGGCGCCGGGTCCTGAAGCACCAGTAGGTAGGCTAGCATCTTGATGGTCCGGTCCGAGGCGAACCGGGCCAACACCGGCTCGTCGAACGGCGCGTCCTTGATTTCCAGGAGCAGGTTGCCGTCTGGCATCGGCTCGACGACCACCTTCTCGATTCGCGGGATGCGCTGGCGCAGGCGCGCGAAGATGGCCTCCAGCCGGTCCGGGTGGTGCTCCTTGAGGAACTGGAGCACGTTGGCCATGTTGTCGCCGCTCCGGGAGAGGCGCTCCTGCGCCCCCATCTCCGGTTGCTTCTTCTTGGTGTCGTCCACCGACAGGTACGAGACGTACCAGTCGGGGATTGTCGCCACCGGTCTCCGAGGGCACCATTCCCACCGACCTCGCGCGCGATTACACGGTCGTCTGCGCAGACCTGCGCGGTTACGGCGGGTCCTCGAAGCCCCGCGGTCTCCCCGATCACTCGACCCACTCGAAGCGCGCCATGGCCGGGGAGAGGGGCGATCCTTTCCGTGGGGACGGCGCCGTGTCGACTACTTCGCCGGCGCCGCTGCTGCCGGAGCCGCAGCCGGGACGACCGTGCCCTTCAGCACCTTGTTCCAGCGCGCGACCTCGCTCGTGACCAGCTTCTGAAGCCCGTCTGGCGTCTGGGCCGCGGTGTTGGAGAGATCGCCGCCGAGGTCGAGGAGCCGCTTGCGCGTCGCCGGGTCGGCGAGCGCCTTCAGCAGCGCGTCGGAAAGCTTCTTCACGATCTCCGGAGGCGTGCCCCTGGGCGCGAAGACCGCGTTCCAGGCGCTCACCTGGAACTCGGGGAGCCCCGCCTCCTTCGTGGTCGGGACGTCGGGCAGCGCCGGCGACCGCTCGGGGAGCGCCACCGCGTACGCCTTGATCGTGCCCGCCTGGATCTGCGGGACCAGGTTCACGATCTGGTCGCACATGTAGTCGACATGGCCGCCCACGAGGTCGTTGAGCGCAGGGCCGGTGCCGCGGTAGACGACGCGGGTCGGCTTGGCGCCGGAGAGCGAGTTGAAGAGGCTGCAGGTTGTGAACGACACCGAGCCGACGCCGGCGTGGGCCTCGTTCATCTTCTCGCCGCCAGCCTTGATCGCCACGAGGAAGGCCTTGAGGTCCTTCGCCGGGAAGTCCTTCTTCGCCACGATGACGATCGGCGTCCCCGCGGCGAGGCCGATCGGCGCGAAGTCCTTCGCGGGATCGTACTTGATGTCCGGGTAGACGGCGGGAGCAGCGCCGTGCGTCCCCATGTGGCCCATGCAGATGGTGTAGCCGTCGGGGGCCGCCTGCGCAGCGCGCGTGATGCCGGTGGTGCCGCCGGCGCCGGCGACGTTCTCGATGACGATCTGCTGCCCCAGCGTCCGCGACATGTTCTCCGCTACGATCCGGGCCACGACGTCGGTCGGGCCTCCCGCCGCGAACGGGACGATCATGGTGACGGGCCGCTCGGGCCAGGCAGCATGCGCGGGCGCCGCGCCCAGGGTTCCTGCTGCGAGGGCAACGACTGCGAGGAGCTTTTTCATGGCGGATCTCCTTTTCACTTGGTGAAGACTTCGGCCCGGCCGCGGCGGACGGCCGGGACCACTGCGACGATGAGGACGAGGGTTGCGATCGCGAGCATCCCCGCGGCGACGGGGCGCTCGATGAAGGTGGCGAGGTTGCCGCGCGAGAGGACCAGCGCGCGCCGCAGGTTCTCCTCCATCAGCCGGCCCAGCACGAACCCGAGCAGGAGCGGCGCCCCCTCGAACCCGAGCTTCGACGCGGCCCACCCGGTGAGCCCCAGCGCGGCCATCATGAGTACGTCGGCCGACGAGTTGTTCACCGAGTAGATGCCGATGCTGCAGAAGAGGAGGATCGCCGGGAACATGAGCCTATAGGGGATCGTGAGGAAGCGGACCCAGATGCCGACGAGCGGGAGGTTGATCACGAGCAGCATGAGGTTCCCGATCCACATGCTCGCGATGACTCCCCAGAAGAGGCCGGGGTTGCGCGTCATCACCATTGGACCTGGGACCACGCCGTGGATCGTCATGGCGCCGACCATCAGCGCCATCACCGCGTTGGGCGGGATGCCGAGCGCCAGGAGCGGGATGAAGGAGGTCTGCGCCCCCGCGTTGTTGGCCGCCTCGGGCCCCGCCACCCCCTCGATCATCCCGGTGCCGAACTTCTCCGGCGTGCGGGAGAGCCGCTTCTCCATCGCGTAGGAGGCGAACGGGCCGAGCACCGCGCCGTTGCCCGGCAGGATGCCGAGGAGGGCACCCACGGTGGTGCCCCGGAGGATGGGGCCAGCTGCGCGGGCGAAGTCCTCGCGGGTCGGGAGCAGCCTCCCGATGGGCTTGTGGATGAGGTCCCGGTGCTCGACGGCCTCCAGGTTCCGGAGAACCTCTGCGAACCCGAAGAGCCCCATGGCCAGGACGGCGAAGTTGAGTCCGTCGGCGAGCGGCATGAAGCCGAAGGTCATCCGCTCGAGCCCGGTGTCGAGATCGGTGCCGATGGTAGAGGCCAGGATGCCGATGAGGATCATCGCGATGGCCTTCAGGATCGACCCGCGCGCGAGGACCACCGCAAAGGCCAGTCCAGCGATCATCAGCGCGGTGTACTCGGCGGCGCCGAAGATGAGCGCCAGCTTCGTCAGAGGCACCGCCAGCGCCGCGACCACCAGCGTCGCCACCGTGCCCGCGAAGAAGGAGCCTATCGCGGCGATGCCGAGCGCCGCGCCGGCCCTCCCCTGCTTCGCCATGGCGTGGCCGTCCAGGGTGGTCACCACCGAGGTCACCTCGCCCGGGATGTTGACCAGGATCGCGGTGGTCGAGCCGCCGTACTGCGCGCCGTAGTAGATGCCGGCGAGCATGATTATCGCGCCGGTCGGCTCGATGCCGAACGTGATCGGCAAAAGCATCGTGATGGTGGCGATCGGACCGACGCCCGGCAGAACGCCGACCAGCGTCCCGATCAGGCAGCCGACGAAGGCGAGCCAGATGTTCTGGGCCGAGAGGGCGACCTGGAAGCCGAGCGCGAGGTGTTGGAGCAGTCCGTCCATCGGGCTCCCGCTACAGGGTGATGACGCCGGGGATGATCAGCACCGGAATCGGTAGGTGGAGGAGGTAACGGAAGAGGCCGATGCAGAGCGCGGTGATGATGATGCCGAAGATCACCAACTCGCGCGGCCGGCTCTCCGGCGAGGCCCCGCCGCTCACGATCACCACGAGCGGACCGGCCACGGCGAGGCCGACCGTCCGTATGGTGAGCGCGAAGGCCACCACCGCGAGCGTGATGACGATTGGCGCTCGCAGCGGCCAGCGGCCGAGCGACGGGCCGTTCCTGACGAACGACATCAGGACGAGAAGGAGCCCTGCCACGCCGATCGCGATGGCGATCGATCGCGGGAGCATCCCGGGCCCCATCGTACGCAGCGTCCCTGCGTCGAGGTTTCCGGTGGAAACGAGCGCGAAGGCGCTCAGTGCGAGAAGCCAGACCGCCCCAACCAGATCGCTCGGCGACCGGACGCGCAGACGACGCCGCTCGGGTTCGGGAGTTTGCATGAGGTCATCACCCTAGGCGGCATAGCCGGCCGCGATCGAGCCCCCCAACTCCACTTACCCTTTCGGGTACTGGGCCGCTTGCGGCAAGGCGGGGCCGTGGCAGACTGAACGCCCGCAATGGTGCGCCCGCGAGCGGCCCGCACGACCGGCACCGCGGACCCGATCACCTGCGCGCCGCCGGCCACGACCTCAAGGATCTCTGCGCGTCCATCGCCGGGACGGTGCCGGGGGCGGCTTGAAGGTCAACCGGCGGCGCGGGCGTACGTCGCCAGGATCGCGCCCGTGGTCGTCACCTCGCTGGAGACGAGTCGCAACGCCTTGAGCAACCCGTCGTCACGGAACACTCGCTTGCCACCGCCCAAGACGACGGGGTCGATCATCAGGCGGAATTCGTCGACCAGGTCGTGCGCGATCAGTGTTTGCACCAGCTCCGTGCTCCCGATCGCGACCAGGTCCTTGCCGTCCTCGCGCTTCAGCGCAGCCACGGCTGCAGCGACGTGGCCCTCGAGCAACCGCGAGTTCTGCCAGGCGAGCGGCTCCTTCAGCGTCCGCGACGCCACGTACTTCGGGAGGGCGTTGAGCGATCGGGCGAGCGGCTGCTCCTCCGCCGACGCGTTCGGCCAGTGCGCCGCGAAGGTGTCGTACGTCCGGCGGCCAAGCAAGAACCCACCCGCTGTGGTCACGTTCTCGATGACCCACTTCATCGAGGCGGCGTCGAAGTAACGCACGTGCCACCCGCCGTGCTTGAAGCCGCCCGTCGGGTCCTCGTCCGCGTAGGCCGGCGCCTGCACGACGCCGTCGAGGCTCATCCACTCGCAAGCTATCACTTTGCGCATTCGGGGCTCCTTCGCTCGATGTCGCCAGGCGTCGTCAGGGGCGTAGCCCTCCGGAGGGCGTCGCGATCGAGGCGCTCAGCTTTTCCAGGACGAACTCCCAGCCGAGCTCCACCTTGTCAGCCACGTCGGGCATCGCCCGGGCGAGCTCATCGAGCCGCTCGTGAACGAGGGTGAGGAGCGTGGAGCCTGGAGGGGTCTCGCGCAGCGTAATGGTCGGTCGGGAATCGAAGACCGGACCTTCGGCTCTCCGGGGACCCACGAAACCCCACCGAAACACCATGCGCTCATCGGGGACCAGCTCGAGGATCTCGCCGTGCGGCCTCCCAGCTCCCGGGGCGCAAGGCGCTACTGGTGGGCCTCGGCGAGGTCCGGGTGCTTGGCCACGAAGTCGTCGAAGGTGCCGGGGAAGTCGAGCACCGGCTCGCCCTTGTGCAGCACCCAGACGCGGGTGCCGACCTCGCGAATCAGCTCCTGGTCGTGGGTGACGATGAGGAGCGTCCCCTCGAACTTCTGCAGCCCCTCGGAGAGCGCCGCGATCG